>CAMHKW010000028.1 GCA_946185835.1 uncultured Bacteroidales bacterium
CTCGCGACCTACGGCGTGACAGGCCGGTATTCTAACCAACTGAACTACCGCACCATTGTTCGCTGCAAAACCTTGCTGATGGGTTCGCCATAACTTGGTTTCGCTTGCGGTGCTATGTCAAAGAAGTAATCCTTTTCGATTGCGGGTGCAAAAGTACAACATTTCCGGCAATTGACCAAATAAAAAATGATTTTTTTTCAAAAAATATTTATCTTTTTGTCGCGGACTGATGAAAGTGGCAGAAAACTAAAGTGTTGCGCTTATGTAGCGCAAAGTGATTTCGTGTGGCTGAGGCGGTATATATACCGCCTGTGTGACCGCCTTTTGTATGGTCGCTTTTGTGCGCTGAAAGGTTATGTAAAGCGAGGTTGTTAGTCGACGATAAGCATGGCGTCGCCGTAGTCGCCGAAGCGGTAGCCTTGTTCGATGGCTTGGTGGTAGGCTGCCATCGTATACTCATAGCCACCGAAGGCGGCAGCCATCATCAGCTGCGTTGACTGTGAGAAGTAGAAGTTGCACAGGAAGGCGTTAGCCACGGTGAATTCGTAGGGTGGGAAGATGAACTTATTGGTCCAGCCGGAGTAGCTTTTGATATGTCCGTTGGTGCCTACTACGGTCTCGAGGGCGCGCATGACGTCGGTACCGATGGCGCAGATACGTTTCTTCTGCTCGTGTAGAAGGTCGATTTTCTCGGCGAGTTGTTGGCTTATCTCTATCTGCTCTGAGTCCATCTTATGCTTGGTAAGGTCTTCTACTTCGATTTCTTTGAAGATGCCTAACCCGATATGTGAGGTGATGAAGTCGGATTGGATACCTCTTATCTCGAGTCGTTTGAGTAGTGTCTTAGAGAAGTGTAGTCCGGTGGCGGGAGCTGCCACGGCGCCTTCGTTTTTGGCGAAAATAGTCTGGTATCGTTCGGCGTCTTCTTCGTTAGCTTCTCGAGTGATATAGGTAGGCAGTGGTGTCTTGCCCAGTTTGTATAGTCGTGCTCGGAAGTCTTCGCCGGTGTAGTCGGAGAGGAAGCGCAGAGTGCGTCCGCGTGAGGTGGTGTTGTCGATGACTTCGGCTACGATGGTGTTGGAGTCGTCGAAGAAGAGTTTGTTGCCGATACGTATCTTTCGTGCGGGGTCGACCAGCACGTCCCAGTATCGCAGTTGTGTGTTGAGTTCGCGTAGCAGGAAGACTTCGATATGTGCTCCCGTTCGTTCTTTGTTGCCATAGAGTCGGGCGGGGAAGACCTTAGTGTCGTTGAAGATAAACTCGTCGCCGTCGTCGAAATAGCTGATGATGTCGGTTATCTGCTTGTGTTCTATTTCTCCTGTTTTGCGGTGTAGTACGAGCATACGTGCGTCGTCGCGGTAGGTTGCGGGGTATTGTGCTATTAGCTCTGTGGGTACTTTGAGTTTGAATTGTGAGAGTTTCATATCGTTGTAGAATTAGTTACGTTATTGTCGAGAATGTCTTGCAGTTGTTGGAAGGTGATGCAGTTGTCGATGGTGGTGTTGCCCAATCGGGTTCGTCGGAGTGCTATGAGGTGTGCTCCGGAGCCGAGTGATAGTCCGATGTCGCGTGCCAGTGCGCGGATATAAGTGCCTTTGGAGCATGTGACGTCGAGCGTGAGTTGCATGGTGTCGGCGTTGAAGTCGAGCAGCTGCAGTCGGCTGATGTTGATATCTTTGGCTTTGAGTTCGGCTTGTTGTCCTTGTCGGGCGATGCTGTAGGCTCGTTTGCCGTCGACTTTCACAGCCGAGAAGATGGGAGGTATCTGTTGAATGTCGCCCACGAAGCGTGGTAGTGTCTGTTCGATGAGTTGTAGGTCGATATGCTCGGTGGGGTAGTGTTGGTCGATAGGTTTTTCTAAGTCGAAGGAAGGAGTGGTGGCTCCGAGTTGCAGGGTAGCGATGTATTGTTTGTCGTGGTTTTGCAACTGTTCGATTAGTTTGGTCTTCTTGCCGGTGCATACGACGACGACGCCTGTGGCGAGTGGGTCGAGGGTGCCGGTGTGTCCGACTTTTAGTTTTTTGAGTTTAAGGTGTCGGCATATCATCCATCGCGTCTTACCCACTACGTCGAACGAAGTCCAGCGGTATGGTTTGTCGAATGCGAGTATCTCTCCTTCAATGAAATCCATAGCTTTGAGTGCGTGTGCGTGTTCGTGTTCGTGTTTAGAGTTGGCTATAGATGATGGTGAAAAGTCCGACGGCGAGGCAGTAGATGGCGAAGTACGTCAGTTTCTGTCGTCTGACGATGGCGAGCATGAATTTGCAGGCGAGACAGCCGCTGATGAAGGCTGCGAGGAAGCCGATGACAAGTGCGGAGGCGGGTATGGCTGTGGTTAGCTCGTCACCTTTGAAGAACTTGAGTATGTCGAGGAAGGCTTCTCCGAGAATGGGTATTAGAACCATGAGGAACGAGAACTGTGCCACTTCGTTTTTCTTAGCTCCGCAGAGTAGTCCGGTAGCTATTGTCGAGCCGCTTCGTGATATGCCGGGCAGCACAGCGACGGCTTGTGCCAGTCCGATGATGAATGCCGACTTGTAGGTGATGCTCTCGCCGAGGTTGGCGGTGTCGATGACGGCGTTGTTGTCGCTATTGGAGGTCTGCCTGTGTTTCGACACATATTCGCTCACGAACAGCAGTGTGGCGGTGATAAGCAAGCAGATGCCGACGAGCAGCAGTCCGCTGCCGAACTGTGCCTCTACTTGGTCTTTGAAGAACATGCCGACCACGAAGACGGGTATCATCGAAATGAGTATCTTTGCGGCATAGTCTTTCTCTTTGTTCCACGCGGTGGTGGTGAAGGTGCCACGCAGCAGTGCTGCCACTTCGCGCCGTAGTACGACGATCGTCGACAGCACGGTGGCAACGTGTACGGTGACGGTGAAGGTGAGGTTGTCGGTGCCGGCGGTGCCCAACAGTGCTTGTCCTATTTCGAGGTGACCGCTGCTGCTAACAGGCAGGAACTCGGTAAGCCCCTGTACCAGCCCAAGGATGATTGCTTCAAGCCATGTCATAGGTAGTGGGGTCTATTGTTTGTTGTGGCGTTTGTAGAGTATGGCGGCTATCATGCATACGAAGCCGAACAGCGAGATCATAGGTCCGACGGTGATACGTCTGATCGAGAAGATGTCGGGGTTGTAGGTCGAGGTGCTGGGTTCGCCTATCATCAGCACGAAGCCTACGATGATGATAGCCAGACTGATGCCTATGAGGATGGCGTTGAGGACGGGTAGATTGGGTTTCATATATTACAAGAGGTGAAGTCGTTATACGTAGTATAGGTCGTTGGTTGTCATGCGGATGTATCTGTTGGTGGCGATGATTGACGAGACGAGTGTTATCAGTATGCCTGCCGTGATGAGAGTGCCGCTGAGTATGGCAACGTTTTGCCAAGTGGGTGTGACTATCTGTAGCATGTAGTTGCGTTGCGCGTAATAGAGCATAGCTACTATCAGTGCCAATGCTAAGACGGCAGCGATGATGCCTATCAGTATGTTACGTCTGACGATAGGTCCTTTGATAGTCCACGACTTAGCTCCCACCAGTTTCATGGTGTTGATCAGGAAGCGTCGGGAGTATACTTGCAACCGGATAGTGTTGGTGATGAGCGAGATAGCCACAAAGAGCAGTATGGCAGCTATGGCGAGAATGATAGCCGAATATTGGTTGACGTTGCTGTCGAGTACGCTGACTACGTCTTCGGGGTAGATGACCTGACTTACGAAGTCGAACGAGTTGAGTGAGTGTAGAATAGCTTTGATGCTGTCAGGCTGCACATATTCGGCGTTGAGTTTGACGACGTAGGAGTCGGTGAGCGGGTTGTATCCGAGATACTGAGTGGGGTCTTCACCCATCTGGCTGATGTGGTCGTCGAGTGCTTGTTGTGCTGATATATATTCGACCTCACGGCTATAGGGTGCCACTTGCAGCATGCGTTGCAGTCGGTTGTTAGCCGTGCTGTCGGCGTCGCTGCGTAGCACTACGGTGAGGTCGACATTCTCGCGGATGCGTTGTACCAGTTCGCCGGCACCGAGTAGCAGTACACACTCGATGCCCAGTAGAAACAGCACGAGTGTTACCGACACGGTGGTGGTGAGATACATGTTATGAAAACGATGTCTCGACATATAGTGGTGTAGATTAACACAGCGAGTGTGTCAAAACAGCCGCTACACACGTTGTCAGGTATGATGATACCCGGTTCTGTGTCGTTGCGATTTTGACACGCTCACTTGTATGTATCGGAATTAGTATTCCCAGAGGTCCTGTTCGAAGTTGAGCAGTTCGGCGGCAATACGTTGTTGTTCTTTCTTTATCTCTGCTTCGTCGTTGGTGTAGTTGAGGATCATGCGGTTGTACATGTTACTATCGCCGAGCAGATACGAGGAATACAGTTTTTTGATGAAGAAGTCGTCGAACGTCATGCGTGCGTTGTCGTTGACTCTTGGTATCATATACTGCTTTGCCAGGTACGGTCTGAGGTCGTCGAACGGGATCCAGAACAGGACAGCCTGCAGCAGTGCTTCCATCACCTGGTCGGGTTCGGTAGCTGATATCTTATCCGCCTGCATAGGTGCGATGGCGATGATCTTCGAGTACAGACGCGAGGTGTGTTTGTCGAAGAAGATGATCTCCTGTATGAGATACTTGTACACGTTCTTGGCGAAGTTCTCGTAGGGGAAGAAGTTGAACTGCAGCTTTTCGGTCGACGGGTTGTAGTGCAGCAACATAGCTGACGACGAGGTGATGTCGTAGTGAGTCGAGTCGTCGGAGTAGTCGGCAGTGATGTCGTCGATCATGAGCATACCCGGTATCTCGGTGGGTTTCAGAGGCTCGGTGAACTGCGGTTTGATATTATCGGCTGACTTAGGGTATACATTCAGGGTATCAGCCATAGCATCGAGTATCACCTTGAAGAGACTTCGATACTGCGGGTCGTCGGAGTTGGTGGGGAAATAGAGCTGGAAGTTCTGCTTATATCGGAGGTCTATTATGCGGTATACGACTCTGGACCACACGATATCGTCGGCGCGGTGGAAGACGCTGATGAGGGTGTCGGCGGCGTCGTTAAGCTCGGTGGTCTCGATACGTACCAGTCCTTTCTCGTCGAAGAACGGATATATCTGGTGCTGAGCTTTGATAGTCAGTACGCTGCACAATAATACTGCGATTGCAAGTGTTTTTTTCATATTGTTGATGTTTATTAGTTTACTGTGAGAGGAAGACCGCGCAGTGTGACGGTCCTGCCGTCGGGTCCGACAGCTTTGATATCGACGATGTTGACGGGTGCTCCTTGTTTGAGTTTCTGTATCATCGCTATCTGTTGCTGTGTGAACTTGTCGCCGTTAGCGGGTAGCAGTTGTCCGGATGCGTTTTGTACCTTGAATGAGGTGATTTTGTACTTGAGGTCGAGCAGTGCGTCTTGTCCGAAGCTTGCCACCACGCGGTTGTTGCCGTTGAGCAGTGTGTTACGTGGAATGTTGCCGCCGTCGTAGAGTTTGTCGCCGGCCGAGAAGAAAGCACCCGGTTTGGGCAGTGGCATTAGACGGTATTCCTTGGAGCCCATGGTTATCATCTTGCCGTTGAGTTCGGCTTGTGCGGTGATGGTCACTTTGCCTTTTTCGATAGTCGGTTTGATGATATACATGCCTCCGCTTCGGCTTACGGTAGCTCCGTTGGCAGTTACTTTGACCTTGTCGTTGGGCACGCCGGGAACGGAGATAGAGAACTTGTTGTCGTATCCGCGGTAGATGACGTTCAACTCGACGTTGGACATGGTGGCTGAAGGTTCGCCTACGGTATATTCGCTTTCGAAGTTATAGGTCTCGAGTTCGCCGTCGTCGTTGCTGGGCAGTTGTATCTGTCCTTTGTATTTGAATGTGCCGACGCTGTTGCACGATACGCGGTATATGCCTGTTGAGTCGAGCGGTGAGTTGTTGATATAGTACTTAGGCTTAGCTGTAGAGTCGACAGCCGAGAGAACTATCTGTGCGGTATATTGTCCGCCTTTCATTACGTATGTCGACTGTGGTATGACGAAAGCCTTGAGGTTGTTGACGCGGTAGTCGCTGGCGTCGGTTTGTGTGAGCAGGTACTGTATCATCTCCGACTGTGCTGAGCGCACGTCGTTTTGCATCTTGGTAAGGATGGTGATGCTGGCGCCCACCGGCATACCGTCGAATATCACTTCTTCCCAAGTGATGGAATCGCCATCGTTGGTCACACCTCCTCTTGTAGAGAACATCTGCTCGTATTCGGCTTTCTTCTTGCCATCGGTGAGTCTGATGAGCAGTTCGCGGTAGTCTTCGAACATCTTACGGAGTTCGATACCTTTTCCTTCTCCTTGGTCTTGTGCCAGAGCGTAGTGTGAGGTGACGTCGAGGTTGTCGCGGCTTTCGATGTTAGCCACGCGTGGGTCGTCGTTTGCTTTCTCTGCGCCATCGGCAAGCACGGCTATGTCGTGTTTGAAGTTTTGCAGGTAGTTATACAGGTTGTCGGATTCTTTTTGCAGAAGCTGAGCCTTGTCGTACCATTCTTTCGTTTTCTGCGGGTTCTTTTCGTAAGCGACACTGAACATATCCATCAGCTCTTGGTTGCGACGGTTGGTTGCGTCGAGCGTGAAATGCAGGCTATCGTCGACGAGTCGGAAGCCGTTGAGGATGTCGGTACTCACGTTGAGCGCCAGCATGGCGGTCAGCACGAGGTACATCATCGCTATCATTCGTTGTCTCGGGGTTTCCGGACAGTTTTTTGCTCCACCCATATCGTTTGAATTGCTTAGTTATGCGTTAATAATGAGGTGTATTAGTGTATGTGGCATTGTTATGCAAGAGCATTGAGCATGTTGCCGTATACTTTATTGAGGTCGTTGATTTGCTCAGCGAGTTTCTTAGCACCTTGTGCATATTGTGTGCCTGCCTTAGCACCTTCGGCGAGAGCTTCGCTGATGGTAGCGGTGTTGGCGGTCATGGTGTCGACAGCCTTGGCTTGTGCTTGCAGAGCTTTGAGTTGCAGTTCGTATGCGGCGTTGAGTTTAGCGATGTTGTCTTTTGCATCGGCTACGCTCTGACCATATTCTTTGGTGTCGGCAACGGCAGATTCAACATTTTTGTTGATGGCTTGATAAGCGTTTCCGAGTTCTTTGGAAGCGGCTGACAGTGTGGACTGCGACTGTGCAAAGGCTCCCACTGCTTGAGTAGCGCTGTTGATATTCTCGGTCAGTTTGTTGCCGGCAGTAGCGACGTCGGTGAGCTGTGTGAGTTGTGCAGCGGCTTTGGTCAGACCTGCCATACCTTCTTTGAGCGATTTCATCTCGTCGTCGGAGAGTACGGGTGTCTGTTGCACTTTATTGTCAGAGCTTTTGCCTCCTGCGTTGATGTCTAATTCGACAGCTTCTTCTCCTAAGAGTTGTGGGAAGACGTTCTCCCAGTGGTAGGTAACGTGGGGTTTCTCAAAGATACCGATAGCGAAAAGGAAAGCCTCGGTGAACATACCAATCATGAGCACGTAGCTTGCGCCCGGCCAGTGAAGAATCTTGAATAGTGCACCCACGATAACGACTGATGCACCAAGGCTATAGATCATTTGGACTGTGTACGCTTTGTCTGCATACCATGCTACTACTTTGTCCCATCCGCTGAGCTTCGGGGTTTTCTGACTGTTAGTTGCCATTTCTTTAAGTTTTTTTAGGGTTTATTTGATGTGGTTTATTGTTCTGATTAGTCGCCGATGTGTGATCTGACACAGCGGAATCCGATGTATGGACGGCTTTCGTATTGGTACTCGTAGGTACGAGTTCCGCATTGCAGGTAGTACGAGATGTCTTTCCAGCTTCCACCTTTCACCACTTTGCGTTTGAGTACGTTAGCGTCTGACTGACGTGCCATATACTGGTGGTTGGGGTTGAGGTCTGACTTAGCCCAGTTGGCAGCGGTGCTGTATGCTTCGATAGTCCATTCCGACACGTTGCCTGCCATGTCGAAGAGTCCGAAGTCGTTGGGTCGGAACTGTGCTACTCGCATGGTGGTGGTTCCGGTGTCGTCGGGGTAGCTACCGCGGTAGGGTTTGAAGTTAGCCAAGAAGCATCCTTTGGAGTCGCGTGCGTAGTTGTTGCCCCACGGGTAAGCTGCCATCTTACGTCCGCCGCGTGCTGCATATTCCCATTCGGCTTCGGTGGGTAGGCGGTAGAACTGTGTGCTGGGGTCGCCGTTGCTATGCATGTAGTGTGTGCGCCATTTGCAGAAGGCGTATGCTTGCTCCCATGTGACGCCCACTACGGGGTATTCTGAGAAGCCTACGTGTGAGAAGTACTTGAGCAGCATAGGCTCGTTGTAGGCATATTGGAAGTCGCGCACCCATGTCATGGTGTCGGGGTATACGTTGATAATCATCTGTGTTACGAGGTCTTGCGGGCTGGTGAGCTGACGTTCGATAGTCTGCACGTGTATACCGTTGTTCTCGTCGACCCATGCGGTGTCGACATGCACTTTGGCTCCGTCGGGGTAGCGTCCGCGCGACACGTCGAAACGGTTGCGAGCGAGGGCTGCCTCGTCGTAGTTTTTCCAGCTGTAGCTATAGTGCAGGCGGTTGGTGTTGAAGGTGCCGTCGCTATAGTAGAGTGGTGAAAGTGCTTCTTTGATGTCTTCGTCGACCGAGTTCCATGGAATTTTCTTCTTCCAGTCGATCACGTAGTTTTCTTCGTCGAAGTCTTCGTATTTGGGTTGTACGGCATACTCGGTGAAGCCGGCATCGACGAGGAGCTTATATGCTATCGAGTCGCGTACCCATACCACGAACTGCTTGTATTCGGAGTTGGTGATTTCTGTCTCGTCCATCCAGAAAGCGTCGACAGTGACCATCTTTTGGTCGTCGGGTTGGTCGAAGATGGCTGATTGTGTGTTGTTACCCATCATAAAGGCACCTTTTTTAATGAAGACCATTCCGTAAGGAGCAGCTTCTTTGAAGTCGCCATAGGTACCAACACCTACTAATTCTCCTGAGGGTTTGCTGCACGATGCCACAACGGTAGTGAGCAAAATAATCGGCAGAATCTTTGTTAATTTCATAATTGTTTATTTGTTTTTAGTTATATCGTTATTGGTGTTATAAGAAACGTATGCTCTTGTATCGGTTTGTGTGTTTGGGCTTTAGTATGTTGAGAGCATAGGCTAAATACACTTCGTGTGAGCCGAAGCTCTCGATTAGCAGTTTGGATGTAGGCAGCTCATAGGTATATCCAAGGTGCAGTCCGTCGATGATGTCGATGCCGAGCATGATAGCCACGTTGCTTGCTATTCGGTAGGCGAGTCCCCATGTGTAGCGGTCTTTGTATTCGCACAATGCTGCTATGTTGACGTCCCATCCGGTGAAGTCGGTCATCACCATGAGTGATGGTTTGAGTTGCCAGTCTTTGTTTTTAAACCGGTGGTTGTATCCTCCGAAGGCGTACATGGTGCCTCTGAGTCTGACGGTAGCGTAGTCGCCCCAATGCACTGTCGGAAAGTTGAGGTGCGAGTAGCTTATACCGGCATACCACCGTGGTGCGGTGTAGTATAGTCCTAAGCCCATATCGAACGACATGCCTGCTTCTGAGCTCTTAGGTATCCATTGGTCGTCGGCTTCGTGGTACGAGTCGTTGAGTTTGGATAGGTTTACGCTGTCGCCTTTGAAGCCCACGCTGACGAATCCGAGGTCGACGCCTGCACTAAGGTAGCCTTTCCCTATCTTATGCCGATACGCATACTGTACGTGAAAAGTCATGTTGGTGTACAGTCCGAATCGGTCGTTGAGGAACCTCACTCCTGCTCCGTGCTTGGTTTTGCCAATGACGAAGGGGCTTGCCGCACAGAAGTAGGTCGACATGGGTGCATTCTGTATTCCTGTGAACTGCATTCGGTGCATGCCGCTTATCTTCAGCATGTCGCCTTCTCCCGCCGCTGCGGGGTTGAAAGCAGTAGGGAGGTACATATAATGTCCTATCTGCGGGTCGAACTGTGCAAACAACGACGTGCTGCTCAATACGACTATAGCAAGAACAAGATATCGTTTCGTTAATCGATCAAGAGCGAGAAGAGTATGTCGGCATTTTAGTGAGGTCATATATATAAACAACCAAAAACACACTACTTTATATAGTAATGTACCTAAGTGTTATTTTCTCGTCTTGTTTGATGTTGTCGTTTTCTTTGTTTTTACTGCGAGTATGATGGCTCGTGCAGTGCCGGTTTAGTATTCTTCTTCGTCGAAAAAGAAGTCTTCTTTGCTTGGATAATCTTCCCAAAGATCCTCAATAGAGTCGTACACTTCCTCCTCATCTTCAATATCTTGGAGGTTTTCTATAACTTCCATTGGGGCTCCCGTACGGATTGCATAGTCGAGCAATTCCTCTTTGGTTGCCGGCCAGGGTGCATCTTCGAGTTTCGATGCTAATTCAAGTGTCCAATACATATTGTAAGTTATGATTTAAACAGTTAGAATTATGGAGTTATCTGTTGGCGGCATATAGCCTTTCCAAAATACCGCGCAAAAGTAATAAAAATTTTTTTAACGGGCAAACAAAGTCTTATTTTTTCCACAAAAAAATCTCACATTTGTCATCTTGTGCAATTTTTTTGCTTAGAACAAATAGTAGGTCGCTTAGTCGATTTACAAATTGCAAGCAAATTTTCTCGTGTGGTTGTGGTTGGGTGTTGTCGTCGCTGTAGTATAACTCGGTCATACGTCGTTCGAGTCGTCGTGCTATGGTTCGGCAGACATGGCAGAGTGCTACGCGTCGGTTGCCGGCGGGCAGTATGAAACCTCGTGTGACGGGTGTTTGGTCGGTCAGCGTGTCGATGGTGTGTTCGAGTCGGCTTACGTCGTCGTCGGTGAGGTATAGATTCTGTATGAGTTGTTGTTTGTCGGCTTCGTCTTCGGTGGCGAGTACGGTGCCGAGATTGAAGAGCCGGTGTTGTATGTAACTGAGTGTGAGGTCGGTGTCGGCGTCGTTAGTACTGAGTTCGGCACGTAGCAGTCCGACAAAAGAGTTGAGTTCGTCGGCAGTGCCATAGGCTTCGAGTCGTACTGATGCTTTGCTCACGCGTGTGCCGCCTACCAATGAGGTGGTGCCGTTGTCGCCGGTGCGGGTGTAGATTTTCATGATGGTGTTATATTCTGATTCGGTATATTCGTTTTTCGTATTGCGGGTCGAAGAAGACGAGCCCGAAGTGATAGCAGTCGATAGTGGCTGTCACCGCCTTGCTATTCCTTATATATTGCCATGCCTTGTTCATAGATGGCGAGTAGTAGATGTCGTCGACAGCGATGATGGTGTGCCGCCGGCATAGTGGCAGCAGAGTGTCGAAATAGGCTTTGGTGGCGTCGAAGGTATGGTTGGCGTCGAGGAAGGCGAAGTCGAGCGGTGTGCCGGCTGCCGCGAGTGTGTCGACGAAAGGCGGGAGGGTGTGGTCGATATTGCCTTCGATGGTCTCGATGTTGCGGAGTCCGAGTTGTTGCCATTGCAGCTTCGCTATTTGGAGCAGTTCGTGGCTACCCTCGAAGCTGAAGACGCGGCTGCGTGACGAGGGCGAGGCGAGGTAGGCTGTCGTCAGTCCGACGCAGGTGCCGAGTTCTACGATGGTGTGTGCCTTCACGTGGTTGACGATACGCATGAGCGTCTGTGCTACCTGTGGCGTCTCTGCCGAACGACTCACGATGTCGGAGAGGCGGCGCTTGCCGGACTTGCCGCTGCCCATATCGTCGACGAAGAGGGTGGTGTGGTTGAGTAGCAGCTTCTGCCGTTGGCGCTCGATGGCGGAGTAACAGTAATAGCTGTTGTCGTCGTAGATGACCATCCGCACAAGTTCATAGAGGTGTGGCGAATGGATACCATGACCGAGGGTGTTGGTCGAGCGCAGATAGTGCCGCACGTATGTGGCACAACGGTAAGCTATGTCGGAAAAGGATGCCATTGCGTTTTCTTATTGTCTACGAATCAAGCGAATTTTCTTATTGTCTGCGAATTAAGCGAATTGAACGAATGTCTTTGTCAGCTGTTAAAATGAGATAGCATTGCGGATGTGAGACGAGTCGCAGCCTCGTCTCTACATGGCGGGTTGCATCTGTGTAATCTGATCAATCTGTGTCATCTGTGTGAGATTTCATTATGTCATCTGTGTGAGATTCCCATCTGTCATCAGTCATAGAGAAAAATCTGTTATAATCTGCCCAATCTGCTAAATCTGCGGTTTATTTTCCCTTTCTGTGAAATTTGTGGTATATTTCCCCTTTTTGTGAAATCTGTGGTGAGATTCCCTTTCTGTGAAATCTGCGGTGAAATTCCTATTAGGCAGCAAAAATAATGATTTCTTCTGAGTTGAGCAACATGGAAGGCTATTTTTTTTGAAAAATGCGGTTGCCGGGGTCTAAGAGACGAGAAAGTAAGAGTGGCGTTTTCGCATGTCAGAATTTTTTAGTTACTTTGCTGTCGGGAAGAATTCGGGATTTCGAGATGTCGGGATGTCGGGATGACGAGATGTCGAGATTTCGAGATGTAGGGATGTCGAGATGACAAGATGACGAGATGTCGAGATGTCGGGATGTCGGGATGTCGGGATGTCGGGATGTCGAGATGTCGAGATGACAAGATGACGAGATGTCGGGATGACGAGATAACACAGATTACTAAACACAGATCACTAAACACAAATCATAAACAATGGTTCTCAACTACATTTGGATAGCGTTGATACTGATAGCGGTATTGGTGGGCATCGTGGAGTGTGCTTTTATGGGTCAGACTGAGGTGTTCAACGCCATCGTCAACTCCACCTTCGACTCGGCAAAGACGGGCTTCGAGATCAGCATTGGTCTGACGGGCGTGCTTTCGCTTTGGTTAGGCATCATGAAGATAGGTGAGCGAGGCGGCGTGGTAGCTTCGTTCTCAAAGATGGTGTCGCCGTTCTTCGTTCGTCTGTTCCCGGGCGTGCCCAAGGGTCATCCTGCCTTCGGCAGTATGTTTATGAATATATCAGCCAATATGTTAGGTCTCGACAACGCTGCCACTCCGTTAGGACTGAAGGCGATGCAGGAGCTGCAGGAGCTGAACCAGGAGAAGACACGTGCCACCAACGCCATGATAATGTTCTTGGTGCTTAACACCTCGGGGCTGACGCTGATACCTATCAGCGTGATGACCTACCGTGCTCAGTTAGGGGCAGCGGTGCCCACCGACGTGTTCCTGCCCATACTGCTTGCCACGTATTTCTCGACCTTAGCGGGTCTGATAGCGGTGTGTGTGGCGCAGAAGATCAATATGTTCGACCGTGTGATAATGGGTACGCTGTTGGTGCTGACAGCTCTGGTAGGCGGGCTGCTGTACTTGTCGAGCAAGATGGACGAGCAAACACTCGCCTTCTGGTCGACGCTGGTGGCTAACATCTTGCTGCTGGGCGTGATAGTGCTGTTTATAGTGAAGGCGATGGTGGCTAAAGTCAACGTCTACGAAGCTTTCATCGATGGTGCTAAAGATGGTTTCAAGACCGCCATCACCATCATCCCATATCTGATAGCTATCTTAGTGGCAGTGGGTATGTTCCGTGCGTCGGGTGCTATGGACCTGCTTATAGGCGGGGTGGGTGCTTTCTTTGGTTGGATAGGGCTGAACACCGACTTCGTGCCTGCTCTGCCCACAGCTCTGATGAAACCGCTGAGCGGTAGCGGAGCGCGCGGACTGATGATAGATGCGATGAAGACCTACGGCGTCGACTCGTTTGTAGGGCGGTTGGTATGCGTGCTGCAAGGTGCCACCGACACCACGTTCTACATACTTGCCGTGTACTTCGGCAACGTGGGGATAAAAGACACACGCTATTCCGTGGTATGCGGACTGATAGCCGACTTCGTGGGCATAATAGCTGCAATAGCAATAGCTTACCTGTTCTTCCATTGATGATAGTAGATGGCTTTAGATAACTTAGATGGCTTAGTAACTTAGATTGTTTTAGAAAAATATATAGCGATGTTGACTTTCACTTCACACGACGTGGCAATGCCCACACTCGACCAACGTCTGATGAGTCGCTGGCTTAGAGCCGTGGCAGCCGACTACGGCAAGAGCGTCGGACACCTTAATTATATCTTCTGCTCTGACGAGCATATCCTCGCGGTCAATAGGCAGTTTCTGGGTCACGACTACTACACCGACGTCATCACGTTCGACTACTCGACCGACTCGACCTTGTCGGGCGACATCTTCATCTCGCTCGACACAGTAGGCTCTAACGCGGTGCAATGCCATACCGACCCGCAGGAGGAGCTGCACCGCATAGTGGTGCACGGACTGCTACACCTGACCGGACAAAACGATAAGAACCCCGTTGACAAGGCGGAGATGACACGCAAAGAGAACCTCGCCCTCGACAAGCTGACAAAATGGCATAGCTGACAGCAGCTGCACGGCAAAAAGATATTGGAATACTTTTTGAAAGAAGTAAGGTAGAGAGATTTATTTCTTATTTCTAATTGTTTATTTCTAAATATAACTATTATGAGAAACGTATTTTCGTTGCTTGGTGGTTTGGCAGCAGGAGCCTTGCTTGGCTTACTGTTTGCACCCCAAAGCGGTAAAGAGTCGCGTGAGCAGATTCGCGCTAAGATTCAAGAGAAGATGCCGGACTTGTCGGCAGAGAAACTTGAGCAGTTGGTAGAAGAAGTACTTGGTCGTTTCCGTCAGGAAGAGGCTGAAGCTACAGCAAGCGAGGCAACCAATGAATAATACGTCCGACTACCAACAGTTACTTGACGATGCTAAGTCGTACTTGCAGACGCGGTACGACTTACTTCGTTTGGAGTTGTTAGACAAGCTCTCGCTGTTGCTTGGTATAGTAATACTGACGTTGGTGCTGCTGTTTTTGGCGTTTGGTGGCATAGCGTTTGTGTCGGTATGTGTGGTACACCTGCTCTCGAAGGTGATGCCAATGTGGGCGGCGAGTGCTCTGCTCGGTGCGCTGCTGTTTTTTGTAGGCTGGCTTGTCTACCGACTCAGGGTGCCGCTGTTTTATAACCCGATGATAAAAATGCTGAGCGGCGTGCTCTTCGGTGAGACGGTGCAGTCTGCCGGCAGTCAACCCTCAGAGCCTATGACGACGGCTGAGCAAGGAAAGGAGGCGACAGATGAAGCTAAGTGAGATAAGCAACCGCGAGCAGTTGGCACAAGAGCGTGCACAGCTGATGCAGCAACTGAGTCGCAAAGAACGGCGGCTGCGTCACTCGGCTGACGTATGTCGAAACCGCTGGCGTCGACTGCTGAGTCTGCCTTCGATAGTGAGCTCGGCGGTGCAGTATATAATGCCGTCGTTCTCGGCATTCTCGTTCGTGAGAAACCTGTTCCGCCGGAAAAGGTGATTTATGTTAATACAGAAAAGCCGCAGACCAAGTCTGCGGTTTTTTTTTGGAAATGTCGAGATCACGAAATGTCGAGATCACGAGATGTCGAGGGGGGTTGTTTTCGAGATGTCGAGATGTCGAGATGACGAGATGTCGAGATGACGAGATGTCGAGATGACGAGATGACGAGATGTCGAGATGACGAGATTATGAAATCTTTTAGAGTGCTACTCCGATGCCGGCGTCGACGAACTCGGCTTTGGTGAGGTGTGCTTTGAGTCCGAGTTGTACGAACAGGTGCTTGGTGCATCGGTACTTGAGCAGGATACGTGTGTAGAGCCATCCGTCGCGGTAGCCTGCTGAGCCGGCTCGCAGCAAGTCGTAGCGGTAGAAGATAGGCAGGTCGAGTGGTCCGCCGTTGGCATCGACGTCTGCCTTAGGTTCGAGGTTGCGCAGGTTGTCGTAGAGGTAGACGCCGAAATGGAATCCGGCGGTGAAGTTACCCACGACGAACTCGGGCTGTAGCGACACGCCGACACGCAGGCAGTTGAGGGCGTTGCTTTCTGACAGGTACGTCTTCTGGAAATAAGTGCGTCGGTCGGAGGGGGTGGCACCGACGTTGACGCAGCGGTAGTAGTCGTCGTAGAAGACGTCGACGCCTGCGCCGATCTTGAATATCGACCACGGGCGGTAGTGCGCTGCCAGGGTGAGGCTTCCTACGCCGAAGAAGAGCCGGTCGCGGTAGTAAGCCTGCCGAACGCCGCCTGAGACGGAGAGTTCGACATCCCAACGCTTGCCGGCATACAGTCCGTCGGGTGGGTCGGCAGCGGGGGCGGAGTAGGTGTCGGCATGAGGGTGGTAGGTGGCAGCTATCTCGCCTAAGAACATGTTATACCCTGAGTTGGGCTGTATGATACTGCCGTTGGACACATGGTACCAGCCGAAGCTTGCACCTATCGACCAGCCTCTGCCGATGGGGAAGTCGACAAACAAGACCTCGGGCAAGTAGATGTTAGCCACCGAGCCTATCGACTGGTTGGCGTCTTGCACGCTCTTGTATGCCTGTCCGTCGGCTACGGTGTTGATATAGCGTTTGTCGCAGAAGGCAACGCCTAATCCGGCACGTATGCCTAACTCGAAATGGGGGAGTCTGACAAAGGGCACTCGCAGGTAGGCGTATGGTGCGACCACCTGTCCGAGTTTGAGGTCGTTGCCGAGGTTAAGATAGGTGAGCGACAGTCCTACTGAGGCGTTGTTGAACTGCTGCAGCGAGTGCCAGCGCCCTGTTGGCAAGAACTCGACGCCAAACTCTCCGCCGAGCAGCGGACGCTGTGTGAGCCATGGGTCGACCTTGCCGTCGCGCATCATCACGCCTGTGGCGAAGGCGGCGCGATAGCGGACAGCCACCTCGGCGGTGGCATGCGTCAGAGCCGACAGCAACACAAGGGCGAGGACAAGAAAACGGACACGCATAGTGATATATAGATATGACATGCAAAGATACGCAAAATATCCGGAATGACAAAACAACAGTACGCGTTTATTTATAGGGTGTTATACTATGATGACAGGTAGATGACAGGAACATGACAGGAAGATGACAGGAACAAAGCGGGTCTTACGCGCTGATATATAGAGGGTTAGGTTGGTTTTTAATGTTGGTTTGTTATAGTATTGAAAGACAGCGTGTTAGGTGGAGGGGGGGGTAATTTCTGATTTTTTAATGGTGTGGGGATGACGAGATGTCGAGATTTCGAGATGTCGAGATGTCGAGATGTCGGGATGTCGAGATGTCGAGATGTCGAGATGTCGAAGGGGGGTGTTTTCGAGATGTCGAGATGACGAAATGTCGAGATGTCGAAGGGGGGTGTTTTCGAGATGTCGAGATGTCGAAGGGGGTTGTTTTCGAGATGTCGAGATGTCGAGATGTCGAGATGTCGAGATGTCGAGATGTCGGGATGTCGAGATGTCGAGATGTCGAGGGGGGGGTGTTTTCGAGATGTCGAGATGTCGAGATGTCGAGGGCAAAAGAAAAAGGCTGCAACCTATTGCAGCCTTTTTCTTGATATTACTTTTCAGCTTTTCAGCTTTCAGCTTTTCAGCTTTTAGCTTTTCAGCTTTTCAGCTTTTGAGATTTTCAGCTTTTGACAACTTAGCGGGTGACGAGTTTGAAGGTGTCGTTGCCGTTGCTGATGATATAAACACCTGCGGGCAACTCGCGAACGTCGAGACGTTCGACGAGAGTGGTGACACGTTGTCCGGTGACGCTGTAGACGCCTACGGCTTTGCCTGTAGAGTTAATCAGCACGTTACCATCGAGCTTGATGAGCTGTTCGCTGTTGCTGTTGTCGACCATAGTCGGCACGCTACCGGCAGTCTTGCGATAGAGCTGGATGGCTTTCTGACCGGTGTAGGTCGACGACTTGAAGTAGCGGAAGCGTTCTTGACCTGATGTGGCATTGTAGCGCAGGTAAGCTCCGCCAGCCGATACGATGTCGATGCAAGCATCGGTAGCGTTGTAGCTGATGGCGTTCTCGAGTTCTGAAGTTCCTGTATTCATGCCATTGGTATCGTTGCTTCGACCTATGAAGGTGTTATCCTTGTTCTTGATGGCATAGCCTTCGTTATAGCTTGATAGGGTGAACTCGGCAGCAACGGTGGCGTCGGTAGCTTGGATATAGGGAGCGAAGCCTTCGCCGGTGATGATAGTAACAGCGATGGTGTTTTGTGCGGCATCGAGAGTCTCGAGTGCGCCGTTGAAGGCGACGCCGTTGTTTTCGTCGGCTTCGTAGACGATGAGGTAGTCGTTAGCCCATCCTGCTTCACCCGGGTCGGCGAGCACCTTCTCGTAGTGGTAGTCGAGAGTGGTGACGCTTTCGGAGAAGACAGCCGTGATGTTGACGTTGGAAGCAGGCATGGTGAACTGGTCGTTCTCGATGGTGATCTCGTTGTCGTCGGCATCGGTAGCTGTGACAGAGGTGAGTTCGTATCCGTCGGCAGGTGAGATGATGAGGCTAACGGTCTCGCCATTGGCGAACCATGTGTCGGCGCTGACGCTACCGCCTTCGGCTGTGGCTATGTTGACGCGGTAAACCTGCTCGAGTTTGTAGTGTTCCTGTTCGTCGAGTTGGTCGTAAACGCGGAAGTAGCCGCCTTCGGTCAGACCGTTGTAGTCCCAAGTCTGGTTGGTGCCATCGCTGAAGATGATGGAGTAGTTAGTTGGAACGGTACCAAAGAAGCGCAGAGCAGCGGTGTAGTAGTCGCCGTCGGCAGTAAGCTCGATGCCCGGCCATGCTCCTGTCCATTCGGTGGAAGAGCTTGTAGATTCGTTATATGTGAAGGCATAGAGGTAGATGGTGTTGCCCCATGCTGCGGGCTTGTCGACCAGAGTGATGGTGTGTTCAGCCGTGTAGTCGGTGCGCTCGAGGGTTCCTGTAGCCTTCATGTTAGCCACATCCAAGGTGATGGTGATGCGGTAGGTTCCGGCGTCGTTGTTATAGAGCCAGTAGTTATCGCCGCCATTGTCGGGGTCTCCGTTCCAAGTCCAAGCTTCGCCTTCGGGCTTAGCTATGATCTTGTAAGTGATGGTGGTACCGGCTTCGAGCACGATGTCGTTGAGTACGAGAGTAGGCACACCCTCTACCACTGTCATGTCGGGAGCTGCGGTGGCGTCCCATACATCGTTGGTAGCGTCGTATCCGAGTGCGGCGATGCTACCTGCTACGGCGTAGGTGACGGTAGGCTGAGCAGCTTCGACGAGAGTGAGTGTGGCGGTAGCCTTCTGTGTTGCCACGTCGAAGATGATGGTCAGGTCGTAGGTTCCAGCCACGTCAGCGTTGACGGTGTAGTTATCGCCCGAGTTGTCGGGGTCACCCAGCCATTGCCATG
Organism: uncultured Bacteroidales bacterium; assembly: GCA_946185835.1. Classification (GTDB taxonomy): domain Bacteria; phylum Bacteroidota; class Bacteroidia; order Bacteroidales; family Paludibacteraceae; genus Colicola. Next base: position 19,252 of record CAMHKW010000028.1, read on the forward strand.
TTTCGCCTTCGGGCTTAGCTATGATCTTGTAGCTTACGTCGCCGGCAGCGAGGCTGATGTTGGTCAGTGCGAGAGTGGCGGTGCCTTCGGCGAGTGTCATGTCGGGTGCTGCGGTAGCGTCCCATGCATCGTTGGTAGCGTCGTATCCGAGTTCGGCGATGCTACCTGCTACGGCGTAGGTGACGGTAGGCTCGACAGGGGTGCTTGCCGCAGCCCATGTGATCTCAATCTCGTCGACATACTGAGCACCGCTCTTGGAACGAATACCTATATATGCGTACTCGTCGCTTACGGTGACTGTCTGCTCTTCATTTCCTACTGCGTAGGTAACATCTTGAATGAGCGTGCCTTGCGAGTCTGCTGAGTAGAGTTCGGAAACTGCGGTGTAGGCAGTGTTGCTACCATAGATTGACAGTACTCGTCCGGCAGTGGTATTGGTATTGAAGGTGACCTTGACAGATGCTACATTGCCGGCAGACTTGGTAACCACGATACCTGAGGTGCTGTTGTTAGAGCGCAGCTGTATAGAGCCGTTGCCGCCGGCAGAGTTACCTGCGTATTCAGCGCCTGAGGTGCCGGTGGCAGTCCATTCGGAGTACGAGGTTGTTGTGGCATTGACTGTGTTGGCATTGTTGAGCACGTCAGCAGTGGTGCTTACAGCGGGCTTCTGTTCGAATGTAGCTGTTACGGTGACGTTAGCGGCGGGCATTACGAAGGTGTTCTCGCTGACGGTGACGGTGTTGTCGTTGGCGTCGGTGACGGTGAGCGAAGCTAACTGATAGCCCTCGTCAGGTGTGACGGTGAGGGTAACGGTAGCGCCCTCGACGGCTGATGTCTGGTCGGCAGTGACGGTACCGTTGGTAGTAGCAGCGATGGTGACGTCGTAGGTCGTCGGAACGACAGTCGGGTCGGTGACGGTAGCGGTGACAGGTATCTCGATAGATACTACCTGTTCGTTGGCGTCGAGCGACTCAACGACGATGGTAGCCGTGTAGTTGCCGGCTGCGATAGCGTCGAGTTGGATAGTGATGGTGCCACCGCTGATGCCGAGCGTAGCAGGAGATACCGTGAACACATCGTCGCTGCCATCTTTGAGGCTGACGTTGATTTCGTTGTAAGTGGTGTTGAGGTTTTCTGCCGTGATAGTGACAGTCTGCTGTGCACCATCAACGACACCTCCAACGAGTTGTTCTGTGAAGCTTACCGATGCAGGATCAGCTACGATAGAAGCTTTGGGAGTGGTGCCTGACTGCTTAACGTAGAAGGCAAGAGTCTGACCAGTGATATTGTTGTTAACAGTGGTATAAGCACGCCAGTCTGCGTTATTGTAAACACCCATGTAACGGGTTGTAGCAGAGTTAAGCAGATAGCCGCTCTCTGTGTCAACTGTCCAAACGCTGTTGGTATTGGTGCCTACTCGTACACCATTGTTAGCAGCTGTGGTATAGAGCCATGACTCCGTTGAGCCGTTGACATAGATAGTCAGATTACCATCGCTGTTGCTGATGTTCCAATAGATATTCTCTTCGGATGTCACGATAGCGTCATCAGCAACAGTCACTGCTACGGCTGTAGGAGCAGATGATGTTCCGTTGTTGCTGAACAATGCGTAGGTAGCACCGTCTTTCGACATAGTGATAATGACTACATCGTCGGCTGCGATATCAGCGAGGTCAGTGAGAACATATCTGTCACCTGTAACTTCAGGTATCTGTTCGAATGTAGTTGTTACTTTGACATTAGCGGCGGGCATGATGAAGGAGTTCTCGCTGACGGTGACGGTGTTGTCGTTGGCGTCGGTGACGGTGAGCGAAGCTAACTGATAGCCCTCGTCAGGTGTGACGGTGAGGGTAACGGTAGCGCCCTCGACGGCTGATGTCTGGTCGGCAGTGACGGTACCGTTGGTAGTAGCAGCGATGGTGACGTCGTAGGTCGTCGGAACGACAGTCGGGTCGGTGACGGTAGCGGTGACAGGTATCTCGATAGATACTACCTGTTCGTTGGCGTCGAGCGACTCAACGACGATGGTAGCCGTGTAGTTGCCGGCTGCGATAGCGTCGAGTTGGATAGTGATGGTGCCACCGCTGATGCCGAGCGTAGCAGGAGATACCGTGAACTCATCGTCGCTGCCATCTTTGAGGCTGACGTTGATTTCGTTGTAGGTGGTGTTGAGGTTTTCAGCCGTGATAGTGACAGTCTGCTGTGCGCCATCAACGACACCTCCAACGAGTTGTTCTGTGAAGCTTACCGATGCGTGGTCAGCCGTGATAGAAGCTTTGGGAGTGGTGCTTGCCGCAGCCCATGTAATCTCAATCTCGTCGACATACTGAGCCCCGCTCTTGGAACGAATACCTATATATGCGTACTCGTCGCTTACGGTGACTGTCTGCTCTTCATTTCCTACTGCGTAGGTAACATCTTGAATGAGCGTGCCTTGCGAGTCTGCTGAGTAGAGTTCGGAAACTGCGGTGTAGGCAGTGTTGCTACCATAGATTGACAGTACTCGTCCGGCAGAAGTTGCAGTGTTGAAGGTGACCTTGACAGATGCTACGTTGCCGGCCGACTTGGTAACCACGATACCTGAGTTACTGCCGTTAGAGCGCAGTTGGATAGAGCTGTTGCCACCTGCAGACTGTCCTGCGTATTCAGCGCCTGAGGTGCCGGTGGCAGTCCATTCGGAGTAGGTAGAACTTGTGGAGTTGATAGTGTTGGCATTGTTGAGTACGTCAGCAGTGGTGCTTACAGCGGGCTTCTGTTCGAAGGTAGCCGTTACGATGACGTTAGCGGCGGGCATTACGAAGGAGTTCTCGCTGACGGCGACGGTGTTGTCGTTGGCGTCGGTGACGGTGAGTGCTGCTAACTGATAGCCCTCGTCAGGTATGACGGTGAGGGTAACGGTAGCGCCCTCGATGGCTGATATCGGGTCGGCTGTGACGGTACCGTTGGTAGTAGCAGCGACGGTGACGTCGTAGGTCGTTGGAACGGCAGTCGGGTCGGTGACGGTAGCGGTGACAGGTATCTCTACAGAGACGACATTCTCATCGGCATCGAGCGACTCAACGACGATGGTAGCCGTGTAGTCGCCGGCTGCGATAGCGTCGAGTTGGATAGTGATGGTGCCACCGCTGATGCCGAGCTTAGCAGGAGATACCGTGAACTCATCGGCGCTGCCATCTTTGAGGCTGACGTTGATTTCGTTGTAGGTGGTGTTGAGGTTCTCAGCCGTGATAGTGACAGTCTGCTGTGCACCGTCAACCACTCCACCAACGAGTTCTTCTGTGAAGCTTACCGAAGCAGGATCAGCTACGATAGAAGCTTTGGGCGTGGTGCTTGCCGCAGCCCATGTGATCTCTATCTGGTCGATATACTGTGCCCCGCTCTTGGAACGGATACCGATATATGCGTATTCGTCGCTTACGGTGACTATCTGCTCTTCACTTCCTACTGCGTAGGTAACATCTTGAATGAGCGTGCCTTGCGAGTCTGCTGAGTAGAGTTCGGAAACTGCGGTGTAGGCAGTGTTGCTACCATAGATTGACAGTACTCGTCCGGCAGAAGTTGCAGTGTTGAAGGTGACCTTGACAGATGCTACGTTGCCGGCCGACTTGGTAACCACGATACCTGAGTTACTGCCGTTAGAGCGCAGTTGGATAGAGCTGTTGCCACCTGCAGACTGTCCTGCGTATTCAGCGCCTGAGGTGCCGGTGGCAGTCCATTCGGAGTAGGTAGAACTTGTGGAGTTGATAGTGTTGGCATTGTTGAGTACGTCAGCAGTGGTGCTTACAGCGGGCTTCTGTTCGAAGGTAGCCGTTACGATGACGTTAGCGGCTGGCATTACGAAGGTGTTCTCGCTGACGGCGACGTTGTTTTCGTTGGCGTCGGTGACGGTGAGCGAAGCTAACTGATAGCCCTCGTCAGGTGTGACGGTGAGGGTAACGGTAGCGCCCTCGACGGCTGATGTCGGGTCGGCAGTGACGGTACCGTTGGTAGTAGCAGCGACGGTGACGTCGTAGCTGACGGGTGCCACATATTCGACATAGGTGAGTGTGAGTGAGCCGTCGGTGTTCTCTGTGAGTGTGAGGTCGTAGGTACCGGCGGGGATAAAGAACTTCTCGGAGTAGCCGGTGTAGAAGGTAGCGGTATTGCCCGAACCGACGTAGTTGACAGTGTTGTAGTAGATGTCTTCAGAGGAAGCGATGTATACGTATGCGTCGGTGGTGAAGGTATAGCGCAGTGCGCCTTCCACGAACTTGGTGTCGTCGGACTTGGTCTGGTCATCCCCTGCCCAGTAGCCTTCGAGGTAGTAGACGGGGTCAACCCATTCTTGCTCTACGAGTGCGACCGTCATGGTGCTGTTCGAGAGGTCGACGGTGATGGTCCATGTGCCGGCTTTGAAGCAGAACGCGTTGTTGACATTATCGGCAGAGAGGGTATATGTCTGTCCGTCAGCTACGATGACATCTGCGGTGGTGCCTGCTAAACGTGAGGCTGCGATGTCGTCCCATGGGGTTTCGCTACTGCTTTCGGCGATGGCGGTGGTGAAGCTCAGGTAACCTGCAGTGATAGCGTTGGCAGCACCTGCCACACGTGTGGTGATGGTGTAGACGCCGGCTGAGTAGTTCATCTTAGTGCCTACGGTGGCGTTCCAGTCGTAGTTATTGCCTGCTACCTGACCGAGTATATAGAGGTCGGCGACAGGTGTCTCGGCACACTCGAGCGAGTAGTCGGAGTAGGTGGTGGCGCTGCCGGAACCTTCGGTGGTGACAGTGATAGCGGTGATACGCCACTGAGCATTATCTGAAGGAGAGTGTGTGAGCACGATGCTCTTGCTGCTACCTGACCATGCACCGTTAGCGTAAGTACCATTATCAGCACTGATTGTTCCTGCATAACCACTTGCAGTGGCGACAGAAACAGCAGTGATATTGCTCTCTGATGTAATAGTCAAAGTGTTATTCTTATATGCTCTAACAGCTTGACCGGATGTATAATACTTAGGTGCATTTGTGCCTGTGCCTTTGTCGAAGAGAAGGGTGCAATTGCTCATTGCCACTTCGGTAACTTCGGCTCCATTTTCATAGCCTTGTTCGCTGAATGTGAGTGTCACCTCGTTTGCAGCACTTCCACCTTCGCCTGGAGTTGCTGTAGCGAAGACGGCGTAGTAGGTGGCGTCGGAGTTGACGACGATGCCTTGTGAGGCGTCGAAGAGGTCAGCGGGAGCTTGACCGTCGCTTATTGACGACTGCGAGGTCCAGCCTACGAAGACACGTCCGTTGTCGCAGTTATCGGGAGCTGCTTTGACATACGAGAGTGTCTCTTCGACTTGTTCTTCGGTCTTGACTCCGTCAACCCACCATGTCACGGTATGTTTGGCTGCGGGAGCAGCGATGGTAGCGCTGAGGGGTATGGTGAGTGTCACCTCTGTCTCGCCGTCTTCAGCGATGCTGAGTAGGCTGAGAGTACCGGAGAAAGTACCGGCATCGAGGGCAGTGCAGGTGACTGTGAGATTGCCGCCGGCGGCGGGAAGCTCAGCCTTGCCATTGCTACCCGGTGTGGGAGAGGTGATGGAGAAGTTAGGATCGCCGCTGATGGATACCTCTATGATATCGAGTTCGGTATTGAGGTTAGCGCCGGTGATGTCGATAGTCTTCTGTTCTTCGTAGGTGCCATCTGAGTCGAGTGTGCCCTCGAAGGTGAGTGAGGTGGGGTCAGCGGTGATAGAGGCAGCATCGGGGTCTACTTCGGTGGTTGCTGTCTTGGCATTGACGCCCCAAACGACGAAGCGTTTATCCGACGGGGTGAAGGTGAGAGTGGTACCTTCTTCAGCGCCCGTCACGTCGATCTCGAAGTAATAGCCTTCGCCGGTGACGTCATCGGTGATGGTGAAAGGTGAGTTACCTGACACACCAGAGCTGGCGCTGACGCTAACCTTTTCGGGGCTAACGGTGGCAGCAGCCTTGCGCGGGGTGCCCGGGTTCTTAGCGCGAACGGTGGCAGCACCTGATTTTGCCGTGATATCCAGTGTGATGGCACTGCCTGTCCAAGCGGCAGCGTGGAAATAGAGGGTGGTGGTGCCGGCGGGGATAGTCTGCACCCATTCACCTTTAATCTTAGAGGTGCCGAACTTGAGTGCGTCGTATTCGGTACCGCCGATGATGACTTTGGCAGCCGAAGCACTGGTAGAGCCATCGGTGGTAAGGGTGACGTTGCTCTCGTATACATCTGAGAAGTCGCTTACCTCGAGAACCTCGCTTGTGACGGTGACGTTGCATTCGGCTTTGATGCCGCTGTCGTCGGTAGCGGCGGCGGTGATGCGTGCCGTACCCTGTGCCTTACCTGTGACGATGCCGTTAGCGACGGTAGCCACAGCCTCGTCGCTTGAGGTCCATTTCACGGTCTGCTGTGCATCGGTGGGCAGCACGGTAGCAGTCAGAGTGGCTTTCTCGTTCTGCTTGAGGGTGAGAGTGGTGGGGTTGAGAGTGATGGAGGTGACAGCCACCGACGGTTTGTCGGGCTCGATGCCGATGATGACGTCTTGTTCTTCGGAGAAGTCGTAGCTTCCTCCACCTGCTCCACCGCTACCGGGGACGAGGCTGTTGACAGAATAGAAGCCGTCGTTGTCGCCTGACCAGCCCCAGTTGAAGTGGAACTTATCAGATGAGTCGTAGCCGTCGCAGACGAAGCTGTGTCCTCCACCTGAGCCGGCGCCGGCATACATGATAGGACGTTTGGCGTCGAGCTCTGCCTTGAGCATGGCTATCCAGTTAGCTTCGGTCCAAGAGGTATAGTATGTCTTACCTCCGGACTTATATCCATCGCGCATGTAGCCCGTGGGCTTCTTATAGCGGAAGAAGTTATAGAAGGCGTTTTGTGCGCAGGTGTTGTCGGTCCAGTCGCCATAGTTGACGGTGTAGGTACCTGAACCGCCATCGTCGTAGTTGCCGTACATCATCTCGGTAGCCACGCCGCAGTGGTACATCAGTGTGGCGACGGCGGTCTTCTGAGCAGATGTAGAGCTTCCGCTGTAGGAGTGCTTCATGTTGTCCCAGTCGTAGGTCGTCTCGCCGAAGTTAGCCGACTGCGTCGAATAACGTTGTGAGGCAGCTCCTGATTCTGAGTTAGGGTCGAGCGGCTGATAGGAGTGTGAGCCATTGCCCTGTACGGGCCATTTCCAGTAGTACATCACCTGAGCCATTGCGGTAGCCACGCAGCCGGTGTATGCCCTGGTCGAGCCTGATGCGGGTGTTCCCGTACCGGGGCATAAGTTGCAGAAGGGGCTGTCTTGGTCCCATGTGGTCTGGATGAGCGGTCCTACGACAGTGGCAGCCGTGGCTTGCTTGGCATTGCGCAGTGCCTGCCATTCGGCAGCCACCTCGGTGCTTTGCTGTACGCCATCGGCTTCGGCAGCGCGGATGACTTTGTCGTACTTGCCAAGCCAGTGTTTGAGGTTGGCGGGTTGGTTGTCGGTGCGGAACTGACCGGTGTTTGAATAGGCGATGATAGGGTGTGCCACGTCGTTAGCGGCAATCATGACCCATCCTTCGCCGTCGGCGTTCTCGAATACGTAGTATTCGTTCTCTTGAGCGACGGCAGCTTTCTTGAGCACGGGGCGTTTGGCAGGAGCCTTCTTGGCGGAGGTCTGCTGTGTGCCAGGGTTCATGAAGTTGGTCGCAACAAGTGCCGCATCCTCTTGTGTGACACGCTCAGCAAACACCTGCATGGTGAGCGTCATGAGTGCCACAAGAAAAAGTGATACTTTTTTCATGATAAAAGAATTAGTTGTTAATATTAAAGATTGTTGTTGATTGGTGTTGTTTTTTTGGGGTTATTTTCGAGATGTCGAGATGTCGTGATCTCGAGATGTCGAGGGGGGTGTTTTCGAGATGTCGAGATGTCGTGATCCCGAGATGTCGAGGGGGTTGTCTTTTCGAGATGTCGAGATGTCGTGATCTCGAGATGTCGAAGGGGGTTGTTTTCGCGGGGTTGTTTTCGAGATGTCGAGATGTCGTGATCTCGAGATGTCGAAGGGGGTGTTTTTCGAGGGGTGGTTTTCGAGATGTCGAGATGTCGTGATCTCGAGATGTCGAAGGGGGTTGTTTTCG
>CAMHKW010000029.1 GCA_946185835.1 uncultured Bacteroidales bacterium
TTTTTTCAGATAATCAATCAGTTATCAGGCGGAGTAGAATATTTTGGCAATAATTATTATATAAGAGCATTATGAAACGAGCGGGAAACTTCAGTGAATAATCAAAATATAGTCGATGAAGAAGATTTCCGTGTCAGAAAAAAAATAACTACCTTTGCGGGCGTTTTTGGGAGCGCGGTCGTCCTTGTCCGCAATCAAGAATAACAGAATTGATATAAAGGAGTACTTTTCAGAAAGGTTTTGCAGAAGTTTAATGAGAATGAAGAAGAATTACTTGCTAATTGCGTATTTGTTTTTTAGCCTTAATATTGTTGCTAATGGAGTAGAGCCCCTACCATCAGAGTCCGATTCGTTGCGCACTATTGTCTTAGACGAGGTGGTCGCCACCGGCACTCGTACCAATACCGACGTGCGGCAGCTGCCGGTAACGGTCAACGTCATCAGCGAGTCGGTATTGACTGAGCGTAGCGAACCTAATATATTACCCACACTCACCGAGCAGGTTCCGGGTTTGTTTATCACACAACGCGGAGTGATAGGATATGGTGTTAGCACCGGCGGCTCGGGAGGTATCAAGGTGCGCGGTATCGGCGGAGCGCCTAACACCGACGTGCTGGTGCTTATCGACGGACTTCCGCAATATGCAGGTCTGTATGGTCATCCCATACCCGACAACTACCAGACGCAGATGGCAGAGCGTGTCGAGGTGATACGCGGACCGGCATCGTTATATTATGGTAGCAACGCCCTCGGAGGAGTGGTTAACATCGTGACACGCCATCCTCGGCACGACACCATAGTGACCAACCTGCACCTGCAAGGCGGCTCATACTACTCGCTTGATGCCGGAGTGAGCAACACCCTGCGTCGCGGCCGATGGACCGAAGCAGTGGGTTTCAACTATGTCAGAACCGACGGACATCGCGACAACATGCATTTCGACCAATCCGACGCTTTTGCACGGTTAGGATACGATATTAACGAGGCATGGAACATCAATGCCTCCGGTAATATAGCGTATTTCAATACTGCCAACCCCGGCACGGTAAGCAAACCAATCTTCGACAGCGAGCAGCATGTGCTGCGCGGCATGGCGACCCTCTCTGCCGAAAACCATTACGACCGCACCTCGGGTGCCATACGAGCATACTATAGCGGTGGCAAACATGTCATCAACGAAGGACATACCGAGGGAGCTGCTGCACCTGTCAACGAGTACAACCATACCGACCTTATGTTAGGCGTCAGTGCCTATCAGAATGTGCAGTTTTTTCAAGGTAACAACACCACCTTCGGCTTCGACTACCAACATTTCGGAGGACATGCCTGGAACCGCAATATAGCAGATAACAGCACCAAAGATATAGTTGTGAAAACGCAATACGAGGTGGCGGGATATGTCGATTTCCGTCAGCGTGTGGTCGACTGGTTCTCGCTCGACGCAGGTGTGAGGGTCGGATGGCACTCGGCGGCAGGTGTATACTACGCCCCGCAGGCAGGTCTGTCGTTTATGCTGCCAAGCGACGCACAGATCAAAGCCTTGGTAAGCAAAGGCTTCCGTAATCCTACGATTCGAGAACTATATATGTATGCCCCCGCTAACGACAGTCTGCAGGCTGTCAGCTTGTGGAACTATGAGTTAGCATACAAGCAGTATCTGCTCGGCGGCAGACTCAGCATCGGTGCCAACGTGTTCTACATGCATGCCAACAATATGATAGAGACCCGTATGGTCGATGGCAAGCCGCGTAATATGAATACCGGTGAGTTGCGTAATACCGGCGCCGAGGTCGAGTTGTCGGGTAGGGTATGGCGCGGACTGATGCTCAGTGCCAACTATAGCTACCTGTACATGGCTAACCCCATAGTGGCAGCACCGGAACATAAACTCAACATCGCCATCGGGTACCATCACGAGCGTTTCCGTGTCGGGACATCAGTGCAATACGTTGCCGGTATGTATACGGCTGTGGGTGCTAACGCTGTCAAAGAGTCGTTTGTGCTATGGAACGCTCATGCAGCCTATCGTATCTATAAGGGACTATGGGCGAACATACAAGCCGACAACCTGTTAGGGCAAGAGTACGAAATCAACGCGGGCTTCCCTATGCCGCGAACAACGGTGATGGGCGGACTGCGCTGGTCGTTCTAATCAGACATAAAGCATAAACATAGATGAGTAAAATGCGACATATAGTGTCGGTGGTAGGTCTAATGCTGTTGCTGTGCCTGCCCGGCCGCCTGTCGGCTTCGTGTGAAAACACAATGCCGGCGTCGCTCTGCTCACCTCAGCCAACCGAGATTACATGTCAGAGTATCACGCAGTCGCTGCCTATGCTGCCGGCTGTGGTCGACAATACTCCATCGGCTCAGATCTCACAAATAGCAAGACGACAACTCAAGTATCAAACGAAAAATATCTTCCATCGTGATGCTGAGTTGTCGTTAGCTCATATCCTTTGTCGGGCGGCCTCGCTTACACATGATATCGTTGGCTCGCTGCCCGCTTCTGAAATATCTTTTCCCTTCTCTGCTTTCTGGTAATAAGTAAGGTGTAGTAATTGTAAAGTAGGTAATAATGCTTTTACTTACTAACAGTCAATGTGCCTTAGGGTACATGTGTTCTTATTATCAACACTTATCTTATTATCAATCTTTTAAATTGTATTTACAATGGATACTTCAACTATCATCATAGCTGCAGTTCTTCTTGCAGTGTGCATCATCCCTATGATTTTCCTCAATAAAGCAGGGAAGAAAAAGAAAGACGAGGAATAGACCGCGGTACTGCGATATAGAATGGTATCTCCCACAGCAGACAGCGTGTCTGTCGGCATGCAAGACATGATACCTTTCTGTTAAAGCTTAGACCGATGAAGCGCTATATAAATACTACAGACCGACGAACATGAGTCCGTCGGTCTGTTGTTTTGTGATTATCAATATGCGGTGTTGTGGCAGATAGCCGCTTAGAGTCTTGGCAGGTAGCCCGTTTAGGCTTGTGGCAGTTTGATTCTGAATGTCGTCCCGCGTCCGACAGATGAGCGCAACACGAAGATTCTGCCGTGATGGTAGTCTTCCACGATACGTTTTGAGAGGCTCAGTCCGAGTCCCCATCCGCGCTCCTTGGTAGTAAACCCGGGGTCGAAGATAGTGCTGAACAGTCCGCGTTCGATGCCTTTTCCTGTGTCGCTGATGTCGACTACCACGCTTTTGTCTTGCTCAGAGACGTCGATGGTCAGTGTGCCTTGCCCTTCCATAGCGTCGATGGCATTCTTGCAGATGTTTTCCACAACCCAGCTTATCAGCGGTTCGCTCACTAAGGCGACATGGGGCTTTGACAGAGATACCTCGAAGTTCACTTTCTGTGAGGTGCGATGGCGCATGTAGTCGATAGTACTTGCCACGATAGCGTTGAGGTCGTGTGGCTTGAGCTCGGGTTCGGAACCTATCTTCGAAAAACGCTCGGCTATGATTTGCAGTCGGTCGACGTCTTGCCGCATCTTAGGTATGAGTTGGTCCTGGGGATAGGTGTCGGCAAGCAGTTCTGTCCACGCGTTGAGCGAAGAGATAGGTGTGCCAAGCTGGTGAGCCGTCTCCTTCGAAAGACCTATCCATACGCGGTTCTGCTCGCTGCGCTGACTTATTTGCAGAGCCGACAAGACGATAAGCACAAAGATGAGTATCACCGAAAACTGCACGTAAGGAAACCATTGCAGACGGCTAAGTAGGGTAGAGTCTTCGTAGTAGATATATTGCACTATGTCGTCGCTGATACGTACTTCTATCGGTTCGGTCGTCTCGCGCAGGTGAGCGATCTTCTTTTTGTAGAACTCGTCCACATTTTTCTTGGGTTCTTTTACGTTACGCGACTGCAAGAAGTTGCCGTCGGCATCAGTCATGTAGACGGGTATGCGTGTGTTGTTGCGAATAATCGACGACACGAAGTCGATGTCGGTGTTCTCGTCTGCCACCACGAGCTGACGTGTAGCCTCTGCCCATAACTCCATCTTCTTTTTCTCTTCGTCGGCTAACTGCGTGGCAAGGTTGTTGGTGAACATCACCGAACCTACAACAATGACGAGTGCTGCCATTAGAAAGACAGTCCTTATCTTCGTGATTTTCATGATTCTCATGATATGGTGCATAGTTAGGTTAAAGACCTTCGCGGATTGCATATTGTTCCGCTGCTTCAAGGTCGGCAGGTGTGTCTATGCCTATCGAACGGTATGGGCTTATCGCTACTTTGATCCGGTATCCGTTCTCAAGCCATCGGAGTTGTTCGAGTGACTCTGCTTTTTCTAAATCGCCTTGCGGCAGGGTTGTTATCTGTCGGAGCACGTCAACACTGTAGGCATACATACCTATGTGTCTGAAATACTGCTGGCGGCTTGCCCATGTCTCGGGGGCTGAGTCTCTAAGGAAGGGTATCACCGATCGGCTGAAATACAAAGCGTGCATGTCGACTTTGCTGAGTGCCACCTTCACTACGTTCGGATTTTTCAGCTCTTCGATAGTAGTGTCGTCATCGAAAGGCTGCACCAGAGTGGCTATGTCGGTCGGGAAACATTGCATCAGCGAGCGTATCTGCTCTTCTCTAATGAAAGGCTCATCGCCTTGTATGTTAATCACCACGTCGGCTTCAACGCCGCAACGCTCGTAGGCTTCGCGGCATCGGTCTGTACCGCTTCGGTGTTGGCTCGACGTCATCACTGCCTTTCCCCCGAAGTCGGTTACATGTGTGAAGATACGTTCGTCGTCGGTGGCAACGAAAACATGGTCAAGTACTTTGCTTGCCTGACGATAGACGCGCTCGATGACAGTGCTGCCGGCAAGGGTGGCAAGGGGCTTGCCGGGAAAACGGGTACTCGCATAGCGAGCAGGAATGATACCTATAAATCGCATAATCGTATTTTAGGATAAAGTGCGCAAAAGTAACTCTTTTTTTTTACTTGGCAAAGTATAAACTCATTTTGTAATGATGATACAATTCTCTCGACCCTGTCTCACAGCGTAGCGGTCTCACCTCTCACAGCGCAGCGGTCTCACCTCTCACAGCGTAGCGGTCTCACCTCTCACAGCGTAGCGGTCTAACCTCTCACAGCTTAGCGGTCTAAAAAATAAATATTTTTTTGCTGTTTGGTGTTTTTTTTGTAATTTTGCGGGTCATATTGGAGTGCCCCGCCCTTGCCGACTGTCGACGGGCGGTCGGGGTAGCAACTAAGCAAATAAAGAAAACAACAAAATATAATGACAAGCAAAGAGATACGTCAGTCCTTTTTGGATTTTATGAAGAGCAAGGGGCATGTCATCGTCCCCTCTGCACCGATGGTAATAAAAGACGACCCGACATTGATGTTTACCAATGCGGGTATGAATCAGTTTAAGAATATCATTTTGGGTAACGACCCCGTTCGCTATCCCCGAGTAGCTGATAGTCAGAAATGTCTGCGAGTAAGTGGTAAGCACAACGACCTTGAGGAGGTTGGTCACGACACCTATCATCATACTATGTTCGAGATGTTAGGTAACTGGTCGTTTGGCGATTACTTCAAAGAAGGCGCTATTGACAACGCGTGGGAGTATCTGACCGAGGTACTCAAGCTCGACAAGTCACGTCTGTATGTGACGGTGTTCGAAGGCTCGCCTGCCGAAGGTCTCGGGCGCGACGACGAGGCTGCCGGCTATTGGCGCAAGCATGTCGATGCCGACCGTATCATCAATGGCAACAGACATGATAACTTCTGGGAGATGGGTGAGACAGGTCCGTGCGGACCATGCTCCGAGATACATATCGACCTCCGCTCTGATGAAGAACGTCAGCAAGTGTCGGGGCGTGAACTCGTCAACAAAGACAACCCTCAGGTGATAGAGATATGGAACATCGTGTTTATGCAGTATCTGCGTAAAGCCGACGGCTCGCTCGACCCGCTTCCGCTTAAGGTCATCGACACGGGTATGGGCTTCGAGCGTCTGTGTGTGGCTATTCAGGGCAAGCGCTCTAACTACGACACCGATGTCTTCCAACCCATGCTTGGCACCATAGCTCGTATATGCTCGTGCCGCTATGGTCAGGACCGTCAGACCGACGTGGCAATGCGCGTGGTGGCTGACCATATCCGCACTATCGCCTTCTCTATCACTGATGGTCAGCTGCCCTCGAACGCCAAGGCAGGATATGTCATCCGCCGTATACTGCGGCGTGCCGTGCGCTACGGATATACCTTCCTGCATCAGCGTGAAGCGTTCTTGTACAGACTCGTACCGCAACTCATCGAAGACATGGGCGATGCCTATCCCGAACTCAAGGCGCAGCAGACGCTGATAGAGAAAGTGATAAAAGAAGAAGAGGAGTCGTTCTTGAAGACTCTCGACAAAGGTATAGCCCTTCTCGACAAGCTGATGCAAGAGGCTAAAGCCGCCAAGAAAACAGAGATCTCGGGCGTCGATACCTTCACCCTCTACGACACCTTCGGTTTCCCGCTCGACCTCACAGAACTCATCCTTCGCGAAAACGGCTTTACATGCAACGAGCAAGAGTTTGCCGAGCAGATGCAGATGCAGAAAGAGCGTGCACGTAACGCCCAACGTTCGGAGTTAGGCGACTGGGTAGTACTCGCCGAGGGCGAGACCGAGTTCGTGGGTTATGACCAACTCGAATGTGAGACCAAGGTGCTCCGCTACCGACTCGTCAAACAGAAGAACCGCGAGTTCTATCAGGTGGTGCTCTCGCGCACGCCGTTCTATGCCGAGATGGGTGGTCAGGTAGGCGACAGCGGTATGCTGGGCGATAAGAAAGTGGTTGACACCAAGCGCGAAAACAACCTGCCTGTGCATATCATGCAAGAGCTGCCCGCCGACCTCGAGTCGACGCTGACGGCATCGGTTGACGCCGACCGCCGTCGTAAGATAGCATGCAACCACTCAGCTACCCACATACTCCATTATGCCCTCAGACAAGTGCTCGGCGAGCATGTCGAGCAGAAAGGGTCGCTCGTCACAGCCGACAGCCTGCGTTTCGACTTCTCACATTATCAGAAGGTGACGGCAGACGAACTACGTAAAGTAGAGAAGCTGGCTAACTCTATCATCCGTCGCGACTACAGCCTGCAAGAGAGCCGGCATACACCTATCGCCGAGGCAAAGGCGATGGGCGCGATGGCACTGTTTGGCGAGAAATACGGCGACGACGTGCGCGTCATACGCTTCGGCGACTCCATCGAGCTGTGCGGTGGTACTCATGTCAGCTCTCTCGGTACGATAGGTCATGTGCGCATCGTATTAGAGACCTCGGTGGCTGCCGGTGTGAGACGTATCGAAGCCGTCACAGCTGAAGCAGCCGACGAACTGTATTACGACCAGCAAGACATGATACAGAGCATGAAGGCGCTGTTTAACAATGCACCCGACCTGACGGCTACGGTGCAGAAGTTCATCATGGAAAATGCCAACCTCAAGAAAGAAGTAGAAAGCTACCTGCATGAGAAAGCCGAGCTGCTGCGCGACAGATTAGTGGAGAATGCTGTCGACTATGGCGATATCAAAGTGGCTACTTACGACTGCTCTGAGAAACCCGATATGATACGTGAGGCATTGACGCTGTTGCGCGGACGGTTTACAGACCTTAAGTTCGCCCTGATAGTGACCTCTATCAGCGATAGCAAACCTACGATAGCTCTCTTCCTCTCGCAGCCTATGGTAGAGGCGGGCTTCAACGCTTCGCAGATAGTGAAAAACGCTGCTCGTAACATACAAGGCGGCGGAGGCGGACAACCATGGATGGCTGTGGCAGGCGGCAGAAGCACCGAAGGTATCGACGCTGCCAGACAACAGATGTTAGACGCCTTGGTGGAACACTGATGCATCTAAACCCGCAATTATCAACTTGCAAAAAAAACAGAGTATGTCTTTCCTCGAACTTGTAAGCCGTCGCCGTTCTATCCGTCAGTATACCGAGCAACCGGTAGAGACTGTCAAACGCGATGCCATACTTCAGGCAGCCTTGATGTCACCATCCTCGAAACGTCTCAATCCTTGGCAGTTTGTGGTGGTGGAGAACCGTGATGTGATACGCCGCATGGCAGGTTGCAAGACCTACGGCAGTCAGATGCTGCTGCAAGCCCCTTTGGCAATAGTGGTCACTGCCGATGCCTCGCTTACAGATACATGGCAGTGTGACGCTTCGATAGCTGCGTATAACATGCTACTTGCAGCCGAAGACCTCGGTCTCGGAGCCTGCTGGGTGCATGTGTATCAACGTGAGAACTCCGAACAGATGATACGCGAGCTGTGCAATATCCCCGACCACCTTAATATATTATGCATCGTGTCGGTGGGGTATAAGAACGAGCAGCGTCGAGCCTATCAGTTAGACAAACTACAATACGACAAGATTCACTATGAACAATACTAATTCTCAGAAAAACAGTACTTCGGCAACACCTACACGCACTCTTCCTGTTGTCGCCATCACCTCCGGCGACCCCAACGGAGTAGGCTACGAGGTTTTGCTCAAGGCTGTTGCCGACCAGCACATCACTGAAATATGCTGTCCGATCATTTATGGCAACGTAAAGATAGCACTCGGCTATCAGAAGACGCTTGGCGAAGACTTCCAAGCGCTGCAACTCAACGTGATACGCAGTGCAGCCGAGGCAAAGCAAGGGCAGGTGAATATCATCAACTGTTACGACGATTTCGAGCTAACCCCCGGCAAGTCGACCGCTGAGGCAGGCAAGGCATCGCTGATGGCATTACAACGCGCTACCAACGACATCAAAGCTCAGCAAATCGACATCTTGCTGACAGCTCCGATCAACAAAGAAAACATACAGTCAGATCAGTTTCAGTACTCAGGTCATACCGAATACCTCACCCGCCATTTCAGCAGCGACGATAAGTCGCTTATGATGATGGTGTCGGAGGTGATGCGAGTGGCTCTCGTCACCAATCACTTGCCTATCAGCAAAGTGGCTGAGTCGATAACGGAGCAACTTATCCTCGACAAGCTCGAGTTGCTCGACCGCTCGCTCAAGGACGACTTCCTCATTCGCTCACCCCGAATAGCCGTTCTCGCCCTCAACCCTCATGCCGGCGACAACGGGCTGCTCGGCAACGAAGAGTCACAGATTATCCGTCCGGCGATAGAAAAGGCTAACGAACGCGGCATGCTCGTCTTCGGACCCTACGCCGCCGACGGCTTCTTCGGAGCAGGACGCTTCCGCCATTTCGATGCCGTACTCGCTATGTATCATGACCAAGGACTCGCTCCTTTTAAGGCTCTCGACATGGAAGGTGTCAACTACACCGCCGGACTCAATATAGTACGTACCTCGCCCGACCACGGCACCGCCTACGACCTCGTGGGCAAGAACCAGGCTCAGCCGAGTTCGTTCTCTCATGCGCTATACTTGGCACTCGACATCCTGAAAGCACGCCGCCTTACGAGCGAGATCAACGCTAACCCATTGAAAAAACGTGAGGTGCCGGCAAGCGAACGACGTACACCGCCTGTCTTCCCTCCGCTGCCCAATAAGGCTGACAATGAGGATAACATCCCGGAAGAACAATAACCAACAGAGAAGAGATATGAGAAACATGAAAATCGTAACAGCGCTGCTGTTTGCCATCATGGCATTCGTCTCGTGCACCGACAGCGGACGCTCGTTGCCAAGCGCTACCGGTACCATATACGAGGTGTTGGTGGTCTCTAACGACGCTGCCGCAGGCTCTAAGGCAGCCGAAGTCATGGGAGCCGACATGCCGTGTCTGCCGCAGATGGAACCCTATTTCAACGTCACCTCCGTCAGACGAGAACAGTTCGACGACGTACTCAAACCTACGCGTAACATCTTACTCGTCGACGTCAACGCCGAGCGTTATACCCAAGCTAAAGTCGTCTATCGCAAGGATGTATATAGTCATCCGCAAGCTATGTGCGTGATTCAAGCGCCTACTGCCGAAGACTTCGACACACTATGGACTGCCCGCTCGGCTGCCATACGCCAGTGGTTTGTTCGCCAAGAGATAAGCCGGCAAAACCAATTCAACGAACACAACGTCAATCTCGAGTCGCGTGAGGCTGTGCAGCGTGACTTCCAAGCCGACATGCTGGTGCCTGCCGAATATATAGTGATAATGGACACTACAGTAGGCGATTTGCGTATGTTATGGATGTGCAACGACAAAGGTTCGCTTCGCCGCGACCTCGTGCTCTATTCGTACCCGTATCTGACGGAGAAGATGTTCTCCGCCGAGTACCAATTTGCCAAACGTGATAGCGTGATGGGTATGTTCGTCACCGGCAAACTCGAAGGCTCGTATATGGGCACCGAATACAAGCATTTCCCGCCACAGTATAATGGTATCAATATCAACGGTGCCTATGCCGGCGAGTTGCGCGGACTATGGAAGATGTACGGCGGGGCAGCTATGGGCGGACCTTTTGTGGCTATCTCAAGGCTCGATGTGCTGCAACAACGTATCCTCACAGCCGAAGCTTTTGTCTTCGCACCAGGACAGAAGAAACGTAACGAACTCAGAAAGGCAGAAGCCGCTCTCTATTCGCTACGACTCTTCGAAGAAGTAAACTCCATTCAACAAGTAGAAGCCTCTAACCTCTAACAGCGCAGCGGTCTAACCTCTAACAGCGCAGCGGTCTAACCTCTAACAGCGCAGTGGTCTAACCTCTAACAGCGCAACGGTCTAACCTCTAACAGCGCAGTGGTCTAACCTCTAACAGCGCAGTGGTCTAACCTCTAACAGCGCATCGGTCTAACCTCTAACAGCGCATCGGTCTAACTTCTAACAGCGCAGCGGTCTAACCTCTAACAGCGCAGCGGTCTAACATCTAAAATCTATATATGTATAATTTCGCACTTATAGGAGCTGCAGGATATATAGCTCCACGACATCTGAAAGCCATAGCCGATACCGGCAACAACCTGATGGTGGCTTACGATAAGTTCGACTCCGTCGGACGTCTCGATAGTTTCTTCCCCGACTGCTCTTTCTACACCGAGAACGAGCAGTTCGACCGTTTCTGCTCTAAGCAGATGCGTACCGACAACCCCCTGCATTGGCTGTCGATATGCACACCCAACTACACGCACGATGCTTTTATCCGATACGGACTGCGTTTGGGTGTAGACGTGATATGTGAGAAGCCGTTGGTACTCAACCCTTATAACATCGACAACCTCGTGCAGTTAGAGCAAGAGACCGGACACAAGGCATACACCATCCTACAACTTCGTCTGCACGACTCGATAGCAGCACTAAAGAAGAAAGTCGATGCCGGTCCCAAAGACAAGATTTACGATGTCGACCTCACATATATCACTTCGCGTGGCAAATGGTATTACAGCAGCTGGAAAGGCGATGTGCATAAGTCGGGTGGAGTGGCTACTAACATCGGCGTTCATTTCTATGATATGCTACAGTGGATTTTCGGAGCCGTGAAGAAGAACGTGGTGCACGTCATGTCGTTCGACCGCGTAGCCGGTTATCTCGAGTTGGAACGTGCTCGCGTGCGCTATTTCCTGTCAATCAACGCCGACTGCCTGCCCGACAACGCAGTGCAGGGCGAGAAACGTACCTACCGAACACTCAACATCGATGGCGACGAGTTCGAGTTCTCTGCCGGTTTCACTGAGCTTCATACCCTTAGCTATCAAAAGATACTTGCAGGCGAAGGCTTCCGTATCAGCGAGGCACGCCCGTGTATCGAGATGGTGTCGTATATCCGCAACGCCACACCGGTCGGACTAAAGGGCGACTATCACCCGTTGGCACGACTGCCGTTAGCTGCACACCCCTTCGGATGGGACGAACACAGATAAGCACAAAAGGTACTCATGGGACGTATTCTCGCTATCGACTACGGACGAAAACGTACCGGACTGGCTGTCACCGACCCTCTGAAGATAACTGCCAACCCGTTGCTTACTATTCCGACATACCAACTTCTCGATTGGCTCGCCCGTTACTTCGAGACAGAGCAAGTAGAGAAGGTGGTGATAGGGATGCCTCGGCAGACTAACGGTGAACCTTCGGAGAGTATGCGCTATATCGAACCCTTCATACGCTCGTTTGAAAAACGCTTCCCCGAGATGTCCATCATCGGCTTCGACGAGAGGTTTACCTCCGTCTTGGCACACAAAGCTATGCTCGACGGCGGAATGAAAAAGAAAGACCGACAAGACAAAGCCACCGTCGACAAGATAGCAGCATGCATCATCCTCGAAGACTATCTAACTACACTAAACTCTAAGCAATAAACACTAAACTTCTACCTCTCCCCATGATACTCCCTATTTATCTGTATGGCAATCCGGTGTTGCGTCGTGCTACCGAAGAGATAGATGCCGACTACCCTCAGTTGCGTCAGCTGGTTGACGACATGTTCGAGACTCTCACTCATGCCGACGGCTGCGGACTCGCAGCTCCGCAAATAGGTAAGAGCATTCGTCTTTTTGTCGTCGACGGCACCGAACTGACCGATGACTATCCTGAATGTAAAGATTTCAAGAAAGTGTTCATCAACCCTCAACTCATCGAGCAGTCCGACGACACCTGCACTTATTCCGAAGGCTGCCTTTCGCTGCCCGGCATCTCAGAAAACGTCGTCAGAGCCAAGAAGATACGACTCTACTATCAAGACCTCGACTTCAACGAACACGAAGAGGACTTCGATGGCTTCTGTGCGCGTATCATACTGCATGAGTACGACCACCTCGAAGGTAATGTGTTCACCGACCGCATCTCACCCATACGCCGGCAGTTCGTCAAAGGCAAACTGCAAGGTATAGCCAAGGGACGTGTGGGAGCCAAATATAAAACACGTTAACAGACAGATGTTTCAGATACAAGACACCTTGGTTTCGCTCGACGTCATTGAGAAGGAGTTCTGTTGTGACCTGCAACAGTGCAAGGGCTGTTGCTGTATCGAAGGCGATGCCGGAGCACCTCTCGAACCACAAGAAGCCAAGCAGATAGAGCAGAACCTCGACATGCTGCTGCCCATGATGTCGGCCACCGCACGTGACGTGGTGACAGACAAAGGTATAGCCTACCACGACCGCGAAGGTGAACTGGTAACGCAGGTTGTCGACGGCAAAGACTGTGTCTTCTCGCGAACCGACGCGCAAGGGTGGTGCTACTGCGTGATAGAAAGGGCATTCAAAGAAGGAAAGATAGGCTTCAACAAACCTATCTCTTGCCACCTCTATCCGATACGCCTGCACCGCTTCCCAACCTTCACTGCCGTCGAATACCATAGGTGGGATATTTGCCATTGTGCCCGCAAACTCGGCAAACATCTGCATCTGCCTCTTTATGTCTTTTTAAAAGAACCCTTGTGCCGTCGGTTCGGCGAAGATTACTATAACGAACTCGACCTCACAGCTAAAGAATGGAAAAAACAATGCTCGCTCACATCATAACCATAGGCGATGAACTGCTTATCGGACAGGTGGTCGACACCAACTCGGCTTTTATCTGCCAAGAGCTCAATAACCATAATATCGTTGTCGACGAGGTGGTGTCTGTTCACGACGACCGTCAACAGATTGTATCTGCCCTCGACAACGCCATGCAATGTGCCGACTTAGTGCTCCTCACCGGCGGTCTCGGACCTACCAAAGACGATATCACCAAGCTGACTCTCGCTCGCTATTTCGGTGGCGAATTAGTAGAAAACGACGAGGTCAGACAACATATTTTCGAGCTGTATAGCTCACGTCCGCAGGTCTTCAATTCGCTAACCGCCACTCAGTGGTTGGTGCCGCAGAACGCTATCATCCTACCCAATCGTGTAGGTTCGGCACCGCTGATGGTGTGGATGCGCCACGTTGGCAAACGTGAGGTCATAGTAGCGAGTATGCCCGGTGTACCATACGAGATGGAGATAGCCATGCGCGAGCAGGTGATGCCGTTCGTAGAGGCACATCGCACGCTGACGAATGCCATCGTGCATCGTCATGTGATGGTATATGGCATTCCCGAATCGACGTTAGCACTGCAGATAGCTCAGTGGGAGGCAGCACTGCCCGAGACGATGCATCTGGCATATCTGCCCAAAGACGGTATCGTCCGACTACGTCTGTCGTCTTACGGCGAAGCTTCGGCAGCACAACTCGACGAACGCGTGTCAGTATTGTTGCCACTGCTCGGCGATGCCGTAGTAGCTACCGAAGACAAGCCGTTGGAGGTGCTTGTGGGAGAACAGCTGCTCCGACTGCACGCTACCGTAGGCTCAGCCGAGAGCTGCACGGGCGGTAAGATAGCAGCACTGCTTTCGAAACATGCAGGTAGCTCCGACTTCTACAAAGGTTCTGTGGTGGCTTATTCTAATGAGGTGAAGATGAGTGTTCTCGGCGTCGAAAAAACAACACTCGAAGAGTGGGGTGCGGTAAGCGAACAGACGGTGATACAGATGGCTCAAGGGGCAAGACGGGTGTTAGGAACCGACTATGCTGTGGCAACATCAGGGATAGCCGGACCGGGAGGAGGAACAGCCGACAAACCCGTCGGAACGATATGGACGGCTGTGGCAACACCCGAAAAAGTATACACTAAACTGTTGCACTTAGGAACACTAAGAGACAAAAATACCGACAGAACGACAGTCGCGGTATTGGTTAATCTGCTACGTATTTTGCAGAATAAATAAAAAGTATTAACTTTGCAGCGCTCATTCGAGCGCGGTCAGGCACGACCGCAAAATATGCAAAGACACAAACTGTTTAAACCTTGCAATCAAAATAGCTGTCAGCTATAGCGGCAGCGAAAAACATACTACAATGGAAACATTTCTGAAGATATTGCGCCGTACGGGCGTTGTGTTGCTGGTGCTGCTCGTTCTTGGCGGCGGAGCCTGGTTCTGGTTTAAGTTCTATTTCGTGTTCGGCGAAGGAGTGAAAGCAGGCGAACTCAACTACCTCGTTTACAAAGGTTATGTGTTCAAAACCTACGAGGGACGACTGATACAAGCCGGTTATAACTCGAAAAACGAGAACAACACCATCCAGTCCAACGAGTTTAAGTTCTCGGTCGAAGACAAGCAGATAGCCGACAAGCTGATGCGCTCTACCGGACAGATGGTGGAGCTGCATTACAAAGAGTACAAAGGTGCTCTGCCTTGGCGCGGAGTAAGTGAGTTCGTGGTAGACTCTATCATCTCGGTTAAAGAGAAAGAAGAGCCACTGTCCGTACCCATTTTCTGACCCGAAACAGAGTCAGAGACAATACTGAATACATTGTTCCATACGTGCACCGCACCGTTGGGTGTGGTGGTCGTGTGGAAATAGATATGTGGTGCTATGCACCTTTCGTTCAACAACTAAAAACTGTTTTTATGGTAAACAAAAATTTCGTTCGAATGTTCGAGGACTCGTTCCGTCAGAACTGGGAGTATGAGGCTTTCACTGATTACGAGACCAAGTACACACTCACTTATGCCCAAGTGGCTGAGCAGGTTGAGAAACTGCATATCCTTTTCCGCCAATGCGGAATAGAGAAAAACGACTGCATTTCGCTTATCGGCAGAAACTGCACTCATTGGGCTGTGGCATATATAGCTACCGTCACCTACGGCGCCGTTATTGTGCCTATCCTTCATGACTTCCGCCCCGACGATGTTCACCATATCGTCAAACATTCCGACTCGAAACTGCTATTCTCGGCAGATTATATATGGGATCATCTCGATGAACAAGAGCTTGGTCAGGTGCGCGCCGTGGTGTCGCTTACCAAATTCCGTCCACTTGCCGTCATGCCGCAACAGATGCCTGTCGTCGACGAGCAGACCGAGCGACGTGCCGAGCTGACAGCAGAAATGATTTCGCCCGAGACGATACAAGAACTCTTCGACCGTAAGTTCAAAGGTCAGTTCTATCCCGACTGCATCCGTTACGACTACAAAGACAACGAAGAGGTGGCTTCTATCAACTATACCTCAGGTACTACAGGCTTCTCGAAAGGAGTGATGACGACAGGTCGCGCACTCGCCTCGAATGCCGTGTTCGGACATACAGCCTACGGCGAGAAACACGGGACGTTGCTTTTCCGTGGCGACCGCATGGTGACCTTCCTGCCGCTGGCACATGCATACGGCTGCGCTTTCGACTTCTTGGGTAACAGCACCGTAGGCGGACATACCTATTTCATCACCCGCGTACCGACCCCCAAGGTGCTGATGGCTGCCTTCGCCGAGATAAAGCCGACACTGATATTGTCGGTGCCCCTCATCATCGAGAAGATATACCGCAAGCAGATACAGCCAATGATAGCCAAGCCGCCTATGAGTTGGGTGCTCAAGGTACCCTATCTCGACGAAGTGGTACTTTCGCAGATACGGCAGAAGCTGGTTAACGTCTTCGGCGGTGAGTTCGAGGAGGTCATCATAGGTGGTGCCGCTATGAACGCTGAGGTGGAGAACTTCTTCAGAAAACTGCATTTCCCCTTCACCATAGGCTATGGTATGACCGAGACGGCACCGCTGATATCGTACCGTCACTGGTCACAGTTCAAGCCCACCAGCTGCGGACAGATACTCGACAATATGGAGGTTCGTATCACCGACGCCAACAATGAGGGAATAGGTGAGATCGAGGTGCGCGGCGACAACGTCATGATAGGCTACTACAAGAACGCCGATGCCACAAAGGCTACCTTCACCGAAGACGGATGGCTCAAGACCGGTGACCTCGGATATGTCGACCAAGACGGCGACATCTTCATCAAAGGACGCTCAAAAACGATGCTGCTCGGTCCCAGCGGACAGAATATCTACCCCGAAGAGATAGAGGATAAGATCAACAACATGCCGTTCGTGATGGAAAGTCTGGTTGTGCAGCGCGACGGACAGTTGGTGGCACTCGTCTGCCCCGACATGAGCGCCTGCGACGCCGCCGGTCTCTCACGCGACCAGCTGCCCGAACAGATGGAGAGAATGCGCAAAGAAGTGAACCAACTGGTAGCTAACTACGAGCAGATAGCACGTGTCGAACTGCAACCTCAAGAGTTCGAAAAGACACCTAAAAACAGCATAAAACGCTACCTGTATAAGTAACAATCGTCAGTCGACTGTTATAAACCGGAATTCACCAAATAACGGAAACGGATGCAACCGATTCTAAGACATATATCGACGTTGATGACCATCGCTTTGTGTTGGTTGATGATGTCGTGTGTGACATCGCGAAAGGTAAACTATTTTCAGGAGCCAAGCGATGACATACCTTCTTATACCGATACTATCGACTACGAAGAGTATAAGATACGTAAGCACGACAGACTTTACATACAGGTCTATTCTATCGACGAGAAGATGGCAAACTTGTTCAATGGCGGTAACCGACAGAACACGAGGCAGATGATGCGTAACGGCAACATGGGCAGCTCATCAGACCTGTACACCTATTTGGTCGACGACGAAGGCAATATCAAATTTCCCACTTTGGGTAAAGTATATGTCGAGGGTCTCACCACGCGCGAGCTTAAGCACGAGTTGCAGAATCAGCTCTCAGGGCTGACGGTGCAGCATAACTCTAAGATGCTTAACCTCGCCGTGGAGGTACAGGTGGTGCAGCGATACTTCTCGGTTATCGGCGTTAACTCCTCCGGACGCTTTCTTATCAACAAAGAGAAAATAACGATCTTCGAGGCTCTTGCCGAATGTGGCGACATAGCCGATTTCGGCGACCGTAGCCATGTGCAGATAGTCCGACAGATAGGCGATAGCACCATCGTCAAGACTTTCGACGTGCGGTCTAAAGAGATAGTAAACTCAGAGTTCTACTACGTCGAACCTAACGATGTGATATACATCCGTAAGATGAAAGGCGAGGCGTTCGGACTCAACTCCGCTTCGGCGGTCATCTCGGTGGTGGCAACCACACTCTCGTTCGGAGTGTTTATCTACACTCTCGTCGACAGGTTTATAGTAACCCCTATACAAAACAGCAGCAAGTGACAGCGGTATGAAAACTTATTCTCACATCTTAATCGCGGTGCTGGTGTCAGTATTACTGACCGGTTGCTACTCCAACCGTGCCATTGGGTTGCTTCAAGAGCGCGACGACCTGCCGCAGTATACCGACACGGTATACGAGCACTACCGCATTCGCCTCAACGACGAGATAGTGTATCGTCTGATTACAATGGACGAGACCATCTCGAAAGCTATGCAGGGAAGTAGTGCCTCGTCGACATCTTCATACGACATCACCGGCTATCGTGTCTACCCCGATGGCACCATCGAACTGCCCTTCCTCGAACCTATTCATGTGCTCGGACTCACACTGCCCGAGGCTGAAGCTAAGGTGGAAGCTGCTTTTAAAGAAATCATTCCCGATGCCGAAGTCAAACTCACCCTTGCCAACAAGACGTTTACCGTCATTGGTGACGCGAGTTCAGGAGTGTATCAGATCTACAAAGACCGCCTTACCATCTATCAGGCACTTGCAATGACGGGTGACTTGTTCCCGCAAGGCGACCGGCGGCATGTGCGTATCATACGTCCACGAGACAACGCCGACCCCGAAGTGCTCGAGTTCGACATCCGAACCAACACCATCATCGACTCGAAATACTACTATATCTACCCCAACGACGTCATCTATGTGGCGCGGTCGAAAGGCAGCTTCTATAAAGTGGCATCATATAGCGCTTTCCTCGGACTGATAACGTCCTCACTCTCGTTGCTCATCTCCGTTCTCAACTATTCGCAGATGTTCTACAAGAAATAACCTAATCTTATCGGCAATACTCGATATATAGCTATGGCAGACGAAAAAAATCCTTACGGCAACAACCCCTACGGCAATAACCCTTACGGTGGTAACCCCTATGGTGGCAACCCCTACGGCGGCAACCCCTATGGTGGCAACCCTTACGGCGGCAACCCCTATGGTGGCAGTCCTTACGGCAGTAGCCCCTATGGTAGCAATCCTTATGGCAACACCACCCCTCAGCCCTCGGTCGACGAAGACGACAAGACCTCGTTCAACCTCATGGACTGGGCTTTGCGTATCCTCAACTATTGGTATTTGTTTGTAATAGGAGTGATAGTGGCTTTCTCGCTGGCTTATATCGAAAACCGTAAGGTCATCACCAACTACCTCTCTGCCGGTACTATCATCATCAAAGAATATGGCGGCTATGGCAACTCATCGCTTATGATGGGCTTCGGTGTCGATGCCGGATATAAGAACGTCAACAACCAGATGATAATGCTCTCGTCGTACGACCTTATCTCACGCGTTGTCGACTCGCTGCCTTTTATGAATGTGGAGTATATCACTCAAGGACGCTTCAAAACACGTAACATATACCACAACACACCTATCGAAGTGCAATACGACAGAGTCGAGCCGATGGCGTACGGCATCTTGTTCGAACTCATGATAAACCACGATGGCACCTTCTCAATAGGCATCGATGGCGCCGACCAACCGTTCCTTACCAGCGGCTCGTTCGGTACCTATCTCAGCACTCCATATTTCTCGGGCGTGGTATGGCCCACGCAAAACATGAGGCAGGGACGTGTACTCTTCCGCTTCCGCGATAAGGGCTCGCTGGTCGAGGAGTTCAAAGGCAGACTGCAACTCGGCTTCGTGAGTGAAGGCTCATCGGTACTGCAACTCTCGCTCGTGAGCGACGTGCCCGACCGTGACTGCGAGTTCATCAATAAGCTATGCGAGATATTCCTCTTGCAAAACGTGGAGAGAAAGAACGCGGTGGCTGAAAACTCAATTAAATTCATCAACGAACAACTCGGCATACTGCAAGAGTCGCTTGTGGTGAGCGAGGGAGCAATGACCGACTTCCGTCGGCAGAATAAGTTCATCGATGTGTCATCGTATGCCTCTACCCTTATTTCTAAGATGGAGACCTACGAAGCCCAAGGCATGTCGCTCAGACTCAAAGAGACATATCTTGACTACCTGACCAACTACCTTGAGCGTAACATGAGCGAGGAGGCTATCATGGCACCCTCGTCGCTGAGTCTGAACGAACCGATGCTCACCGGACTGGTGCAACAACTCAACGACCTGCAACTGCAACGTGCTGAGCTGTCTGACAAAAACGTGTATTACTCGAAGTTCACCAACGACATCAACAACGTAAAAGCAGCAATACAAGAGGTTATCAAGTCGATGCGTGCCTCACTCGACATCGAAAAAGAAGACCTGCGTCGGCGATCGCAAGATGTCGAAGCCGCTATACAACGGCTGCCGGAGAAAGAGCTGCAGATGGTGTCGCTCGAACGTGCTTACCGCATCGACGACAACTACTACACTTTCTTCTTGCAGAAACGAGCAGAGGCTGAGATACAAAAAGCAAGTAACACGCCCGATAACGACATCCTCGACAAGGCACGTGTGCTTTGGGTGACCAACAGTTCGTCGAAACGTAACAACACCACACGTTATCTGATGTTCGGTATCCTGATACCTCTCATCATAGTGATTCTCTTCGAACTCTTGCAAAACCGCATACGCAATCCCAAAGAGGCGGACACCGTATCACGATTCCCGCTTATCGGTACTCTCCGCCATGCCAAATCGCAGAACCCGACCCTGGTACAGACCTCACCACGGTCGTCATACTCTGAGATGCTGCGCACCATCCGCTCCAGAATCGAGTTCATCGTGCAACGCAAGAAGAATATATCCATCTCTATCACCTCCACACAGTCGGGCGATGGTAAGACATTCCTCTCTTCGAACCTTGCCTCGCTATATGCTATGATGGGACGAAAGACCGTACTTGTCGACCTCGATATCCGAAAACCTAATATCCACGAGAAGTTAGGTATCGAGAGCAGATATGGCGTAACCAACTACTTGATAGGCGACTGCGAGTATAAAGATATCCTACATACCAACTTGCCGTTTAAGTTCGATGTCATCGCCGCCGGCACAGTGCCTCCTAACCCCGGCGAACTCATACGCTCCGACAAACTCACGGAACTAATAGAGAGACTAAAACAAGAGTATGAGATAGTGATTATCGACTCATCACCTATCGGACAGGTCCCCGATGCCTCGGCTTTGGTGGAACAAACAGACTTGTGTCTGTACGTGATAAGGTGTATGCAGACCAACAAGAGCTATTGCAAGGCAACACTCGAACAGCTGTATACCGAGTTCCCCACTAAAATCAAGATAGTGCTGTCAGACATACCAACCTCAGATAAACACCGTTTCGGATACTATAGCGGCGGATATGGCTATGGCGGATACGGCTACGGCGGTTATGGCGGCTACGGCTATGGCTATGGCGGATATGGCAGCAGAAGAAACAAAAATAAAAACAACTACTATACCGACGAAGAAGCATAAAACAAATTTGAAATCATAAATAAGAAATAATGGATTCAGTTTATTCACCTCAACAAATCGAAGCCAAGTGGTATCAGTATTGGCTCGACAATAAGTTTTTCCATTCCGAGCCCGATGGGCGCGAACCATATACCATCGTCATTCCCCCACCTAATGTCACCGGTGTGTTGCACATGGGACACATGCTCAACAACACCATTCAGGATATCCTTGTCCGTCGTGCGCGTATGACCGGCAAAAACGCCTGCTGGGTACCCGGTACCGACCACGCCTCTATCGCTACCGAAGCCAAGGTGGTGGGCAAACTCGCTGAGCAAGGAATCAAGAAGACCGACCTGACGCGTGAGCAGTTCCTTGAGCATGCCTGGGACTGGACCCGTGAGCACGGCGGCATCATACTCAAGCAGCTGCGCCGCCTCGGTGCTTCATGCGACTGGGACCGCACCGGCTTCACTATGGACGAGCAACGTTCGGCAAGCGTCATCAGAGTGTTCTGCGACCTCTATGACAAAGGCTTGATATACCGTGGAGTACGTATGGTCAACTGGGACCCCAAAGCACTGACTGCCCTCTCCGACGAAGAGGTGGTGTTCCAAGAACATCATGGCAAACTCTACTATCTGAGATATAAAGTAGAGGGGGAAGACAGCTATGCCATCGTTGCCACAACGCGCCCCGAGACTATCATGGGCGACACGGCGATGTGTATCAACCCCAACAACCCCAAGACGGCATGGCTCAAAGGCAAACGCGTCATAGTGCCTCTTGTAGGACGTGTCATCCCCGTCATCGAAGACGACTACGTCGACATCGAGTTTGGTACAGGCTGCCTGAAGGTGACACCGGCACACGACGTCAACGACTATATGCTCGGCGAGAAGTATAACCTCCCGTCGATAGATATCTTCAACGACAACGGCACCCTCTCCGAGGCTGCCGGACTATATGTCGGTATGGACCGCTTCGACTGCCGCGAACAGATAGTGCGCGACCTCGATGCCGCCGGACTGCTCGAAAAACAAGAAGACTACACCAATAACGTGGGCTTCTCAGAGCGCACACATGTGCCTATCGAACCCAAGCTGTCGATGCAGTGGTTCCTCAAGATGGAGCACCTCGCTAAGATAGCACTCGACCCCGTCATTGAGGACGACATACGTTTCTATCCTGCCAAATATAAGAACACCTACAAACACTGGCTCGAGAATATCAAAGACTGGTGCATCTCGCGTCAGCTTTGGTGGGGACACCGTATACCGGCTTACTACCTGCCCGAAGGCGGCTTTGTGGTGGCTGAGT
Source organism: uncultured Bacteroidales bacterium (assembly GCA_946185835.1). Lineage (GTDB taxonomy): Bacteria > Bacteroidota > Bacteroidia > Bacteroidales > Paludibacteraceae > Colicola. Next base: position 22,647 of record CAMHKW010000029.1, read on the forward strand.
CGGCACAGCAAGCCCTCGAGAAAGCCAAACAGCAGACCGGAAACGAAAGTCTTACTATTGAAGACCTCCGGCAAGACCCCGACTGCCTCGACACGTGGTTCTCGTCGTGGCTGTGGCCTATCTCGCTGTTCAACGGAATACTCGACCCCGGCAACAAAGAGATTAGCTACTATTATCCTACCACCGACCTCGTCACCGGACCCGACATCATCTTCTTCTGGGTAGCACGTATGATAATGGCAGGCTACGAGTATGAAGGCAAGATGCCTTTCCGCAACGTATACTTCACCGGCATCGTTCGCGACAAACTCGGACGTAAGATGTCTAAGTCGCTCGGCAACTCGCCTGACCCCATCGAGCTAATCGACAAATACGGCGCCGACGGCGTGCGTATGGGTATGATGCTCTCAGCACCTGCCGGCAACGACATACTCTTCGACGATGCACTCTGTGAGCAAGGACGCAACTTCAACAATAAGATATGGAACTGCTTCCGCCTGATTAAAGGATGGCAAGTGGCAGACATAGAGCAACCCCTGTATGCTCAATTGGCAACGCGCTGGTTCAGTTCGCAGCTGGCTCGCACCGCAGCCCAGATGGAAGACCTGTTCTCTAAATATCGTCTTTCAGAGGCTCTGATGGCTGTGTATAAGCTCTTCTGGGACGAGTTCTCGGCATGGTATCTCGAGATGATAAAGCCGCAATACGGTTCGCCTATCGACAAGACTACCTACCATCTCACCCTCTCCTATTTCGACAGTCTGCTAAAGCTGTTGCACCCCTTCATGCCTTTCATCACCGAAGAGCTGTGGCAGAACATCGAGCCGCGCAAAACAGGCGACACCATCATGCTGCAACAGTTAGACGTCTATCCCGCTGCCGACAACGACTTACTCGATGCCGTAGAGAACCTCAAACAAGTGGTCACCGCCATACGTAACATCCGTCAGCAGCGTAACATCCCGCAAAAACAGCAACTCGTCTTGCAGGTGGTTGGCGCTTCGATTTTCGACGAAGCAATGTCGCAAGTGATAACCAAACTCTCAAACCTGAGTCAGATTACCGTTGTAGGACAGAAGAGTGCCAACAGCGCCTCGTTCATCGTCACCGTGACGGAATATGCAGTGCCGCTCGATGCCTTCATCAACGTAGACGACGAACTCAAAAAACTGGAGGCTGACCTGCAATATCAAGAGGGCTTCCTCGCCACAGTGATGAAGAAACTCGCTAACGAACGCTTCGTTCAGAATGCAAAACCCGAAGTGGTAGTCATGGAACGTAAGAAACAAGCCGACGCCGAAAGCCGTATCGCTGCGCTAAAAGACTCTATCGCAGCAATCAAAACTCAGGCTAAGTAAATGACATGCCTTTAAATGAGAGCAGGAGTCTCGCTTCACATTTACAGGTATACTATTATATTCTAAATCCGTCACATCATATTGTAGTGTTGGTGATATAATTGACGCTTTACCTGCCGGTATGTACTTAATTCGTTATGATTATTCAAACAAAGAAAGTGAAACCATAAAATAGTTAAAGCTATGATATGAAAAAATCAAAAATGTTAGGCGGTATTGTTCTGGGTATCTTTGTTGCTCTTCTGTTTGCAGGCTGTGACGAGTCTGTTAATGTGCCTTGTACACATCTTTATGGTTCTATATTGGAGAATGATAGTCAATATAGGGAATATTTTACCGGCTCGTGGGAATATATAGGAGTTATTTCTTTAGACGAAGCAGACAATATTGATTTTGATGAGTTGGAGGAAATGTATCGAAAAGAAAAGGAAGAACAGTATAGCAATCTGGGTAGTTCTCAAAGAACTTTTTATTACATTACAAGTGATGAAATACTAAGTCTGGAGTATTTCAAATATTTTAAGAATCCGGCAGTAGGAGATATATCTTTCTTTGGCTCAGAATCTGAATATCATTTTCATACATGGAAAAATGATTTACTTGTTGAGTGGGGAAATTCATTGTTGCGTTACCCTATGTCTGTTGGTAAGATGACAGAAAACTATTTTTTATGGTGTGCGGCATCAATGTCTGAGAGAGGTTTGTATAATGTATATAAAAGGGTAGAATCTTTAAATCCTATTCTCGAAACACATAAAAAGATATTGAAGACTTTGGACGCCAATACGTGGCAATTGACTGAAAAGCGAATATACAATTGTACCGAGTCGGTTTCACAAATTGATAAGTATACAACTTATGAAAATATATATGTCAATTGCTCTTGTTCGGATAATAAATATCCGGCATCATCTTTTTATGTAAAAGTTTCAGAAAAACAGCATGATACCGGAGAGATGAAACCTGTGTGCGGGTTTGAATCCCGGATAGCCTATAGTGATGTTTACGATGCGGATGTGTATGTGCAAGGACGCTTGGAAGATAGTCAGGAGAAGATTTATCTTAAGATTTCTCAATTCGAAGATAACGGATTTTCTGTATCTTACGAAGAACAAGCTGATGGTATAAAACGTGTCACAGAATACACTTTTAAATTGGTACCATAGTGTTCAAACTACCAAAGAATACAAAAGAGGGTGTGTCGATTTCGGCACACCCTTTTGTTAACAGAAAACCCTTACTAAACGTGAAACTATTGGCAGACATCTATCGTCAGGTGCCCGTTGTGATTGTTGAAGCGGAAAGCCTCGTCGGCAAAGGCTCGCTCAAACGACCCGCCTATGTCTGCCTATTCCGGCCTAAAATCGGCCTAAAAACGACACCACTCGTGCGCTTTTTCACCCCAAACCCTTGCATATCTCAAAAAAATCACTACCTTTGCAGCCGAAAGTTGCAAAGACGCGTATGACCAGTACTGATTTTTGGTAACATATAGATACGATTATTGCCCAAGGGTTCGACGCTCGCGGGCTTGAACAACTGGAACAATATGCAGAACAATTCATCTCTGGGCGGCTTGTTTATCAACGATTTTCACCGCTCGAACAGCATGGCTGCGTAGCGGGAGGTAGCAATCATTTCATTGCATCCTTACTCGCGGGAGCAGGTATTGAACCAAGTAGCCTCTCTGCGCCGGAAGGCAGTTTCCAAAGAGAGCGCGAATGCGCAGAGACGCAGGCAAACCGTATAGAACAGTGGGCAAAGATTGTCGGCTGCTGGATGGACGATGTGGACAAGATTCTGCCTTCTTTATTGGGCGAACAGGTAGCCGAAGGCGGCGAAGCGCATGTGTACTATAAAGGAAACACACTCGTCAAATCAATCGGCTTGAATTATTCTAATTAGAAAATGAAACGTAACACACTAATTTCCATATTATTAATAGTAACATTCTCAAATGCAAACTGTGTTCAAGATAGTACTCTAACTCGCGAGTACCAATATGAGAGAACAACATACTGCATCTTATTTGACGATGCTATAAACGAAAATGTAAATATTCTCGCAGAATGCATATGCAATTGTCTCCCTGACAGCACATTGAATGATATCATAGAAGAATTTGAGATTAATGGTACTAGTATTTTTTTTCTCATAAAAATCAACGTGTTCGGTATGACAAAAGAAGCTTCAGTAGTAAGAAACGATCTAAAATCTATCACAACCGAACAAATAGAGACGTGTTGCAGATACCTAATAGATAACCAGGTTTATTTTTATCTAGATTACCAGGTTTATTTTAATTGCTCATTGGATGGTGATAGCGACCG
>CAMHKW010000030.1 GCA_946185835.1 uncultured Bacteroidales bacterium
GATACATCTACATCATCCTCCCCAACGGCAACGTCTACGACACCAACGGCAAACGCGTGGAGATGCTCTAACCCAAAAGATTTGATTGCAGACTTCCATAATGCTGTCTAAAACAAAAGCGGGCAACCATCGGTTGCCCGCTAATTATGTATGGATTCCTTATCGTCTTTTGAGGATTGTCTTTTTGAGATTTTTCAGACTATACTAAAACAACCACTCATTTGGGATAAATACCAAGTAAGCTGATTTTTTGTATGTTTATCCATTTCCCATGCTTTTTAGCCAGTCGGCACATTCGTCTGTCAGCAGGGCGATGAGTTTCATGTAGTATGTGGTGAGTTCGGTTCCTGACATACTGTTGAGTCCTGCCATCTGATGCTGCAATGTCAGCAGAATACGCAGCATGCTGCGCGTGAACTGTTCGTCGTCGAAATAATTGATAAGGGCGATGACGTGCTTGTACGGGCAGATACGATGTCCGCATTCCCACGCGTTGTAGGTGGCATGCGAGATACCGAGACTCCATGCTATCTGTTCCTGTGTTGCCCCTTTGCGCTGACGCGCCTGCAACAGGGCAGTTGAGAAATCGTGTAGTATATTCATAAGACATCAGGCGTTAAAGGTTTCTTGTGACGTGCCGCCCTTGAGGTAGTACGGCATAAACTCATCAGGTTCGCTCACGCTAAGAGCTATGGGCAGACCTTTCTTGCGATAGATGATAAAGGCTTTGGTGCGGTCGGTCACATAGGCGCGATAGGTGCCTATGCCCTTCGTTCTGAAAAAGCCTATAAAACCAAGTACGCCGCCGATACCCAATAGCCTTACTGTATTGGTGTTACCAATAAAGTTATCCGAGGCGCGCTCAATGCGGTCAATATCCTCATACGGAATACTGATAGTGCGCAGCAGTGTGTGAATACCTATTCCCATGTCATCGGCAATGACATACTGCGGATAAAGAAAGAAACATGACAAGAGGGCAAATAGCAGTATGATGATAACCACTATTGCTTCAATGCGGTTGACACCAAGCGATACATACCATACTTCAGCGCCGATGGCGGCAACGATAATGACCACAAAAACAGCCGTTACCCATTTGACAGTTTTGCTGTGCGAACATTCATAAATAGTTTTCATAAGTCGGAGTTTTTAATTACACTGCAAAGGTACTACAATTTTGTAAGCCTTCATATCAGTTTTGCTGACAAAAACACTTCGATGGCATAACAGTATAGTCATATCTAATTCCGACACTGATTTGCATATCTCGGAAATAATGACTACTTTTGTGCTGTCTTTATTTGCGAATATAAGATTTAGTATCAACATACATGAAACAACTTTTCTATCTATTTGCTGCATTACTGTTGGCAGGTTGCAGCGCTCAAAGTCGGCATAATGACTGCGTGGCTGACTATCCCCGTGCGGAGTGGGACAGTGCCACAGAGATACTGATGCACACTCCGGGTCAGGAGTTATTCGACGGTGTCTGTCATCCGTCGGCAGGGCTGTTTGACCATTATTTCGATGTAGACAAGGCTGCCTATGAACACCGTGGTTATATAAGCATGCTTGAAGCCAACGGCATACGTGTGCATACTGTGTCAGATATTCTAAGTGAGGTGGCATTAGACACCCTGCGCGCTCTTGCTGAGCAGGAGCTTATCTACGACATCAGTGCCTTGCCTGATGCCGACCGTGCTGCTACCGACAACTACAAACAGGAGGTGCTGTCACAGATGAGCCGTGCCGACCTGATACGCTGTGTGCTGTTGCGCCCTGTCGTGAGGCTCTTTCCGACCGACAACAACACCGGCGTGACTGCAGAGTATATACACGACCCGATGATGAATCTCTATTTCACGCGCGACCAGAGTATCACCACGCCTCGCGGACATATCATTTGCCGCATGAACTCGCCACAGCGCGCTGCCGAGACCGATATCATCGAACTATGCTACCGTCATTTGGGCGTAGAGCCTATCTTGCGTATCAGTGGCGAAGGACGACTTGAAGGCGGCGACTATATCCCTGCCGGCACGATAGCGTTTATCGGCTGCGGCATGCGGACAAACGAAGCGGGAATACGTCAGATTATGGATGCCGATGCGTTCGGACATGACACTATCGTGGTGGTGCACGACCATAAACGTTGGCAGATGCAGATGCACCTTGACACGCATTTCAACATCATCGACCGCGACCTCTGCACCATGGTCAGCAGCCGTCTGAACGCCAAGCCCGGCGAGCCGGAATTTAACACCTGCGACATCTACGTGCGGGCACCCGGAACGAAACCATACAACCTGATGCAGAAAGATGTGCCGTTTGTGGAATATATGCGGTCGCGAGGATTTCAAATCATACCTATCGACTACGAGGACGAGATGCACTATGCCAATAACTATCTGACCATCGCACCGCGACATATCATGGCGGTAGCAGGACAGAGCGAGACATACCGGCAGCGACTCAAAGAAGCCGGAGTGAAAGTAGAGTGGGTGCCGCTTGAAAGCCTGATAGAAGGCTACGGTGCCGCACACTGCATGACTCAAGTCCTCAAACGCGCGGCTGTGAAATAGAATTTCTGCTGATTGGCAGAATGGAAAACAAATCTAATTATATTTCTTGTTATGGAACGTAACGATATTGAAGTAATTGATGTCAGTACCGATGTCGAAATTGAGTTTGCCGGTAGGAAATTCATGGGGCTTGACGGGTTGCGTAAAGCATCTGCCGGTGCAGCCGATAGTGTGAAATCAAATGATGGTCCTTATGTCGTTTTAATAAAAGAACTATATCCGTGTTTCGATTTTGAGGATCGTATGAACGAAAATCGCTACTATCAGAATTTTTACCTTACGGCCGACAAGATTAAAGCAGAACGGATATTAGAGGAGACAGATTCTTTGTACATTTTCAAAGGTGGCGAAAAACTATATCCTATTTTGGAACCGAGGTTCAGTATGGGACGTATCGAGGAACATCATTTGCCATATATCTATTACCGCGGAGAAGGTAGTATTATGCAGATTGTGCAAAACCGTAAGGCACCTGAAAGCGAGAAGGTTCGTTTGGTTTAGGACACTTATTAACCTGGAATATGAAAGCATGCCAACCATGACAGACCTTCAGCAATACATAGAGCAAACTATTATTCCCCGATATGACGCTTTCGACGGTGGACATCGGCGCGACCACGCGCAGATGGTGATTGACGAGAGTCTGAAACTGGCTCGCGAGCATGGAGCCGACGAGCAGATGGCGTATGTCATTGCCGCCTATCACGACCTCGGACTGAGTATCGACCGCGAGAAGCACCATATCCATTCGGGCGAGATACTGATGGCGGATGAGCAGTTGCGAAAATGGTTCACAGAACAGCAGTTGCTCATTATGCGTGACGCTGTGGAAGACCATCGTGCCTCAGGCAAGAACCCGCCGCGAACAATCTATGGCGCTATCGTTGCCGAGGCAGACCGTCAGATTGACCCGCCGACCGTCATTCAGCGCACAATGGCATATAGCCGCAAACTCTATCCCGACGGCGATTTTGAAACCCTTTACATGCGCAGCCGCGAGCACCTCAATGAGAAATATGCCGAAGGCGGCTATATGCACCTGTGGCTCAACTCCGAACGCAATGTGCAGGGACTCGAAGCTCTGCGTGCCATCATCCGCAACGAGAACCAACTGCGGACATTATGCCTGCACTGGTATGAACAAAACTGCTGATTGTAATTGGAAAGTGGTTAGTCCTTACACGCTTATCAATTGTCAGACATAACATCATCTCCCGTACTTTGTGATTGTCCAGCCGGATTTGCAATCCGGCGGCATGGAATTCCGAGTTTGTAACTCGGTGTCCACCTCTCAGCATACATGCTTATGTCTATTCGCTGTATATCGCCTCTTTCTCCGTCTATTGTGTCGGCATTTAATGCCGACATCGGTTGCAAACCAAAATTCTTCTATTCCGCCGGATGCCATCCGGCGTTATAATAAAAAACACCTTTCTTTATTTGGCTGTGTCATGAAATTATAGTAATTATGTCTATTCGCTGTATATCGTCTCTTTCTTCGTCTATTGCGTCGGCATTTAATGCCGACATCGGCTGCCAACCGAAATTCTTCTATTCCGCCGGCTGCCATCCGGCATTATAATAAAAAACACCTTTCTTTATTTGGCTGTTTCATAAAATTATAGTAATTATGTCTATTCGCTGTATATCGCCTCTTTCTCCGTCTATTGCGTTGGCATTTAATGCCGACATCGGTTGCCAACCGAAATTCTTCTATTCCGCCGGATGCCATCCGGCATTATAATAAAAAACACCTTTCTTTATTTGGCTGTTTCATAAAATTATAGTAATTTTGCAAGCAAATGGAGCGTAGAGCCTCTCCGCCCGCCGGCGGATGTCAGCACTCGCAACCAACACAATATTATCAACCAAACGTTCTTTTTACAACAATTCTTCTCTTGTTCATTCGGGGTGCCTGAGGCTGATTGCTATGCGGGTGAGAGACGAGTCAAAGCCTCGTCTCTACGCGTGGCAGGGTGATAAGCGCCAATTGCAAATTGGCGTACCCATTGTATGTCGTTCAGAGGGCTGAGAGTAAACCCGTTGAACCTGAGCAGGTAATGCTGCTAAGGAAAATGAAAACTAAATCTCTTTTTATCAGCCACGATTGGCTGATCTTCACAAGCCCATTTCGGCTGATTCTCGCAGGCGTATTAGTCCTGCTGTTCTGTGCGCAGCTCAATGCGCAAAATTCCGTGCAAGACGATGCACAAGTAAGTAACCAAGACACTGCCGTCCTGACCATCCTGATGCGTCAGTTGGACGAGGTGGTTGTCAGTGCGCCCGTGACGCAGACCACTGTCAGCAAGCAGGAGATGACTCACGAGCAGCTCAACCGTGATAACACGGGTCAGAACCTGCCGTATCTGCTGTCGGTAACACCATCGCTTGTTGCCACTTCCGACGAAGGACTTGGCGTGGGTTACACTTATTTCCATATCCGCGGAACCGACCAGACGCGTATCAACATGACCATCAACGAGGTGCCGCTCAACGATGCCGAGAGTCAGGCTGTCTTCTGGGTCAACCTCACCGATATGGCAAGCGGCGTGAGCGGCTTGCAGGTGCAGCGCGGTGTAGGTACCAGTGCCAACGGCGGCAGCAGTTTCGGTGCAAGTGTCAACCTGCGCACGTTGGATGCTGCCATTCCCGAGAGCAAGCACCAGGGACCGGTACGTGCCGAACTCGACTTCAACGGAGGTATGTACAACACCTTCCGCGAGATGGTGAAAGCCGATGTCTATCTCGGCGACAGAACAGAGAAACAAGGCGCATGGCATATAGGCGGACGCTTCTCTAAAGTCAATTCCGACGGCTATATAGAGCGCGCCAAGTCTAACTTGCTCAGTTATCAAGGCGAAGTGGGTTGGCAGAACATGAAAACCGCTGTCACGCTGACCGCTTTCGGGGGCAAAGAAAAGACTTATATGGCGTGGTACGGCGTTGACTACAACACGGCTTGGGGTATCAACGGAGCCAACCGTCGCTATAACCCCGCAGGCGAGTATTACGATGCCCAAGGTAATGTGCATTACTACGACAACCAGACCGACAACTATCAGCAGCACCATGTGCACCTGCATGTTGGTCATCGCTTCAATCAGAACTGGACACTGTCTGCCACAGGGCATTACACCTACGGAACAGGTTACTACGAGATGATGATGGTTGACTACAACACATACTTGGCTGATAATGTCACTCAGAAAGGTCTGCGCAACCATTTCTACGGCGGCATCCTCACAAGCAAATATGTGCATGAGAAAGCCGATGTGCAGTTCGGTTTGGCGCTCAATCAATATCGCGGTTTGCAGTACGGCAATATCGACACCTCTTGCTCAGGCAAGGCGTTTATACCATATTACGAGGGCTTTGGGCTGAAAACCGACGGCAATGTATATGCCAAAGCCAACTGGCGCGTGCTGCACCGTGGACGCGAGAAACTCACTCTCTACGGTGACTTGCAATACCGCCTTGTGGACTACAAAATATGGGGTGATAATGAGGAAACGAGTGCCTTGAACGCTACAGAGAAAATCGACAAGCACAACACATGGCATTTCTTCAACCCTAAGGCAGGTCTGACCTACGATAATGCCGATCATCGTCTGTCGGCTACTTTCGCTATGGCGCACCGCGAACCGACACGCAATAATTTCGTTGCCAACACGGCTGCCACCGACCCGACGCCGGAACGACTGCTTGACTATGAGTTAGGCTACAGCTACTCGTCAGCCGGTGTGCTTAGTAGCGGATACACCATGCCGTGGACCATCGGACTCAACCTCTACTTTATGGACTACGACAACCAGCTCATCACCACAGGCGACGTAAGCTCGGTGGGGTATCTTATCACCACCAATGTCAAAGACTCCTACCGTACAGGTGCGGAGTTGCAGTTTGGAGTGGAGTGGACACGTTGGTTTGCATGGAAAGGCAACCTCACATGGAGTCGCAACCGTTGGAAAGATAACACTCAGTGGCGCACCATCTCTTTCTCGCCCGACTGGACGGCAGGCAACACCTTCTCGTTCCACCATGCAGGTTTCAATGCCGACCTGCAGACACTCGTTGTCAGCAGTCAGTATTTAGGCAACACAGAGGACGTAAATGCTATGCTCAAAGCCTATACGGTGACTAACCTCATGATGACCTACGCATTGCCGTTCCAGAAACTGCAAAACGCTCGTCATATTCCCGACATCACTCTTAAATGTCAAATCAATAACCTCTTTAACACCAAGTACGTCAACAATGGCGGCACCGACGGCACCTACGTCTGGTTCTTCCCACAAGCCGGCATCAACGTCCACGCCGGATTTACGGTTAGGTGGTAAAGGATAGTTTTTTTTCTGATGAGGCTTTTTGTTTTTCGTTGTACCAGCCGGTAAAGAAGAGTAGCAGGCAGGCGATGACGAAATAGGCGGCGGTGAGTATCCATAGGGTGTAGTACTCGGCGCGGGTGGTCCATAGGGTGGCGCCCATCGACGAGAGGTGTATAAACCCATGAGCACCGGAGGTGTATGGGATGATATATGACAGATAGCGCCATGCGTCGGGTATCATCTCTTTAGGCCATGATATGCCGGCAAGGAAGAGGAAAATAAGCGATGAGGAGATCAGTAGCACCATGCCCGATTCGCGGTTGCGGATAAACACGCTTACGCACATTGAGAAGAATATCGTTGACAACAGATAAGGCACGATAAAACGCATAATATCGCCCACTTGCCCAATATGCGGCAGGTTAAACAGGCGTGGCAGTGCTATTAAGAGAATGACTGCTAATGTGTAGTAGATGACGAAATATGCCGCTCCTCTGCCGAAGATGATTCTGAGCACTGAGTAGCCGCGGCGCCGGCCCGGAATACAATATAGTTCGTTGTTTTCTTCGCGGGCAGTGCCTCCTAACATACATATTCCGAAAAACAGTGTCTGATGCAGTATTAGAACCAATACTGCCGGTATGAGGAACGAGCCGTAACCGCCCGTAGGTGTGAAGAGTGCCGTCTCGGTGTAGGGTGCGTCTTGTACTAATGTCCACGCGAACTCTTTGTCCATGCCCATCTGCTCGTAGCGGTCGATCTGTATGTCGCGCATCGACTCCAGCATCACATGGTTGCAACTCAGATAGACGCCTTTCATGTATAGGAACGACGACATGTCGCAGTAGAGCGATATGTGTGCCTGTCCGAACGGGTCGGCAAGTTGCGCTGCAAAGTCGCGCGGGAAATAGATGATGCCGTGCACTTTCTGTTCGCGCAGCAGTTTCTGAGCTTCTGCCATCGAGGCGCAACTATAGGCAAGCTTGACGTCGGGTGTGGTGTTCCATTTGTGCAGAAACTCGCGGCTCTCCTGTGAGCGGCTCATGTCAACCACGGCAACGGGTATGTCGGTTATCTGTTCGTTCCAATAGATACCTTTGTAGAGAAAGGGGTAGGCAAGTGTGGCAACAATGAAGATAACCATCACTCCGGGGTCACGGAAGATGCGTTTGAGCTCAGAAGTGAACACGTTGTACGTGTCCAATGTCTGAAGCCACAGATGTCTGTATATATGATGTGCCATTATTTAAGCGGATAATTTTGATATATCAAAGCCTTATGCAGTCGTGGTGCTACTAACAGCGAGAGTAGCATAAATGCGCAAAGCGACAGTGCCGGAATAATACTGTTCTGCACCGGTGCTCCCATCAGTGCTTCGTTGACGTAGATGAGGTAGTAATGCCTCAGCGGCTCGAGGTTAGCCAGCGCCTGCACTGCCGGCAGCATGCTCATTACGGGGTAGGTGAAGCCTGACAGTGAGAAACCGAGCATCGAATACAAGGCTCCGATAGAGATGGCGTCACGCAGCGTGGGCAGACAGCCTATGAGGAAGACACCCATTGCTTCCATCGCGAAGATAAACAGTATCAATCCGAAAAGCAAGCGCGCATGACTGCCGTTGACAGGGAACCCTGCAAAACGATAGAGAATAGTGTGGCAACCGATTCCTAAGACAACATACACCAGCGTATAGGGTATCAGTTTGCCAATCATTGCCACGGTGTAGTTGTTACCTGCTGTGTGCAGCCACTCGCGCGAGGTCTGCATCTTCAGCTCGTAGCCTATAGCGAAGATGGTGAGCATGATACATATCAGTCCTAATATGCCGGGCAGTATGGTGCTGACTAAATACACCGAGTAGTTGCCCCACGGGTTAGCCACCATGTGTCCCTCGATGGTGAGGGGCTGTATTCGCTTCATGATAACATCTTCCGACATGCCTTTCTTCCTTAGCACCTCGCGTTGGAAGGCTCCCGACACGAGGTTAGCCACTGTCAGCATCTGCTTATACGCCGTGTTGCCGCCTACGGTGTAGGCGTTGGTCACGTAGAAGTCTATCTGCGGTCGTTTGAATGCTGCAAGGTCGCTGTAGAACCCTTCAGGGATGACGAAGATACCGTAAATATGCCCCTGTTGCATGGCCTCGCGCGCTTCGGCGTACGACGAGGTTATCATACATACGTCAACCGACGAGGTGGCTTGCATCTCGTGGCATAGGCGGCGAGAGATGCTCGTCTGGTCTAAGTCCACCACTGCCATAGGCATCTTCTCTGCCGCACCCTGACGCATCAGCGTGAGAAAGAAGAAGGTGGACAGCAGCATCACTCCCGCCGAGGCGAACATATACAGCGGACGGGCAAACATCTGCCGAACCTCACGCTGCATCACGTGCCATATATTGATAAGTATATTCAATGTTCTGAGATTATTTTACGACCAAGGCGGTCATTCCGGGTCGCAGGTTAGGAATAGTGTTCATCGGACGACATTTGACGTCGAAGGTGCGGACGTCGTATCCTCCGTTCTGCTTGGTGGTGCGCCATGTGGCGTAGGTGCCCATGGCTTTGACATGCGTCACGGTCAGCGGGTACCTGGTGTCGCCTAAGGCAGGTATCTTCACTTCTATCACGCTACCCATGGCGAAGTCGTGCAGCATGTCTTCTCTTACGGCGAAGGTGAACCACACGTCGCTCATGTCGACGATAGACATCACCGGACTGCCTTGCCCTACCAGTTCGCCTACCTTAGGGAACATCTCGCTTACCTCGCCGTCGCATGGTGAGAGCAGATATCTCTCAGCCTCGGCTGCTGCTACCTCTTTGAGTACTGCGTCCACACGTGCCACCTGTGCCTCGGCTGCGGCTTTGTCTTCTTTGCGAGCACCGGCGAGTGCCATGTCGTACTGACTCTTAGCAGCACGCATGGTGGCTACGGCTGCCTTGTACTCAGCCTGCACCTCATCGCGTTTCTGCTCGCTCACCACTCCTTTCTCGAACAAACGTTGTACGCGCTCGTAGCTCTTGCGGTAAATTTCCTCGCCCGCTTTGGCTTTCTGGTACAACTCGTATGCGCCTGTTATCTGTTCGCGCTGAGCACCGTTTTTGGCTTTCTGGTTGACAGCTTCAGCCATGTCGCGGGCAGCTAATGCCTGCTCTTTCTTGGCTTCCACCTCGGGCGAATAGATGGCAACCAAAGTGTCGCCTTTCTTCACCATGTCGCCCTCCTCATAGAAATACATCTCTATTCTGCCGGGAACCTTGCCGGATACTCGATATTCGGCGGCTTCCGCTTCGCCTTGAATCAATGTCTCTTCCGGACGAAGGGCAAACACGCCGACTAATGCTACGACTAATACAACTACCAATAGTGCAACTAAGCCAAGTAGCAGACTTCCTTCTTTTTCTTTGTTCATGACTTTTGTATTTTATCAAGTTTATAATCCTTTGGTGTATTGTCTGAGACGTGTCTCATTCACTTTCGCCTCTGTCTCGGCATCTAAGAGGTCGGTGGCTGCTGCCATCCATGCCGTCTGTGCTTGCATCAGTTCCGAGGTCGAAATCATGCCCGAAGCAAACGACTCTTGTGCCATACGCAGCACCTCGTCGGCATTGCTGCATGTCAGTCGCGCCACGGCAATCTTCTGTTGCGACTCCATCAGTTTCTGATTGGCTTGCGTTATCTGCAGCGTCAGCATCTCTTTGGTCTCATCTACTTTCATCGCAGCGGCATTGGCTGTGTGTTTGGCAGCCTTATAGCGAAGTATGTCGTCGGCATGCGCTATTGGCACGTTCACCACCACGCCGGCAGTGAAGAAACCCTGCCCATGCCAGTCGTTGCGGATGCCGTTGGTGGCGTATGGGTTGGTATAGACATATCCGGCAGATGCAACGATATTAGGTTGCAGACCTGCTGCCATGAGCTTGGCATTGCTACGCGCTATATTTTCTGCTTCCTCGACCAGTTGCAACTCCTTGCGGTTGGCAGCCGCGGTGGTGGCGTCGATAGTGTCTGTTGCCAATGTCGTCTCGTCTAATCCGCTCTCGTCTAACGTGAACACTGCGTCTAACGGCAGTCCGCACAGCTGTGCCAAAGCCATGCGCGATAGTACCAGACCGTTTTCTGCCTGCAACTTCTTCACCTCCGCCTCGCCGCGTTTGGTGCGAACCTTCAGCAGGTCCGACTGCGTGGCAAGACCCTCCTGCATCAGCTCGCTTACGTCGCTCTCTAACTTGCAAAGCAGGTTATAGTAGTTACCTGCCAAACGCCGTTTCTGCTCGACCGACACCACGCGCCAATATGCTTCGTCCACCTTGGCTATCACCTCGTCGTGCTTGGTGTCGGCTTCGATAGAGGCTATGTGCTCGGTCGCTTTGGCTATCTGATAAACCTGCGTAAGCCTACCGCCGGTGTAGATAGGCTGTGTCACACCTACTTGTGCTACTGCCACGTGGGTCAGATCGACAGTCATCGTGTTATACACCTGCTGATATGCTTGAGCAATCTTCTGCCCCGCATCCGACTGCAAGTCTAAGATGTGTTGTTGCAGGTGTGTACCTTCTAAGTCGGTGGCTAAACGGCTCAACGGCGTCTCTTGGCTCCAGTTGAAGTAGGGCTTACCATCGGCTGCCACACCTGCCGTTCCGAAGTCAAAGGCGGTCTCGTTGGCTAATAGGTGCATCTTCTCTGAGTTCCATGAATATGCACCATTGGCACTCAGCTTAGGAAATGCCGCCGCCAACGCAGCCTTCCTATTCAACTCTGCCGCACGCATCATCTCCTTACTCGAGCGACTGGTCGAACCTTTCTCTAATGCCATAGTGCGGCATGCGGCAAGGGTGTAGCGAATAGTGTCGCCACCCCGACATGGTGCGGATAGGCATACGACTGCCATTATGACAGCCCAAAGCTTGCAATTGTTAATAATTCGTGTCATGTATATTTATATTTTACGTCTTTCTTTCATGAGCTTATCAGCATGAATCCCGCGCTTATTTGCAAACAACGTGCCAAAGTAGCTGTTGCTATCTGTAATTGGTTTTAAAAAACAACTTAATTGCTTGTTGTGTACCGAGTTACACGGACTTCGCTCCTGTCATCTTCCTGTCACCTTCCTGTCATCTACCTGTTAAGAAGCCTCATCTAACATAATATCAGTGCAGTAGCTTGCCTCCTGACAACAAGTAGAGAATGCTGTCAAATGGCAGAAAAATACAAAAAAGCGACTCACATTGCTGTGAGTCGCTTTATGGGTCGCTTTAATGGCATGGAGGTGTTTACCATCTCCCACCGGGACCGCCGCCATTGCCGCCCGAGTAGGTTGATACGGTCACGTCTGAACCGCCTGAAACCGTAGCTGGATAGTAGCCTATTCCATCGAAGATGCTTGTACCACTTGCTGTTACGCCGGATTTCAAAGTAGGTGTTGACGCCCCTGATACAACCATTCCGTTGCCACCCGAGGCAGGAGTCTTGAAGGCGAAAGTGGTGTTCCCTACGGTGAGTGCGTACCATGTGTTGGTTGTCCATGATCCGCTGCTGCTTCCTCCTCCGGGGCGACCTCCTCCCCATCCGCCGCCGGATGACGATGACGAGCCTGCCGAATAGCATGTCTGTGTCAGGCTTGCGCCACTCTCCAAGCCGCCGATAGCGACGATAGTGCCGCCTTGTACGTAGAGCTTGTAGCCGCCTTCCGTGTTGGCATCAATACCTACTTCGGGCGAAGATGCACTGATGGCATAAACGAGTCCGCCTTTGATATAGCAGTTGCCGTTGGCGTCGATGCCGTCGTTGTTGGTGGCATGGGCATACACATATCCGCCTGATATCGTAAGCGTAGATGCAGAGTTGATGGCATCGTCATTGGCATTGACTGTCACCTTGCCGCCCGTGATGTCGAGCGTCGATTTCGACTCTATGCCTTCGCCGCCGGCACCTGTTGTCGTGACGGTTATCTTGCCGCCTTGTATGGTGATGGCTCCATCGACTTTGATACCCTTGGGCGAGGACTTGTAGTTGGTGCTATAGCTATCAAGATTTCTTGAATTGGAAACAGTAGAGAGAGACCCGCTTGACGAAGCCACTACAGCCTGACCGCTGGTAGAGACCACTATGGTGGCTGAGTCGCTGACCACGAGTGTGCCGTCGGCGCTGATACCCTTGCCACCGGCGCCAGTGCTTGTCAGCGTGAGTGTGCCGCCGCTCAGAGCCATGTTGCCGTCGGCACTCAGACCGGCTGAGGCTTTGGTCTTCTTGTCGTCGCTATCCCAAGCGCCGCCTCCGGAAGTGTTAGCGGTGATGTCGCCGGCGGTGACATAGATATCGCCTGCGGCTTTGATGCTTTTAGCAGCTGCTGCCGTGACAGTCGTTTTCACCGTGCCACCGGAGATGTAGATGTTACCCGTATCTTCGTCCTCGTGGTCGGTAGTGATGCCGGTGGAGGTGGTGCCGCCGAGGTCGCACTGTATGCCGTCGTCACCAATGCCCGAAAGCGTCAGCGTTCCGCTTTTGATTTCCATATACTCCTCGCAGTTGATGCCGTCGCCTACGGTGGATGTGATGTTGAGCGTCAGGTTCTTGACCGAGATATACGACGCGCTCTTGATGCCGTGTTTGGTGTTGCCCACTACGTTGAGCGTGCCATTGCCTTGCAGCTGCAGTTGCCCTTTGCTATAGACGCATGCCTTCTGCGAGCCGGAAGCGCAGTCGGTGAGAGTGTTGGTAGTTCCCTTCTTAGCACTCAGCTGAATACGTTTGGAGTTGGTGATATTGATAGCTGCCCCGCTTGGGTTGGTCAGTGTCACGCCGGCTAACGATACCGTACATTTATACGAGCCTGAAAGGGTGAGCGAGCCGTTGGTGGTAGTGCCGCTGAGTTGGTAAGTTATCTCGTCGTTATCAACAGCATCCGTATTGCTCTGTGCAATAGTGACATGCGCACCGCTGATGGTAGGCGTGACATATCGTGCCACATTGCCGGCTACGGTTATTGTAGCCGATGAATTGCTATAAGCAATGCTCACGAGGTTGTCAGTCACTGCCGTCTCGTTTACGTACATGGCATCCACCTCGCTCAGTGTGAAAGCCTTGCCCATTGCAGTCAGAGTGGTGCCGTCGGAGAAGGGCATCACGCCTGCCTCTGACGCGGGGAACTGGTATGTCACCTGTCCCACCTGCACGTTGAGCGTCTGGGCGAGCGATAGTGTTACGATTGAAAACGCACAAAGCGTTGTTATAAAAATCCTTCTCATCTTACTACAATGGTTTGAGCGTTAGTATGTTGCTTGATTATATACGCGCCTGAATGGAGGTTTTTGACGGCTTGCGCGAGTGAGTTGTAGGTGCCAAGTCTGACGCCTGAAACAGTAAATACTTCGACGGCCCCATCGGCTTGTAGCACGTTTTCAAGAGCTGTGACCGTACTTCCGTCTTTGGAGAACTGCATGTTCTTTAAATCGGTCAGTGCAAAAGAGTTAGTGCCGTCGGCATTGGTCACCTGAAGGGTGCTGCCGCTCACGCTGAGGGTCAAGTTCTCAACGCTCAGAATGGTGGTCGTCCCGCCGGTATTGGTGAACACCAAGTAGGGATAGTCGGCAGCCTGTGCCATGCAAACAGAAAGCATAACTGCCAAAAATAAACAGAGTCTTTTCATATAATGTCTTGTTGTAGTTGTGTTTTGGAAAATCGGCTGCAAAAGTACAACTTTTCCCATAAATAAAATTGATACAAAATAAGAATTGCTTGCCTAAAGGTCGTATTTGTGTCGTGAGTATCAAAATAATGCACTATTGCTACCAAATTCCGTGCATCACTAATAAAACATGGCAGATCCTTGAACCGACACAATAACGCCTTGCGAAGCCGGAGGTATGAAGAGATATTGTTTGCCGGCTTTTGCAAGGCGTTGCTATGAATTGTTCCTATACTAATGGTTCGGAATGGTTGGTTAAAATATTGTTTTAATGAGTTAATGTTTTAATGAGTTAATGTTTTAATTTTCAATTCTCAATTATTACAGAGTTGTCTTTTGCTTTTTCTCTTTCTTGTAGAGATACATCTCCACAAGGAAGGAGCAGAGCATGCCGATACCGACGCCAAAGGCTATGATGAGCCAGAAATAGATGCTCTTTGTTGCCACGCCTGCAAGCCAGTCTATCAATGTGCCAAGTCCGATACCAAGTAATATGGCTGCCGTACGGAGCGTACCAAGGTCAAGAGTACCTTGCTTTGGGGCTTTCTTTGGCTCGTCGATTAGCAGTTTGGCGGTCTCTGCGTCCGTATGGTTCTCAATGATGAGTTGGCGGACTTCTTTGTCCAAACGGTTTTTTTTCATTGATTGGACGAACACCATTATTGTCGCAATAATAGGCAAACCTAAACCAAGAATAATGGCTATCATGCCAACGAAATTATCAGATAATGCTTCCATATTTGTAAAATTTTAATTGTTAATACTATTTATTTACAGGGCTACCGGTCGCCCTTCACTTATATTGATACTTAATGTGCCGAAAGGTTACATATCCGTTACCGAAAAACTACGCATTTTTCTTGCAAGCAATATGGCTATTGTGGCAATCGGAAGTACGAAAGAGGCGATACGCAATTGCTCGGGCAACTGAGGCATATAGGCATAAAGCAGATATACATACACTACAATTATTGCAGGCAGACCAAAGGATATGATTAACAGCTTTGCCCATTTGCGCAGGCGTTTGCGCCGCAAGTCCCGACGCACCGTGCGCATCACTTGTCGGTTAATGTGTTCAACGGCATGATGCCGCTGAGCCGACTCCGCAAATAATATGTCTAATTCTTTATCTGTCATAGTTTTCATCATTCCATCTTTTAATTTTCACTTTTCAATTTTTCTTTCAGCCGTTCCCTGATGCGAAACAGCCGCACCTTTATGTTGTTTTCCGTCTGTCCGAGCCGTCGTGCAATCTCGGCGAGCGGGACATTGCCGTAATAATGTTCTTCGATGATAAACCTATCCTGCTCAGGTAATTGCGTGACTGCCGTTTCTAAACTACGGATACGCTCATCTTTTTGTTCGTCGTAATCTTCTGTTGGTAGGTCAATGTTCTCGTCTAACGGCTCCGTTTGCCGTCGTTTCTCTTTCTCCAACAGCCGTAGAGCTATATGGTTGGCAATGATCGAGACCCACGCACCGAAATTCTCGCCGCGCCATGTGTCCATCTTGCGGTATGCCTGAATAAAGGCGAGTTGTGTCACCTCCTGAGCCTCATCGTCGTCCTTCATCAATCGCAATGCCGTGCTATATACCTGCGACGAATACCGTTGCATAAGCACAGAGAACGCACGAGCGTTATCCTCGTGCAGTACCTGTCGGATAAGTTCTATATCGGTTGGATTATTTGCCATGCAGCCTGCTAAAGAGGAGAATTCTTTTGCTTGTCATCTATATGATACCCGAAATGCCAAAAGGTTACAGCAATCTTGTTTTTTTCTGTGCATTCTCGGAGTTGAGCTACTATATAACAAATCTGTGTTGCTTTTTTGGGTTGCGGGCGGGGACCGACATGCCGACTGCGTTCCGGGGCGGTAAGCTGAATCAATATGAAAGACGAGGGTTTGCGCAAAAAATTATATCTTGTGAGGTCTCAAAAAGCAAGTGCAAAGGTACAGCCTTTTTTGCCAAACGGCAAAATATTATGTTTTTATTTTCCGTATGTCTCAAAAAAGCAGTATCTTTGTACGGAAATTTACCGATACAAAATATATCTACAGTAAACATGAACACCATCTTTATCGTACTGCCGATACTTACTATCCTGATGTTCGACTTGGGTTTGGTGCTTAGGCCTGCCGATTTCAGACTGATAGCCGAGCGCCCGAAGCCGATAGTCATTGGTCTCGTAGGACAAATCGTTCTTTTGCCGCTGATAGCATGGGGACTGATTAAGTTTGCGGGAGTGGTGCCCTTGTTTGCTCATACGTTAACTCCGCTGTTTGTCATAGGTATCATGCTCGTAGCATGTTCGCCCGGCGGGAGTTCAAGCAATGTGTTCTCTATGTTGGCGAAAGGCGATGTCGCGCTGTCGGTGACGCTGACGGCATGCAGCAGTATCATAACGCTGTTTACTCTGCCCCTCATTATGTCATGGGTGACGTCAGAAGTGGGTGACGCGGTGAATATCCATTTGCCGGTAGGCAGACTCTTGGTGCAAAACATTGTGCTTATGGTAGTACCAATATCTTTGGGATTCGTGCTCAACCTATATAAGTCTGAGTTGGCGGCACGGATACACGAGGTACTCAAACGCATTGCCATGCCAGCCTTGGTGCTGTTGGTGACTATTTTCTTTATTCAGCATCGGCAAACCATCGTTGCTGAGTTTGGCTCACTCGGGATGATGATGACAATCTTGATTTTGGCGACCACCGGTTGCGGCGCATTGCTTGCGTGGCTCTTTCGTCTGACGGGCAAGGAACGCCGCACATTGGTGATAGAGATAGGAATGCAAAACGCGGCTCAAGCCATCACCATAGCTTGCAGTCCGCTGATATTCAATAACGAGATAATAGCCATTCCTGCCATTATCTACGCCTTGATGATGAACCTTGTACTGATTGCATACGTTGGTATTACCAAGCTGAGACCTTAGAATGCTAAATTTTCATTTATTATGGATGAGCAGAACCTATCATTGCCGTATCGTTTGGCAGAGCAGTTCTCTGAGTTGACGAATCGTTGTATATTCCTGACCGGCAAAGCCGGGACCGGCAAGACCACTTTTCTTAAGCACTTGCGCGAGGTCACGCCCAAGAACATAGCCGTAGTGGCGCCTACGGGAGTGGCTGCTATCAATGCCGGCGGCATGACTATCCATTCTTTCTTTCAACTCCCGATACGTACTATTGTGCCTACGCCGCAGTCGTATAAGCAGATGTTCGCCGAGCAGCGCATGATGCAGCGCAAGCGTCAGATGCTCTACCACTTGGAGTTGCTTGTGATAGACGAAATCAGTATGGTGCGCGCTGACCTGCTCGACGCTATCGATGCAGTGCTGCGGCATTATAAGTTCCGTCGTGACTTACCATTCGGTGGTGTGCAGGTGGTGATGATAGGCGACCTGATGCAGCTTCAGCCCGTGGTACATGGCGTGGAAGAAAAAGAGCAGATGGCGCAGTATTACAACGGACCTTATTTCTTCCATAGCAACGTGATGCAGCAGTTGCAGCCCGTATATATCGAACTCGACCACGTGTTCCGCCAGCAAAACGAGCAGTTTGTACAACTGCTGAATGAGGTTCGTGAAAACAGACTTTCTGCGCAAGGTCAAGCTATGCTAGCGTCAAGATATATACCCCAATATGTGAATACCGACGACGACTTCCATATCACTCTTACGACACACAACAAACAGGCTGACGAGCTTAATCATCAGCATTTAGACGAGTTGAAGGGCAGGCTTTACACTTTCACAGCCGAGGTGGAGGATAACTTCCCGGAGAGCAGCTATCCTACAGAGCTGCAGCTACGTCTTCGTGTCGGAGCGAGAGTGATGTTTATCCGCAACGACGAGATGAAGCCACGACGCTTCTATAATGGCAAACTCGGGATAGTAAAGGCGGTTGACACAAGTGAAGACATCATACTTGTGGAATGTGAGGATGGCGATATCGAGGTGCAACCGATGATGTGGCAAAACATAAGATACCGCGAAGAACCTGAGTCGGGGAAGATAACGGAGGACGTACTCGGTACGTTCACGCAGTATCCGTTGCGGCTGGCATGGGCGATAACGATACATAAAAGTCAGGGTCTGACGTTCGACCGCGTGATAATAGATGCGGCGCGTTCGTTTGCTGCCGGACAGGTATACGTGGCGCTATCGAGGTGCAGAACGCTGGAGGGTATAGTGTTGTCGACCCCTCTGCAAAACGTCCGACTCGGCAGCGACCGTCTGGTGTTGGACTATATCGCCTCGCAACCTAACATCGAGCAGACCAACCAAAACCTTGGGCAGGCACAGAAAGAGTACCGGCTGCAACTCTTTGCCGAGTTGTATAGCGTTGCCACTTCGCTCTCGCTGACAGAGCAGATACTGCGTCATGTCGCTAAATGTGTGTCGTTTACAAGGCAGACGCTGCCGTTCTTAGATAACGTGTCGGACGAGCTGAAGGTGTTGGCTCCGGAGGGTGAGAGTTTTCGAAGGCAGCTCACCCAAATCATCTTCTCGGAGGAGGATAAGACCGAACTGATGCAGCAGCGTATTGCCGCAGCGTCGAACTATTTCATTCCGCGAGTGCAACAGATAGCCGACAACATAAGCAATCATCCTTGTCGGAGCAAGAACAAAGCCGACGTAGCCGACTTCGACAGTATGATATCAGATTTGTTTCTTATCTTGTCGCAGAAAGTGGCTATCATGCAGGCTGTTGCTAAAGAAGCCGACATCGAAGTGTACCTGCAAGCCAAGAACAGGTTTGTGGTTCCGAAGATGGCAGTGCAGACCGCCTTCGGTAGTGCCGTAACGAAGAAAGAAAACGAGAAAAAGAAAACTGTGGGTAGTAAGGATAAAAAGCCGAAAGCTGCTGCCGACACTACCGCGACCCCTAAGAGTGCTGACAGTGTCGACAACGCGTATAAGCCGTGGACAAAAGAAGACGACCAGACCCTCACTTCGCTAAGCCGAGCCAAATTCTCGCTTGACGAGTTAGCGGAAGTGTTTAGGCGAAAGAAGTCGGCTATCGTCGCAAGGCTGAAAAAATTAGGACTCGCATAGGTTGCGGGTCCTAATCTCTTATTGCCTGATGAACTGTTATTTCTCAGCTAAGATGGTAGCAGAGTAGGGTGCTACGGTGTGTTGCATTGCGCTGATAGTGGTAAGTCCTGCGGCTGAGGCTTGTGCGTTGTCAGCCAGTACTACATATTCGCCCATTGGGAACATAGCCTCGACCGGTTCGTTGCTGCCATTGAGTAGCACTACTATCGACTTGGCAGTGTCGATGCTTTCGAGGTCTTTGAGGCGGAAGGCTACCAGCGACTCGGTTTGAGTGGGCAAGAAGTCTAAATGCTTGTTGACAAGCTCGGCGCTGCCTAAACGGAAGCCGCGGTGGTCGCGACGGATCTGTATCATCTGACGATAGTACTCGTATAGGTTGTTGTACTGAAGCTTATTCTCCCACGGTATGATGTTGATGGAGTCGGGACTTTGGTAGCTGTTGTCGATGCCGCGTTTGGTGCGGTATAGCTCTTCGCCGCCATAGATAAAGGTCATGCCTTGCGAGACGAGAACGGCAGTCTGTGCGAGTTTGTTCATACGCAGTTTTGTCTCTTCTGTTTCCTCTGCGGCGCTGACCTCGATACGGTCGCGCAGGCAGTAGTTGTCGTGGCAGGTGATGTAGCTCACATGCTGCATCGGTTCGCCCGACCATCCATCACCAAACTCGTTGTCGTGGTAGTTGATGCCGCCAGCCAGTCCGAAGCACAGAGCCTGTCGGCTTGCCGTGTTGCCCGAGGCAAAGCCTCGCTCGTGGTCGAAAGGAGAACCGATAAGGGCGTTGCGTATGTCATCGCTGAAAGCACCCACACGGGGCATCTTGTAAGTCCACTGTTTCATGGCGAGGCTGTCGTACGGATAGGCGGGTGCCATGGCAGCCCAGCCCTCGCCGTAGGTGAGTATGGTGGGGTCTATGTTGTCGAGAGCAGCACGAATCTGCCGCATCGTCTCTTGATCGTGAATACCCATGAGGTCGAAGCGGAAGCCGTCGACATGGTATTCGCGTGCCCAATAGCATACCGACTCGACCATAAACCGGCGCATCATCTCGTGGTCGGATGCCGTCTCGTTGCCGCAGCCCGAGCCGTTGGCGTAGGTGCCGTCGGCGTTTAGACGGTAGAAATACTGTGGTACGACACGTCCCAATGCACAACCTGCTACATTATAGGTATGGTTATACACAACATCCATAATAACACGAATGCCTGCTTTATGAAGCGCCTGAATCATCTGTTTGGCTTCGGTGATACGGCACGCGGGGTTATAAGGGTCGGTCGAATAGCCGCCTTCCGGGGCGTTGTAGTTGATCGGGTCGTAGCCCCAGTTGTAGTTGCCTGAGGCGAGAGTCGTCTCGTCGATGCTGCCGTAGTCGAACATAGGCAGTATCTGCAAGTGGGTGATGCCGAGCTCTTTGAGGTGGTCGATACCCGTGGCAAGACCATCGGGAGTGGTGGTGCCTTGTTCTGTGAGGGAGAGGAACTTACCCTTGTGTTCGATGCCCGAAGCCGGCGACATGGTGAAGTCGCGCAGGTGTGTCTCATAGACTACGATGTCGGTGGGGTCGGTCATGGCGGGACGTTGGTCGTCTTGCCAGCCTGCGGGGTTGGTGGCGCTCAGGTCTACTACCGCTCCGCGCAAGCCGTTGACGCTGACAGCCTTGGCAAAGATGCCCGGCGACTCGGCTCCCCATTCGCCGTTCTGGCAGGAGCGGATAGTGTAGTACTTGCCTGCAAGGTCGCTTTTGACGCTGACATGCCAGAAGTCGTACTTGTCTTTTTTCAATGAGTAGATGGTGGCTTCGTCGGTTTGTGCATCATCATAAAGACGTAACTCCATCTGCTCTGCCACCGGCGACCAGAAGCAGAATCGTGTTTCAGACGAGCTGTAAAGGCACTCGTCTTCTAAACGGGGTTGCTTCGAGCAACCTACTAATGTAAGTGTTGCCAAAATGAAAAGAAAAAGTTTTCGCATGGTTATTGTTGGTTAGAGGTAAACGGCATATCTAAAAATTCCACGTTTTTAGTTAAGCCCGTTAAGTTAATAAATTTGGCACTTTTATATTGCATTCGATTTTATCTTCTTATCTACGCTTCGCTCCGAACGATCGTAAACGTGGGCATCTTGCTGATTTTTTACTCAGTTATAACTCGCATTGCTCCCTTACTTAAACCGGCAATCTGCTCAAGACAAAATCCGAAATCAAAATAAAGCAATTTTTAGAAGTGCCCTAAATAATCGTTCTAAATCGACAGAATCTGCAAGGCTTTGACTTTGTCTTGTTTGACGTCCTTATGTCGTCCGATAGCCTGACTGAGTGGTACATACACCACTTCATCGTTTTTGATACCCACCATCACACACCGTTGCTCTTCGTGCAGTGCTTCTATGGCAGCCACGCCAAGTCGTGAGGCGAGGATACGGTCGGAAGCGGTAGGTGAGCCGCCACGTTGCAGGTGCCCTAAGATGCTGACTCTTACGTCGTACTCTGGGTGCTGTTTCTTCAGTCGGTCAGCCATGGCCTGTGCACCGCCTGTCTCGGGGCTCTCGCTGACTAATACTATACTCGAGTTCTTCGACTTGCGTATTCCGTTGCCGATATATGCGTCTAACTGCTGCTCACGTGTACGTCGTTCGGGTATGATGGCGGCTTCGGCGCCTGCTGCTATCGCTGCGTTTAATGCAAGGAAGCCGGCATCGCGTCCCATCACCTCGACGAAGAAGATGCGCTCGTGAGATGAAGCCGTGTCTTTGATTTTGTCGACGCAGTCCATGATGGTGTTCATGGCGGTGTCGAAGCCTATGGTGGCATCGGTGCCCCAGAGGTCGTTGTCGATGGTGGCGGGCAGACCTATCACCGGTATGTCGAACTCCTGCGACAGCGCCAGTCCGCCGGTGAAGGTGCCATTGCCGCCTATCACAACCAGCGCGTCGATATGTTCGCGTTCGATGGTCTCGTAAGCCTGTGCACGCCCCTCGGCCGTCTCGAACTCTTTGCAACGGGCGGTTTTGAGTATCGTTCCGCCGCGTTGTATGATGTTACTCACGTCTTGAGTGGTAAACTCACGTACTTCGCCGGCTATCAGCCCTTTATATCCGCGCATGATAGCCTTGACTTTTATTTCGTGATAGATAGCGGCACGTGTCACTGAGCGTACCGCTGCGTTCATGCCGGGAGCATCGCCCCCGGAGGTCAATAGACCTATTGTCTTGATTTGGTGTCCCATATAATAGAAGTTAGATGTTAGACCGCTTTGCTGTTAGATGTTAGACCGCGTTGCTGTCGGGTACGCCGATTTGTAACCGCGGCTGTTTAGAATTTAGAGTTTATAGTTAAGTGTTTAGAGTTTAGAGTTTAGAGTTTAGAGAGTCTTTGTCTGACGGCTTCCATGAGCCAGTAGGGAGTGGAAGTGGCTCCGCAGATGCCGACGTCTTGGTTGCGGCAAGATTGTATATATTCGTTGGTTAACTCTTCGGGTGTCTCGATGAAGATAGTGTCCGGATTGACCTCTTTGCAGTGTTCATACAGCACCTTGCCGTTAGATGAGTTTCTGCCGCCGACGAACACTATCTTGCTATGCTGACCGGCGAAGTCGCGTATATGTTCCACGCGGTTTCTGACCTGCCCACAGATGGTATCGTGCCACTCAAAACGCGGGCTTTTGCCGGTTTGCCGGATTCGGTTTTCTATTTCCGTTACCAAAGTTTTGAATTCGTCAACCGACTTGGTGGTTTGTGAGAAGAGGTATATGTCTCTGCCGAAGTCGATCTTGTCTAAGTCGTGCGGGTGCTCTACCACGATAGCGCTGTTGTCGGTCTGTCCTTCGAGCCCGATGACTTCGGCATGACCGGGTTTGCCGAATATCACTATCTGCGCTCGTGTGTCGTCGGTTGTCGACAACACGTGTTGCTCATACGTCTCGCGTATGCGGCGTTGCAGGTTGCGAACTACAGGGCAAGAGGCATCGATGATGTCGATGTTACGCTCTTTTGCGATGCTATAGGTGGCTGGAGGTTCGCCATGTGCGCGAAACAAGACGGTAGCGTTGCTTAGGTTGGCGAAATCGTCGTAGTTGATGGTGCGCAACCCTAACCGTTCTAACCGCTCGACCTCCTGACTGTTATGCACTATGTCGCCAAGGCAGTAGAGCTGTCGGTTTTCTGCAAGCTCCTCTTCTGCCTTGCGGATTGCTGTCACCACTCCAAAACAGAAGCCTGACTTATCGTCGATAGTAATCATTGTTGGGCTATGCATTTGTTGAACAAGTCGAGGATATGCTGTGTCTGCTGCTCTCGTGTGAGGTTAGAGTTATCGACTTCTATGGCATCGTCGGCTTTGCGCAGCGGGCTTTCCTGACGGTGAGTATCGCGGTAGTCGCGCTCGCCCAAATCGCGTAGCACCTCTTCGAAGACGGGCTGCTCACCTTTCTCTTGTAACTCGAGAAACCGTCGTTGTGCCCTTACCTCGGGCGAGGCGGTGAGGAAGAGCTTGAGCTCGGCATCAGGGAATACCACCGTGCCGATGTCTCTACCGTCCATCACTATGCCTTTGTCGTTGCCCATTGCCTGTTGCTGTGCCACAAGAAAACGCCTGACGGCGCCGATGGTGCTCACCTGTGAGGCGCGGTTGCCTATCTCGAGGGTGCGTATCTGTGCCTCGACATCTTCGCCATTGAGGGTGACATGCTGACCGTCGCCCACACGTACGAAGCGAATACTGATAGCGGGCAGTTGGCGCTCGACCCATTCTGTGTCGTTCAGCAGCTCTGCTTTGCCTGCCTCTTGCGCTTTGCGACTGAGAAACAAAGCGACGGCACGATACATGGCACCGGTGTCGACATAGGTGTAACCTACTGCGCGTGCCAACTGCTTGGCAATGGTGGACTTGCCGCAAGACGAGTAGCCGTCGATGGCAACGATTATCTTTTTCTGTTTGTCTGACATGATATATCTTAATTTCGTAATCTCAAACCTTATCTTTTTCTTGAGAGAGATGGTATGTCGTATACCGTCTCTACCTGCTGTCGTCTTCTCTCGAATCTTTTTTTCCCCCCCCCATCTATGAGACGAGTCACAGCCTCGTCTCTACGGCTGCCGTCTTCTCTAGAATCTTTTTCCCCCCCCCCCACATCCAAACCTCAAAAAACACTTTCCAAAAGCAGCTGCAAAATTACTAAAATATGAGCAAACATGCAAATATATTTGCACGGTTGAAGAAAATATACTACCTTTGCAGTCGATTTCTCAAGAGGATAGATTTGACTGCTTGCAACCTCTATAAAACAATGCTAAAATTGC
>CAMHKW010000031.1 GCA_946185835.1 uncultured Bacteroidales bacterium
ATCACATGGGACTCCATAGCAATGAACCGGCATAATGGCAATGGTTCTTTCAGTAATAGCACTTTCAATCTTTTGCGGGTCAATATTGCATGTATGTTCATCTATATCAACAAAGACCGGAGTCAGTTTGTTCCACCAAATAGAATGTGTTGTAGCTACAAAAGAATAAGGTGTAGTGATGACTTCACCATCGGTGAGATTAAGAGCCTGAAGCGCTGTTATCAAAGGCAATGTACCATTAGTAAATAGCGATAAGTAGTTTACCCCAAGCCAAGATGTCAGTTCTTTCTCTAAGCGTTGGTGATAATAGCCGTTGTTTGTAATCCAACGGCGCTGCCATATATCTTGTAATAAGATATGTAAGTCAGGCAAGTCAGGTAGAAGCGGTGATGTTACTTGTAGTAGTTTATTCATAAAAAGTTATGCAAATAAGCACAAAAAGTTAGCGTGAAACTTCGCTGTCTCACTTGGGGTGTCTTGGCGTCTGGACTTGCCTTTCCCTTCCAATTGATACGAACAAAGCTCACGCTAAAGCGCAAGCATCAAAGGCTTTGTTCCTTGGAAGGGATATTCTAAAATTGTCCAGACTTTAGACTGCCCCAAGTAATAAGCTTTATGCTTTATAATTAGTATGTTATTGCACCACTCAAATAGGTGCTAAATGCTTCATTGGCTAAGAAAATAGATTATTGTTGTGTATAAAAATTTGTCAAAAGCGAATGGATTTCTCTTTCACGGCTGCAAAATTAGTATATTTTTTCAAATTACACAAGTTTTAATGTTAAAAGTTCTAACGGCGCAGCGGTCTATTAGTTAGCGGACTATTAGTTGAAGATGCCGCAGATGAGCATGAGGTAGTCGGGGATATGGCTGTCGGTGCTCCAGAGAATGGGAGTGTTGAATAGTTCTTTTGAGGTCTTCGCGAGGTCGAAGCCATACGACTCGAGTGAAGAGCGCACCTTATCAGGATGGCGGCAAGGCTCGCCGGTGATACGAGCACAGGCGGTATCGCCGCAAAGCATACAGCCTCCGGCGAAGCCAAACGAGAGGCCGTCAGTGAGCCTCTCACGCTCGAGTAACTCGGCAGAGAGCTGACAGATAACAGGTGCCATCAGACGTTGAGCCAAGTTCAGCGGTAGTTGTTTCACATCGGGTACGATCTGCACTCCGATGATAGTGGCAGTAGTGTAACGTTGCATCAGCGCCACTACGTCGTAGTCGAAAGGCGGACAACCATAGCGTCGGGCGTAGTTGCCACACTGCTTGCATAGCTGAAGGAAATAGTCGGCACGACGATAACGCTCGAGGTATTCTGAGACAGGCAAAGAGACCTCGAAACGACGAGTGGTATATGTTAGCGAAGAGTCAGCCATATTAGTTGGTGTTGCGGACGTTTTTATCGGGTTTAATATTTATAGTTTAGAAGGCTTAAGTATAGCATTTTTTTTGACGATAAAGAGCACTTAGCAGGTAGATAACAGGAACATGACAGGAAGGTGACAGGAGCGAAGAGCATGTAACGCAGTGTGCAACATGAAGTTAGATTGATTTTTAAATCTTAGTGTTTTTGAGGCTGATGTGAGACGAGTCACAGCCTCGTCTCTACGCTGACGCAAAACGTTGTTGCTGTGCTTATCTAATCTTTTTCTACGTCTTGTTTGGAGGCTGTATCGTCTTGTTTGGAGGCTGGATCGTCTTGTTTGGAGGCGGTATTGTCTTTTTTAGCACGCTGGTTGAAATAAGCTATTGCAGCCCAAAACATAGCGGTAGCAGTAGAGATGATAGCCGTCAGAGCGGCTGCTTTGGCAAAAGTTTTAGATTTCTCTGACATGACATACTAATTTTAGAAGGTGAAAAGTTTTAGATTTCTCTGACATGACATACTAATTTGAGAAGGTGAAGTCTACTTTTTCGACTGCTTCGCCGTAGATGGTTTTGAAGTCGTCGTGCATAGAGATGACGATATATCCGGCATCTCGCCACTGCTGTGCGAGTTTGAGTGCTTTCTCGCGATTAGCATGGTCACGCTGTTCGTCGTCGGCAATAAGCATGAAGGCGGCGGTCTTATGCTCAGTGTTACTCAGGCAATAGTTGTGCATGGCGCAGTCGCCACCGCTATTGCCAAACGAGAGTACCGGCACTTTACCTATCTCTTGCGCTATCTGTAAGACCTTGTTGGTCTTCAGGTTTTTGATTATCAGTTCGTCGGTTCTGACGATATCCTCCTCTTTGCCCATGGTATATTCGACGCCCGGTTCGGTGCTTTGTGAGGTAGACTGCAGTCTGACGTCCATTCCTATCACGCGGTTGGGTTCGATGCCGAGCGACTCGACCAGTGCGCGGCATATAAAACGGTCGGAGCCGGAGACGACATAATAGGTGAAACCATGAGCTTCGAGATAGTCGAAGACCTCGAGCATGGGTTTGTAGAAACTCTCACCATACGTCATGTTGACGAAGCCGTTGGCAGCACGTGCAGCATAGGTTTTGACATAGTTGTCGAACTGCGCAAGCGTCATGCCGGAGTAAGCCTTGGCAGCAGAATATGCATGTTTCATGTCGAAATGGTCCGGCAGCTTAGCTCCTGTTCTGACGAAGTCGCGTATCTGCTGTGCCGTCTCGCGCACATCATCAGGCGCCTTGTCTTTGTAGTTGGCGTCGTCGAGCACTCGGTATTCCAACAAGTTATACTCGAAATAAGTAGGATACAACTCTCCGACGAAGGTGCCGTCCATGTCGAAAGTGGCAATGCGGTCGTCCACTTCAATAAAATTCTCGGAATTAGGATTGGTGACATCTTCAACGTAAGCCTGCAAGGCTGTCAGAGCTTCGCATGTGTTCCATTGGGTGAAATAGTTTTTAGCGTTTTTTAACTCCGGCTCGTTGTCGCCGCAGCCCATGAGTATGCCGACCACTACGATCAGCAAGGGGAATAGTTGTTTTTTCATTGTTTATATAATAATTATGGTGCGATGTCGCTACTGTTTAGAGTTCTTTTCAAGCATTTTGTGCAGTTCTTGTATCTGTTGTTCTAAGCGGTGTTGCTGTTGTTCCATGCGATGTAGCTGTTCTTTGACGTCGTCGTTGTTGTCTTCTACCATAGCGTCGACGAAGACGGAGTTGATAAACGACATACCGAGGATGCCGAACAAAGCGAGCAACACACAGAAATACAGTCGAGTGAGATGAGCTATTGCGGGAGAGGTGGTAGCAGCGATGGCATCGGGAATCTCGTACCACCCCTCAGTGGTGAAGATACGAAAGACGGAGTAAATAGATTGCAGAGGTGTGGAGAAATAGTCGGGAGCGAGGTCACGGTAGATGCTGCAGTTGATGAGTCCGAACAAGACTAAGAATACCAGTCCGCCGATGAGTATGACGCTTGTATCTCGCAGTGCCCGGCGCAAGCCAGCGCCTATCTGCACTATGTCGGGGAAGAAATGGAAGACGCGCAAGAAACGCAACACCCTCAACAGACGAAGCGTAAGCACAGCCGAGAAGTTAAACGACGACACGTCTAAAAAGGGTAACACAAACGAGGGTAACGACAATATCACCAGCACCCCATCCATACAGTTCCAGCCATCATGCCAGTATTGCTTTTGACCATAGATGGCGAGTTTGGCTATCATCTCAAGCAGGAAGATAAGCATGCAGAACATGTCTATCCAAAACAAAGCCGGATGACTCACGCCCGACTCTATCAGGAAGATATCCACCGAATTGATAAGAATAACAACTAAGATGACATGGTCGTTGAGTAATGTCTTTTCTAAAAAATGCTTCATGCGGATTTCTTATTTTTTAATGGTGATAGTGCCGCCGGTTGCTAACAGGCGTAGCCGGTCTGAGTTCCGGTTATTTAGGCTACAAAGGTATAAAAAATAATTGAAAATGAGGGTCAGTGTTGTCATTTTTTTGGTAATCTAAAAGAAAACATTACCTTTGTCGGCTGATTATGAATACTTAAATAGATAAATAACGGCTCATTACAGAAACAGACGATTATAATAACGACTCATTACAGAAACAGACGATTATGAATAAAGAGAACAATGGTTCCACTCCCTCTTTTACTTCGAAGATAGGTTTGGTGATGGCAGCTGTAGGTAGTGCTGTGGGGTTGGGTAATATTTGGAAGTTCCCCTACGTAACAGGCGAGAATGGTGGCGGTGCGTTTTTGTTGGTATATCTGGCATGTGTATTCCTTTTCGGATTGCCGCTGCTGATGACGGAGTTCATCGTTGGCAAACATTCGCGTAAGAGTGTTTATGGTGCTTTTCAGTCGATACGAAAGAACAGACGCTGGCAGTGGTTGAGTTGGTCATGTCTGATAGCTACTGTGCTGGTGATGAGTTTCTACTTCATGGTTACCGGCTGGTGTCTGAGTTATTTAGTCGACGCAATAGCCGGCACCATCTCTTCCACAGAAGACTTGTCGGCACATTTTGCCAACCTGAGCATCAACACCTCACGAGTGCTATTTTTTTGTAGTATCACTGTATTCATCACAGCACTGGTGTTGTGGTTCGATGTCAACAAAGGTATCGAACGTCTCAGTAAGATACTGATGCCCCTGCTACTTGTGATGATGTTCATTATGGCGGTGAAAGTACTGATGTTACCCAACAGTAACATAGGCATGCGTTTCTTCTTCGAGACTGACTTCTCAAAGATTACGCCGCAAGTCATCTTATCGGCAATGGGACAATGTTTCTTCAGTCTGTCGATAGGCTTCGGAGCATTAGTAACCTATGG
This sequence comes from uncultured Bacteroidales bacterium, assembly GCA_946185835.1. Lineage (GTDB taxonomy): Bacteria > Bacteroidota > Bacteroidia > Bacteroidales > Paludibacteraceae > Colicola. Next base: position 4,759 of record CAMHKW010000031.1, read on the forward strand.
TGCGTATATGCCTGAGCGTCAGAACATCCTTGCCACGTCGGCTCAGGTGGTAGTGCTCGACACTCTCGTGGCAGTGCTGGCGGGTGTCATCGTGTTCCCCGCTGTCTTTGCCTTTGGTCTTGACCCCGCCGAAGGACCGCAATTAGTGTTTGTGGTGTTACCATCTGTGTTCGAGCAGATGTCGATGTCTCGGTTTAGCAGTGTCTTGTTCTTCTCGCTGCTTTGCATTGCAGCCATCACCTCTATCATCTCTCTAATGGAGATAGTGATAGCCTTCATTAGCGATTTGGGAGCACGGATCAAGCACCCTATCAACAGACACAAGGCGGTAGTAATCACTATTGCTATATGCCTGATCAGTTCTACTTTGTGTGTCATGTCGGTATGTGGCACGCCTGATTGGCTTAAGATAGCCGGTCACGATTTGTTCGAGTGCTTCGATGCCGTTACCTCATATTTCCTGTTGCCGCTTAATGCCTTCGGCATGGCGCTTTTCATAGGTTGGTTCGTCCCTAAGCAGGTCATTGAGAAGGAGCTACATGTCCGCCCACGGTCGCTCAACAGCACTGCGGTTAGCACCTTCAGGTTGGTGATAAGGTACTTGGTGCCTATCGCTATAGCGGCTATCTTTCTGAAAGAGTTTGTTTAAAGAGAACATAGTTGCCGTCGGACTTAGCCGACGGAGCATGACCTTAATGGGAACAAATAAGTAGGGAAGTCGGTAGACGTCCCTACTCTTTTGTTATGTAGCTACTTTTGCATTGTTGCCTTTTGTATTGTTGCCGTCGGACTTAGCCGACGGAGCATGACCTTAATGGGAGCAAATAAGTAGGGACGTCGGTAAACGTCCCTACTCTTTTGTTTTGTAGCTACTTTCGTTACAAATCTTTCTTTAGCTACTTTTGTTACAATTCTTTCTTTATCTCGACGGTGTCGAAAGCCTCGATGATATCGCCTTCGTTGATGTCGTTATAGGATTTTATGTTCAAGCCGCACTCGGTATTGGTGCCGACTTCTTTGACATCGTCTTTCTGTCGTTTGAGCGAAGCCAGTTCTCCTGTATAGACGACGATGCCGTCGTGAATGACTCTGACTTTGTTGCTTCGTTTGATTTTTCCGTCTCTTACGATACATCCGGCGATAGTACCCACCTTCGATATTCTGAACGTCTGTAGCACTTCGAGCGTAGCCGTAACCTGTTCTTTTATTTCGGGTGCGAGCATACCTTCCATAGCCGCCTTCACCTCTTCGATAGCATCGTAGATGATTGAATACAGGCGAATGTCGATTTCTTCTTTTTCTGCCATCTTCTTCGCGGTAGCCGTAGGTCGAACTTGGAATCCGATGATGATAGCGTCGGAAGCTTCGGCAAGAAGGATATCTGAGTCGGAGATAGCACCCACTGCCTTGTGTATGACGTTGACTTGGATGTTCTCGGTCGAGAGTTTGATGAGCGAGTCTGACAGTGCTTCTACCGATCCGACCACGTCACCTTTGACGATGATATTGAGTTCTTTGAAGTCGCCTATTGCCAGTCGTCGTCCTATCTCTTCGAGTCCGACGTGTTTCTTGGTTCGAATCGAGAACTCACGTTGCAGCTGTTCACGTTTGTTAGCTATCTCACGTGCTTCTTGTTCGGTAGCCATGACGTTGAAGTCGTCGCCAGCCTGCGGAGCGCCATTGAGTCCGAGGATAAGTGCCGGCTCGCCGGGTAGTGCTTCTTTGATTTTCTGATTACGCTCGTTGAACATAGCTTTGACGCGTCCGTGCGATGTGCCTGCGAGCACTATGTCGCCGATATGCAGGGTACCGTCGGAGACAAGTACTGTTGCCACATAACCACGTCCCTTGTCGAGCGAGGACTCGATGATAGAGCCTTTAGCCTTACGTTTGGGGTTAGCTTTGAGGTCGAGCATGTCGGCTTCGAGCAAGACTTTCTCGAGCAGCTCGAACACGCCGTCACCTTTCTTGGCAGATATGTCTTGCGACTGATACTTGCCGCCCCACTCTTCCACAAGGATATTCATGTTCGAGAGTTGTTCTTTTATCTTCTCGGGATTAGCACCGGGTTTATCGCATTTGTTGATAGCAAATATCATGGGCACGCCGGCAGCCTGAGCGTGGTTGATAGCCTCGACGGTCTGCGGCATGACGGCATCGTCGGCAGCCACGATGATGATAGCTATATCTGTCACCTTAGCACCACGAGCACGCATGGCGGTGAAAGCCTCATGTCCCGGGGTGTCGAGGAAGGTGATATGGCGTCCGTTCTTGAGTTTTACGTTGTACGCGCCGATATGCTGTGTTATACCGCCAGCCTCACCTGCGATGACGTTGGTGTTACGAATATGGTCGAGCAGCGAGGTCTTACCATGGTCGACATGTCCCATCACGGTGACGATAGGCGGACGGCTTTCGAGGTCGGCATCGCTGTACTGCTCGTCTTCATCGACATGTTCAACCACGTGTGCAGATACGAACTCGGTGGTAAAGCCGAATTCTTCTGCTACGATGTTGATGGTCTCGGCATCTAAACGTTGGTTGATACTTACCATCAGTCCCAGGGCGAAGCAAGTTGAGATAACTTGGTTGACCGAGATGTTCATCATCACTGCCAGTTCGTTAGCTGTCACGAACTCGGTGAGCTTCAGCACTTTCGATTGTGCTTGCTCTTGTTCTACCTGAGCGTCATGTTGCTGACGTATATGTTCGCGTTTCTCCTTACGATATTTCGAGGCATTGGTCTTACTACCTTTGCGACCTATGAGCGCTCTTGTCTCTTTTACCTGCTGCTGTATCTCTTCGTCGTCGATTTCGATACGTACGGGTTTGTTCTTGATTTTCTTCTGCCCTTTCTGGTTCTTTACGTCGTTGACGTCGACCTTGCCATGTTTGATACGTTCGCGCTTACGTTTCTCGTTTTCCTGGCGTCCGGCAGCCGCTGCAGCAGCGTTCTGGCTCTGCTGTTGCTTGCGACGTTCTTCGCGCTCTTTCTTCTTCTCTTCTTTGGTTTTCTGCCGCGGGTGCGTCTGTTGGTTGATGGAGCTAAGGTCTATCTTACCAATCACCTTCGGAGTGTTTTTGAGCGTAGGTGTTCCGATCGTGAATACTTCTACTTTCTTCTCGCCATTGGCTTGCTTGCCATCGCCACCTTCTTTTTTGTCGGCGGGCTTGACATCGGGCTTACCTGCGGGTTTGTCGGCAGGCTTACCGGCAGACTTGTCCTCCTTTTTTCCGGCTGACTTGTCCTCTGTTTTCTTTGCGGGTTTGTCCGCCGGTTTGGTCTCTTGTTTGCGCTCTTCAGGCTGTTTTGTTGCCTCTTGCTGCTTTTCTTTCTCGGCGCTCTTAACTTCCTCTTTCTTTTCGTCTTTGCTCTCAGCTACTTTCTCGGGCTCTTTCTTATCTTCCTTTGGCTGAACTGTTTGTTTGTTTTCTACCTCAGGCGTGTTGCTGTTGGTTGTAGCCGACGTCTCCACCTTCTGCTCTTTAGCTTGCTGTTCAGGCTTGCTTTGTTCGGCATCAGCTTTGACCTCTTCGGTCTGAGCATTATCAGCCGTTTTCTTCTTAGGCTCGAGGTCGATTTTACCTATCACCTTGGGTTTGTTGACAGGTATCTTTATCTGTTGCGGTTCTTTCTTCTCTTCTTCTATGGAAAGGGTCTGCTGTATGTCGCGCTCCTGTCGCTCTTGTTGTAGCTTGGCAGCTTCCAACTTGAGTGCCATATCAGTATTGAATTCTTTGGCGAGCAATAGATATAGCTCGTCACCAATGCGCACATTGGGATCCTCGGCTATCGTCGTACCATGCTTTGCTGCGAATTCAACAATGGTGGACATACCGATATTCAGTTCTTTGCAAGCTTTACTTAGTTTTATTGCCATAGACGTTTAGAGTTGAAAGTTGAGAGAAGACTTTTAGTTGAAAGTTTAGAGTTTAGAGTGCGTGTTTAGAGGCGTATCAATCGTTTTCGAACTCGGCTGCGAGTATTCGGAGTACTTCGTCGATAGTCTCTTCTTCGAGGTCGGTTCTGTCGATGAGTTCTTCTCTTGAGACAGCCAGCACCGACTTAGCGGTATCCAGACCGATAGCTTTAAGGGCATCTATTACCCAGCCGTCGATTTCGTCGTCGAACTCCTCGAGGTAGATATCATCCTCGGCATCGGCGTCGTCGGTAACGCGGAAGACGTCGATTTGATAGCCTGTAAGCATCGAAGCCAAGCGTATATTGAAGCCACCTTTACCAATGGCGAGACTTACCTCGTCGGGTTGCAGATATACGTTGATTTGCTTTGCTTCTTCGTTGACCTCCATCGAGGTGATTTTAGCGGGTGCCAAAGCACGTTGAACATAAAGATTGATATTAGAGGTGTAGTTGATGACGTCGATATTCTCGTTTCGAAGCTCACGTACGATGCCATGTATACGTGCACCTTTGATACCTACGCAAGCGCCTACGGGGTCAATACGGTCGTCGAACGACTGCACAGCCACCTTAGCTCTTTCTCCGGGGATACGTGCTATGTTTTTTATCGAAATCAGTCCGTCGTGCACTTCGGGTACCTCTTGTTCGAACAGGCGTTGCAAGAACAGCGGCGAGGTGCGCGACAAGATGATCTTCGGGTTTTGATTTTTGTTCTCTACCCTAACCACCACAGCGCGTACGGTGTCACCTTTGCGGTAGAAGTCGTTTTGTATTTGTTCTTGCTTGGGCAGATAAAGCTCATTGCCATCTTCGTCGAGCAAGAGCATCTCTTTTTTCCATACCTGATAGAGTTCAGCCGTTACTATCTGACCGAGCATCTCGGAATATTTGATATAGAGGTTTTCTTTCTGCAGGTCAAGAATCTTGCTGGCGAGCGTCTGTCTCAGGTTAAGAATCATACGTCGTCCGAACTTAGTGAAGTCTACTTTGTCGGTTACCTCCTCGCCAATCTCACATTCGTCGTCGATAGCGCGTGCTTCTGTAAACGCGATCTGCTTGTTGGGGTCGGTGACATCGCCATCGGCTACCACCTCGCGGTTTCGATATATCTCGAGGTCGCCTTTGTCGGGGTTGATGATGACGTCGTAGTTGTCGTCGCCGCCATACATCTTAGCCAACACATTACGAAAACTCTCTTCCATCACACCCATAAACGTCTGACGGTCGATATTCTTGAGTTCTTTAAACTCGGAAAAAATGTCAATCAGATTGACTGTCTCTTGTTTTTTTGCCATTATTATGTTTGTATTTGATTTTCTATTTTCATGCAAGATAAGCCATTGTTGCTATACCTTAAGCATATATGTCACCGACTTGACCTCGGCAAAGCCGAAACGCATCGATACTATCTCTTTGGTGCGTCGCTTGGCGCCTTCTTTTCTGACCATCTGCTCGACATCGATCATAAACCCCTGGTCGTCAGCATCAACGAGCAATCCTTTCAGTTTTGTTCCGTCTTTTGTGATCACCGACATCTGATGACCAATATGTTTCTGATACTGCATCGGCAACACAAGCGGGTCGGTAAGCGAAGCAGTGCCAACCATTAAATCGTAGTCTTCTACGTCACGGTCCAGATGTTGCTCTATCCACTTCGACAACTCAGCGCAAGTGTCTAAATCGACACCTGTCAGACTATCAACATCTAAGACCACACTGTCGTCGGGCGAGACCGACAAGCGTACGATCTCGATACCTCGCGGTTCGGCGAACTCTTTTACTATCGATTCTACAGCTTTAATATCCAACATATTACAATATTATTCGTTGCAACACCGCATTGAATTGCAGATGTCTGTTTTCATACGATTTAGGGAAACCTTGTGGGTCTCCCTAACAATTCGCTGCAAAGATATACATTATTTTTCACATACACAAATATTTTGCAAAAAAAATCTCAACTTTATTCCATATCTATTCCTCTTAGATAAAAATATATTATCTTTGCGTCCTATTTCAAAATTCAAAACAGGCAACCTATAAGTTACAAGTTGAGATGCATATTTTACATTACAATATCAAGTTCGAAGACAGTGAGTTTGGCACCGTGTATGTCAGATTCGATACACGTTGTCGTCAGTTTCGGTCGGAGTTTGACAACGACCGGCTCTTGATTCGTGCACCGCAAAAGTATGAGGTCGATTTCTTCGTTCAGTTGGTAAACAGCAACCGCGAGCAATTAAGAGACTTGAGAGAACGCACTAATAAATTTGAGTCGCAAGCCAAGGCAAAACGCAAAAATATAGATTTCAATTTCAGCGTCGACGCCGACCATTTCTCGTTTAAAATAGTAGCAGACAACACTACCATAAGTTTGAAGCGGACGTTAGACAACAACACCCTCCCCAACAAAGTCAGTTATGTCCTACACTTGCCCGAGTCGATTGATTGCGATGAGCCGTCGAAGCAGCGTTGGCTTCAAACCGTTTTCGAGAAAGCTTTAGAGGAGGCTGCCGTTCGGATTCTACTTAATATAATCAGTGAACTATCACAAAAAAGCGGCTTGCAATTCGAGAGTTTTAAAAGTGGTCATGCCCTTAGCCGCTGGGGCTCGTGCAACCGTTTGTCAAGAATTCCAAAGACTTTCGGACCTAAGCGCGGATTTGCTGTTGTCGACCTTGGCGAGCCTACTCAGGAAGAGACTTATAAACATAATATCATCATCAGTGCCTATGTCATGCTCATGCCCGACCATCTGATAAAGTCGGTGATACTTCACGAGCTGACCCATACGCGCTATATGGACCACTCACCCGCTTTTCATCAGACGGTAGATACCTTAGACCGCGCCATCTTAGGAAAGAGCGAGGCAGAATGCGAAAAGGAGCTGAACAGCTTCCAACTCCCTTTTCATAAATTATAAGATAGTCGACCACTCTCGCAGGAAGAAAACCTCGGGCCTGAGGGGCGCGAATATTTAAGTTTCTCAGAGACTTGAGAAACTTAAATTATATAGCGGCAATAGCATTGCCGCCATCAAAACAATGTTTTGTAAGATTGTCTTGTTTTGCAAGTAAAAAAAGCGAATTAAATCAGGGTTGCTATAAGTCGTGTGTGGTGTAGGGAGGAGGTAGAGATGAGGCCTTGACTCGTCTCATGGAGGAGGAATTGTGGAGCACGGCAATGAAATTGCCGTGCTTATAAAAACGAGAATGGTTGTGCGGGATGTGACAAAATGCTTAATAACTTGAGAAACTTAAATTATATAGCGGCAATAGCATTGCCGCCATCAAAACAATGTTTTGTAAGATTGTCTATCATTTTTGAAATAGCATTGCCGTTATCAAAACAATGTTTTGTAAGATTGTCTATCATTTTTGATACTTACCCACGAAGCGCATGGTAGCGAAGACGAGCCAGTCGGGTGTATGTTTGAGCAGTGGTGTTGCCAAGTGGTTTAAAAAGCCCGGCATACCTTCTTTCTTCTTCTTAAACATACGTTTCAGCGCTTTCTTAACCAATTTCTCGGGCGGAATGCTAACCGTAAGTCTGACTGCCAGTTTTCTGTATTTTGTAGCCAAGCCGAACAGAGCTGTATCTACGGCGCCCGGCGTCATGACGGTGATACCTACCCCCTTGGGGTAGAACTCATACCATAGCGACTTCGAGAAGTTATAGATAAAAGCTTTGGTAGCATTGTAGGTCTGTATGCCCGGATATGCCATCCATGCCGACATCGACGACATGTTGAGAATGTACCCGTTTCCTCGTTTACACATCTCTTCGCCGAACAGTCGGCACATCTTTGCCACAGTCACGACATGGAGCATGAGCATCAGCTCTACTCGCCGCATCGGGGTCTGCACCAGCGGATTGAAGAAGAACACGCCGGCGTTATTGATGAGTATGTCGACCTCGATGTCGTTAGTCTTGCAGTATTCGAACAGCTCTTCTGCCGCATCTTGACGAGAGAGGTCACGGCATAGGGGTATGGCTTTGATGCCATATTCTTTCTCTAACTGTCGCGCAACGTCGATCTGTTCTTGCTCTTGGTTGCTGACCAGCAGCAGGTCGGTATGATAATCTCGCGCCAAAGCGGTGGCATATTGTAGTCCTATTCCGCTGCTGGCACCGGTGACTAATGCAAGCATTGTATGTTTTTTTTTGTAATAATCAGCAGCCTACAATGTTGCCGTCTTGGCTGCTTGTTGTTCGAGTTTAGCTATTTCTTTTTGCAGTGATTGCGGTATCTGTTCTCCGTCGCGAAGCACGCACTCGTGACATTTCATGTTGAGAGTGTACATACGTCCCACGCAGTAGTTCGAGCGTCGGCAGCCGGCATGGTAGTGTGGGTCTTGCTCGACATGCTTGACGAAGTCGGGGTCTTTGATGAGCACATGTGCTATCTGGAAGAGCGGGAATCCTTCGTCCATTATACGTTGGCAGTTGTCGCCCGACTGCACACCTCCCACGTAGATAAGCGGCACGTCGGTAATCTGACTTTGGAAGATCTTGGCTTTCTCCATGAAATAAAGTTCGTGGAACGGCTTTGTCGGAATCATAAAATGTCCCACTCCTGGCAGATGCAGGGCAGCCTTGAGCCACCAAAACGAGCGCATGGGCATGTAGTAAGCCAGCGTGTTGATAGGCATGGCGCCACCCAATATTGTCATAGGCGAGGCGCTCACCGTACCGCCCGACAGCACTATACCATGCACTTTGTGTTTGGCTATCTCTTTAGCCACCTTCAGTCCTTCTTCGATGTCGCTACCGCCACGGCAGTCGTCCCACATGTTGGTCTTCACTATCACCGCCATGTCGTTGCCTGCATGCAGCATCACCTCGTCGAGAACCTCGTTGAGAAAACGCACTCTGTTTTCGAACGAGCCGCCGTATTCGTCGTGCCGGTGGTTGGTGCGCGGACTGATAAACTGCGACAGCAGGTAGGCATGTCCTGCATGTATCTCGACGCAGTCGAACCCCACTTCTCTGCAGAAGTCGACAGCCTCGCCGAATTTCTTGACAAGGCTGTGTATCTCTTCGCGTTTGAGTCGGCGGTGGATGGTGGGCGAATAGAGGTTAAAACCGTTAGACGCACTCACGGGCATGCAATGGCAGGTGTAGAAGTGCGTCATGTTACCGCAGTGCCCAAGCTGAATCGATGCCTTAGCGCCTTCGGCATGGATGGCATCTGTCAGGTCACGTAGTGCAGGCTTGATCTCGTCGTGAACGTATAGTTGTCCGTCGAACGACACGCCGCTTAGGTCTACGGCGCAATAGGCGACAGTCGTCATTCCCACTCCGCCGCGAGCCACCGACACATGGTAGTCTTTGAGCATCTGCGAAGGCTTGTTGCCCGGGCACATATTCTCGAAAGCCGCGCTACGGATAAAGCGGTTACGAAGTGTAATCGGACCAAGCTGATATGGAGTAAACAATTCTGAAGTCATATTCATTTCAAAAGAACGTTAATTTTAGAAGTACCCTATTAGTATATAAATGGGAATATACGTTTTAGTTTCGGGCGTCGAGCCTCGAACTCGTCAGCAAATTCCACTCTATACTTATTATAAATAGAGTTGGCACGCGGCACGAGGTTGGCACATGTAAACCAGAAGAAGACCAGACCAGCCCACGACCAGGTCAGTATCGCCCAACCTGCCCACTCTAATATCTCGCCGAAATAGTTGGCAGAGGTGACATAGTTGTACATGCCGCCTTTAGGCAGATAGTGTTTGTTGTCGCCGGGCTTGCGCAAGTGGCGTATCACGTAGTCGCTGTGCTGATTGATAATCATGCCGACGAAGAACAATATCACCCCGATGATGAAGCGCGGGTCGGTAAACCAGCCGAGTGTATAAGCAGACTGATAGAACGGCTCGGTAGGAGCCTTGTAGAACAGCCAATAGCCTTGGATATAGCCGTTTACTATATTAAACACCACACTCAGTGCCATTATCACTATCGGCATCTTCGACTTACCATGAAGCAAGAACGGGAAGATAAACGACCGGTGCACATAGTGCATTTCAAACAGCAGAAAGAACACTAAATAAGGCAATTCGAACCTCACAGAAGAACAGCCCCATAAATACAGCATCACAAGGAACACGGGGCACTCCATAAGCATCCACCCCGCCTTGTTGTTGATGGCCGGTCCCCATTTCGCAGAAATGAGTTTACCATAGCCCGCATCAACGAAATATAATGCTATAAACACCACCACTCCCACAAGGGTTATGATGAACAAGAGATTGTAAAATTGATCCATACTCAAACGTATTTTGTTTCACTTTATTTTCATTCCGTCACAATATGCTGTCATATTTCAGGCGAAAACGTGCAAAGTTACGAATAATATTTTGAATACGCAAAACCTTTGCCACATCTGACTGATAGTTACTCGCTTAATTTATTATGCTCGTGCCTTTGTGCAAAGAACATGCCGACAGTGATAACCACTATACCTATCCACTTGAGCAACGGCAGTTGTTCGCCGAAGAAGATAAGCATCAGTAGTGCGGTAAAGGCGGGTGTGATATTGTTGAATGCGCTTGCACGAGTGACGCCAAGGGTGCGTATCGTGTAGCAGAACATCAAAAAGGCGCACACCGACGCCAACACTCCGAGGTATAGCACGTCGGCAAAAGCTCTGCCGAGCATTCCCGAGTCGAGCCACGACTGCCAAGTGGTCGCGAAATCAGGCAAGTCGACAAGAAGCCACGTGGGGATGAAGAACAGCACCGCAAATGCCTGAACGTGAAAGACGATGGTCAGAGTGTTATACCGTTCGGGGATAAGCTTCAGTATTATAGAGTAAAACACAGCACACAGCACTGCTGCAAAAGCACATAACACGCCGATGGCAGAGCCTATCTCGAAATTGGTATTACCGGCAAAAAGCAGCAGTGCAACACCAATGCTGCACACCAACAGACCTATGATATTCTTCTTCGTAATCTGCTCGTGCATAAACAGCAGCGAGATGAGAAGTGCAAAAAGCGGAATAGTCGACAGGAAGGCTTCTGCCATAGTCGGTGACACTATCAGTTTGATGGCATAGCCCTCAAGAATAAAATACAAAAACGGCTGCAACAGGCCCGCTGCTGCAAACAGCATGGCATCGTGCTTGCTGATACGATATAGGGCGAAAGAAGAAGACGGACGGAAATGTCGGACTACCATGCCGATAGCAAACATCAGCATCACCGACAATATAAAACGCGCCACCACAAGCGACAGAGGGTCAAGCAACTGCAATGCGTCTTTAGAAAAGATAACCGAGGCTGCCCATATCAGTTGAGCGAGTACTCCGGTAAGATAAGCACCTCTATAGCGCATAACTAACTTATTGACAAAAAAGTTGATAAATCCCGGCAGTCGGGCACGGAGTGCGACACTCCCACCCTACTGATTCGTGCCGCAAAGGTACGCATTTTTTTAGATTTTGGGAAACGTTGTTGCCAATATAAGAAAAAAAACGTATCTTTGCACCCTATTTACATCGTAACTTTAATAAGCATCGCAAGACCCCGCTGTTTATGTCAAAGATTTCGTGGAAACCCGGCACAATGATTTACCCGCTTCCGGCGTTGCTGGTGAGCTGTGGTAGCAGTGCTGACGAATATAACATCCTGACCGTAGCATGGGCAGGTACGGTTTGCACTTCGCCTGCAATGTGCTATATCTCAATACGTCCGGAGCGTTATTCTTACGACATCATAGCGCGCAACCGCGAGTTCGTCCTCAACCTCACCACCCGCAGCTTAGCACGTGCCACCGACTGGTGCGGTGTCCGTTCGGGCAGAGACTATAACAAATTCGCCGAGATGCACCTCACGCCCGAGCGAGGACAGATGGTGGCGGCGCCCATAATAGTCGAGAGTCCGCTCAACATCGAATGTAAGGTGACGCAGATAGTGCCGCTCGGGAGTCACGACATGTTTTTAGCACAAGTGGTCAACGTGCAGGCTGACGATGCCTTCATCGACCCCGAGACGCAGAAGTTCGAACTCGAACGAGCCGACCTGATAGCCTACTCTCACGGGCAGTACTACACTCTCGGAGACAGGATTGGCAAATTCGGATGGTCGGTTACGAAAAAGAGAAATCATAAAAAAACATAAATCATGAAACGCGACACAGAGATTTTCGACATCATCCGTCGAGAAAGAGACAGACAGATGCAAGGCATCGAGCTGATAGCATCCGAGAACTTCGTGAGTGACCAAGTGATGGAAGCCATGGGGTCGGTTCTGACCAACAAATACGCCGAGGGATACCCGGGCAAGCGGTATTATGGCGGTTGTCAGGTCGTTGACGAGAGCGAGACCATAGCCATCAACCGCCTCAAAGAGTTATATGGCGCTTGTTGGGCTAACGTGCAACCCCACTCAGGTGCACAAGCCAACATGGCAGTCTTCATGGCATGCCTTAATGCCGGCGACAAGTTCTTAGGACTCAACCTCTCGCATGGCGGACACCTTAGTCACGGTTCGCCTGTCAACTTCTCAGGACTGATGTTCAAGGCATTAGAATATAACGTCAAGGAATCTGATGGCAGAGTCGACTACGATCAGCTCGAACGTATCGCTCGCCAAGAGCGCCCTAAACTCATCATCGCCGGTGCGTCTGCCTACTCTCGTGAATGGGACTATCAGCGCATTCGCAGTGTCGCCGACGAGATAGGTGCTATCTTCATGGTCGACATGGCGCACCCTGCCGGACTGATAGCTGCCGGGTTGCTGCTCAACCCCGTCAAGTACGCGCATATCGTCACGACGACCACTCATAAGACGTTGCGCGGTCCGCGTGGCGGCGCCATCATGATGGGACAAGACTTCCCCAACCCATGGGGTAAGACCACACCGAAGGGAGAGGTCAAGATGATGTCGGCACTGCTCGACTCAGCCGTCTTCCCGGGCGTGCAAGGCGGACCGCTTGAGCACGTGATAGCAGCCAAAGCCGTAGCCTTCGGTGAAGCGCTGACGCCCGAGTTCAAACTCTATCAGCAGCAAGTGAAGGTCAATGCCGCCACCATGGCACAAGCCTTCATCGACAAAGGCTACCATATCATCTCGGGAGGCACCGACAACCACTGCATGCTGGTCGACCTGAGAGGTAAGTTCCCCGACCTCACCGGTAAGGTAGCCGAGAAAGCGCTCGTAGCAGCCGACATCACCACCAACAAAAACATGGTACCCTTCGATACAAGGTCAGCATTCCAGACTTCAGGTCTTCGCTTCGGGACGCCTGCCATCACCACACGTGGCGTCAAACAAGACCGGATGGCATATATCGTCGAACTCATCGACACCGTGCTCTCCAACCCCGAAAGCGATGCCAACATAGCTAAAGTAAAAGAGCAGGTTAACAAAATGATGAAACAGTACCCGCTGTTTGCGTGGTAAGATATAACAATGGAACGACTGCTTGGAAAGACACTTGACGAGCTGACCGACATAGCCCTTAGCGTCGGTCTGCCACGGTTTGCCGGCAAACAACTCGCGGAATGGATATACCTTAAGCGAGCCACTTCGTTTATGCAGATGACCAACCTCTCGGGCAAGGCACGACAGCTGCTGACCGACCGATACGACATCGGACGCACGCAACCTAAGACCGAAGTGGTGAGCACCGATGGCACAAAGAAATACCTCTTTGCCGTGAAAGGCAAAAGCAAAAAAGCAACTGACACAGAAGGACCTACTGCTTTCGTCGAGACCGTATATATCCCCGATGGCGACCGCGCTACAGCCTGCGTCAGCACTCAGGCCGGCTGTAAGATGGGGTGCAGGTTCTGCATGACCGGCACGCTCGGATTCATCTGCCACCTTACGCCCGCCGATATCCTTAACCAGATATTCTCACTACCCGACTCAGAAAACCTCACCAACATAGTGTTTATGGGCGAAGGTGAACCCTGCGACAATATCGACACCGTACTCCGAGTGCTTGAGGTCATGACAGCGCCATGGGGATGTGCCTGGTCGCCTCGACGTATCACCGTGTCGAGTGTGGGGGTGCTGCCCGGACTTAAAAAACTGCTCGACAGCAGCGAATGTCATATCGCCATCAGCCTGCATAATCCTTTCGCTGTCGAGCGGCAAGCCATCATGCCTATTGAGATAGCATATCATCTCAGAGATGTCGTTGCACTGCTAAAGCAATACGACTTCTCGCACCAGCGGCGACTGTCGTTCGAATATATATGTTTTGGCGGCGTCAACGATACCCTCCGCCATGCTACAGCTCTGAGGCGATTACTCAGCGGACTCGACTGCCGCGTCAACCTCATTCGGTACCATCAGGCTCCCGCAAACGGCGACAACACAGAGCTTGCCAACAGACTGCTCGACGCCAAGCCAAGCTCCGAAGAACAGATGGTCATGATACGCGACTACCTCACACAAAACGGCATCACAACAACGATACGTAAGTCAAGAGGTGAAGACATACTTGCTGCTTGCGGCATGTTGGTCAACGACTCACAAAATCGACAATGAGCAGACAAGTAATACGATGCGCAGATATGTCATACATATCACACTATTACTAAGCATATTTGCCGGCACTCTGTGTGCTGCCGACGACTTCATCGTGGTGTCCTACAACGTAGAAAACCTCTTCGACACACACCACGACAGCCTCAAACTCGACTCAGCCTACCTCGAAGGTGGCGAGTACAGATGGTCGTACACACGCTATCGGCGTAAGATAGAGAATATAAGCCGAGTGATAGCCAATATCTGCGAGTGGTCAACACCCTCGCTCATCGGACTCTGCGAAGTGGAAAACGGACATTGCGTCCGCGACCTCGTCTTCGGAGCACTTAAGAGCTATCGACTCGGATATGTACATTACGAAGGTCCCGACATCAGAGGTGTCGACTGCGCGCTGCTATACAACCCGGACGTGTTCGAACTCATTGCAAGTCAGCCCATACAGGTGCCCTTGCCCGACAACGAGCGACCGACACGTGACATACTATATGCCAAGGGAATAGCAAAGTTGTCAAGTCAGACAAGAGATACTCTGCATGTCTTTGTGTGCCACCTACCCTCGCAAAGAGGCGGAGCTGCCGCCACCGACGACAAGCGACAAGCCGCCAGGCAAACGATACAGCACGTCGTTGATAGTTTGCAACAAGTCGACAGCACCGCCAAAATCTTAGTCATGGGAGACATGAACAGCCAACCCGCTGACAACATCGGCGGACTGCACAACCTCATGACCGACATGCCCGACGACACCGGCTCACACAAATGGCATGGCACTTGGACTCACCTCGACCAGTTCTATGCTTCGCAATCACTAATGCCGTTCATCGTGACTACGTATATTTATAAATCGAGCGAGATGTTGTGCGAAGACGACAAATACGGAGGAAACAAGCCCTTTCGCACATACAGCGGACCCGTCTATCTCGGCGGATATTCCGACCACCTGCCAATAGTAATGAGAATCAACAACAAAAAATAAAGACACAATATGATAGAGAAACCGGCTAACCATCCATGGAAAGTACTATCGTCGGAATACCTGTTTCAAGACGGTCCATGGCTCAGAATAAGACACGAAGTGGTAGAGTTACCTAACGGTGTGGTCATCCCCACTTGGTATATCATGGACTTCCCAAATTGGATAAACGTGATAGCCATCACCACCGATGGCAGATACGTCATGGAAAGCCAATATAGGCATGGCATTGGCGAGACGCACTACGAACTATGCGCCGGAGTGGTAGAACAAGGCGAAGAACCTATCAACGCTGCCAAGCGTGAGCTACTCGAAGAAACAGGATACAGCGGTGGCGAATGGCAGGAGTGGATGACACTGAGTCCGAACCCAACTAATCACAGCAACTGGTCAATAACATTCGTGGCAAGAGGTGTGGAAAAGAAAGAGCAGGCACACCAAGAAGCAACCGAAGACATCGAGACTCACCTGCTTACAGAACAAGAAGTCCGGCAACTGCTCGAGTCGGGCGACATAGTGCAAGCCCTGCATGCCGCTCCGCTTTGGAAATGGTTTGCCAAGCAAAACAAGGAATAACAACAAATACAATAACATACAATGGAAAGAAAAGTACGTGTACGCTTTGCACCTTCACCAACAGGTGCACTTCACATCGGCGGCGTGAGAACCGCACTCTACAACTACCTCTTTGCCCGTCAGCACGGAGGAGACATGATACTCAGAATAGAAGATACCGACTCCACTCGGTTCGTTGAAGGCGCTGAAGAATATATCATCGAAGCCTTGCAATGGTTAGGCATCGAAATCGACGAAGGTATCGGAGCTTGGAACAAAAAACAAGGACAGCTAACCGACTCGCTGTGCGGGCAGTTAGGCGACAAGGGTCCGTATAGGCAGTCGGAAAGGCGAGCTATCTATCACCAATATGTAAAGCAACTGCTCGACAGCGGTAATGCCTACATCGCCTTCGACACTCCTGCCGAGCTCGAACAGAAACGTGAGCAGATAAAAAACTTCCAATACGATGCCACCACCCGACTGCAGATGCGCAACTCGCTGACGATGACCAAAGAAGAAGTCGATGCGCTGATTAACGCCGGAACACAATATGTCGTTCGCTTTAAAATCGAGCCTAACGAAGATGTGCATGTCAACGACTTGATACGCGGTGAGGTGGTCATCAACTCATCTATCCTCGACGACAAAGTGCTGTATAAATCAGCCGACGACCTGCCCACATATCACTTGGCTAATATCGTCGACGACCACCTTATGGAAGTCACTCATGTCATACGTGGCGAGGAATGGCTACCCTCGGCTCCGCTGCATGTACTGCTTTACAGAGCTTTCGGATGGGCTGACACTATGCCGCAGTTCGCTCACCTGCCGCTGCTACTCAAACCCGAAGGCAACGGCAAGCTCTCGAAACGTGATGGCGACCGACTCGGCTTCCCCGTCTTCCCGCTCGAGTTCCACGACAAGAAGACTGGCACCGTGTCGTCAGGCTACCGCGAGTCGGGCTACTATCCTGAAGCCGTCATCAACTTCCTCGCACTACTCGGCTGGCACCAGACCGGCGACAAAGAGCTGTATTCGATGGACGAACTCATTGCCGACTTCTCACTCGACCGCGTCTCGAAAGCCGGAGCTAAGTTCGACTATGAAAAAGGCAAATGGTTTAACCACCAATATCTTATGTTGCGTGACAACAAACTACTCACACAGGACTTCCTGCCCGTTCTCAGCGCACATGGCATAGCTACCGACATCTACCCGCTTGCCACCATCGAGCATATCGTGGAGCTTATGAAAGAGCGTGTCAACTTCGTCAGCGAGCTTTGGGAACAATGTAACTTCTTCTTCGTCGCTCCAACCGAGTACGACGAGAAGTCGCTGCGCAAACGCTGGAAAGAGGAGTCACCACGGCAGATGCAAGAGCTGCTCGAGCTGCTTGAGCCGCAAGACGACTGGTCGGCAGAGGCTCTCGACGAACTCGTCATGGGGTGGATAGCTAAGAAAGAGTATGGTGTAGGACTGGTGATGAACGCCTTCCGTATCTGCCTTGTAGGAGCGGCACGTGGACCGCACATCTGGGAGATAACCAACGTATTAGGGAAGCAAGAGACGCTTCGCCGCGTTCGCGATGCTATCAGTCGCCTTGCATAAAGCAAACGGCATGTAACACCACCACGCAGCACAGACGCCATAATGACGTCGCTGCTGCGTGGTTTGCTATTGTGAATGCAGTGAAACGAGTCGATACCTTGCCCTGACAGAATAGTCACTGAATTGATACGCTTCAAAGCCTTGCAACGAAGAATGATGCCTCGTTAGTTATTTCCTTTCACCCCGGATGAGGTTGATGTCGCCGGAGAGTTGGTATACACCTATCTCAGCGGGTTTCTTAGCCGTAGCACGACGGTATTTGGCACCGGCTTCGGCATCGGCACCCTTAGCGCGGATGATATAGAAATAAGCACCTTCGGCTGCCGGACGACCATTAACAGTACCGTCCCAGCCCTTTGCCGGGTCGTTCCAATGGTAGACGAGATGTCCCCATCGGTCGTATACCCAACATTCGAATTCTATTATCGAGCGGTAGCTGACGCGGAACTCATCGTTACGTCCATCGCCGTTAGGAGTGAAAACATTTGGTACAAGCAGTTGCGACAGCGACACTGAGACGTCGATGGATGTCGAGTCGGTAGCACAATAGTCGTTGCTGACAACCAGCACCACCCTATACTGACCATATTCTTGGAACGTATACCGGTGCTGGTCGTCGGTGCGTTGCACCACCAGCTTTGTACCTTTATATATCTTCCACTGATAATACTGTGCCACAGGTGCATTGGCATTAGCGCGAAACAAGATATCAAGCGGAGCTGAGCCTTGCAGCTGCGTCGTCTCGATAGGTCGTTCTATCTCGTTGGTATGCTGATTTTCGTTCTCGTCGCCACGCACTGTCGTGATCGTAGTAGGACGTGCATCCACAGCCACAGCTTCGTATAGGTCGCTTGTCACTGAGTCGACTGTGAGCGAGAGCTCTTTCATAAACTGATCGGCACCGATAGTGAAAACGGTATTACGCAGCGGAGCCCCGACTATTATCCTCTCGCGCATGGTCACCGTCTCGCTGCATAGCGAGTCTTGCCACTGTTCCCCATCCCACCCGAGTGAGGTGTAAGTTATTTGTGCTTCGCGCGTTATCTCACGCTTCCGACCATCAGGCAAGCGATATTCTAACTGTGGGATGTCGGCATCGACGAGCAGCTCGGTATATTCACACCGATTCTCATATTCGAGGTTGGGTGTAAGAGAACGTATGTTGATGAGGTGCTTAGAATAGTCGATAACGAAGAACGAAACCGTCTGAGTACCTATTTCAACTATATAACCGGTGTTATCTTCCGGGTACAGATAGTTGACGCCGGTCTGAATCCGGGTCTGTGTTCCGTTGTCATACTTGTACCACGTTGCTGTTGCTGATGCGTTGATCTGCGCCGATGTCAGGTCAGCAAAGATAAACACGTGGTCGACACCCGCAGGTGTCGGCAGTTCGGTCACATTGCCCGACGCCGTTATCAGATTCTGTGCCATGACAGGCAGAGCGGCGAAAAAAAGTAATATCGGCAGTAGATGTTTCAAAGCTGGAACTGTTTATTTACTCGAAAACTATTTACTCGAGGACTATTTATTTACTTGGAAGCGGGTATTACCATTGACGAAGAAGTCGACTATCTGACGTGCAGCAGCTATACCTGCATTGATGTTAGCTTCTGCCGTCTGTGCACCCATCTTCTTAGGTGTCGAGAAGTAACGTTCTTCGAACAGCTCGTGCATCTTATGGTCCGAAGCAGGCATGATATCGGTTACATACTTGAAGTCGTTGCGTTCCGACATCAGTCTGATGAGGTCTTCTTCGTTTATTACCTCTTTGCGAGCGGTGTTGACTAACAGTGCGTTATTAGGCATTCGACTAAGCAGATTGTAGTTTATCGACTGCTTGGTCTCGGCTGTAGCAGGTATATGCAGCGACACTATCTGCGCCTTATCATACAGCTCTTCTGCCGAATGAACAGGTGTAACTCCGGCCGCCACCATCACCTCATCCGAGCAGTAAGCGTCGTATGCTATCACGTTCATGCCGAAGCCTTTGGCGATACGTGCTACATTTCTACCAACATTGCCGAAGGCATGTATCCCGAGGGTCTTGCCTTTGAGTTCGGTACCCGAAGTGCCATCGTAGAAGTTGCGAATGGCGAACACCATCAGTCCAAGTGCCAATTCGGCAACGGCATTGGAGTTCTGACCGGGAGTGTTCATTGCCACCACGTTGTGAGAGGTAGCGGCAGCAAGGTCGATATTATCGTAGCCCGCACCGGCACGCACTATTATCTTGAGCTTTTTAGCAGCATCAAGCACCTCGGCATCAACCACATCCGAGCGGATGATGAGTGCATCGGCATCGGCGACTGCTTCGAGCAGAAGCTGACGCGAGTTATACTTCTCAAGAAGGGCAAGCTCATAACCGGCTTCTTCTAACACTTGACGGATGCCGTCGACTGCTACCTTGGCAAAAGGCTTTTCGGTTGCAACAAGTACTTTCATTGTCTTATTTTTGAGGTTATAGTTTTATTTTTCGAGATGACGAGATGTCGAGATCACGAGATGACGAAATCTGTTTTTTTTTTCGAGATGACGAGATGTCGAGATCACGAGATGACGAAATCTGTTTTTTTTT
>CAMHKW010000032.1 GCA_946185835.1 uncultured Bacteroidales bacterium
CTTGACAAAAAGATCTTGAGTATTATTACAAAGAATGCTCGTACCCCGTTTAAAGATGTAGCCGAATATTGCGGTGTAAGCCGTGCTGCTATTCATCAACGCGTTCAGCACCTAATAGAAATGGGTGTAATCACAGGTTCAGGCTATACCGTCAATGCTAAGAAATTGGGGTATCAACTCTGTGTTTATATTGGTATTACACTTGAGAAAGGTTCGCTTTACAAGGCTGTTAGTGCCGAGCTGGAGAAGATACCTGAAGTAGTGGAATGTCAGTACACACTTGGTACTTACACCATGCTTATCAAGCTCTATGCCCGCAATGACGAGCACCTGATGCAGCTGCTAAACGGAAAGATTCAAGAGATTCCGGGTGTAGCAAAGACCGAGACTCTGACAGCTCTCGATCAGCGCATCAAACGTACTTTACCTATCGTAGTAGACTAATTTATAGAGTCGACCTTAATCACGACGCAAGACTTTAACCTTTTAATATGGAAACAGTAGTTAGTGGCATCCGACCTACCGGTAATTTGCACCTTGGCAATTATTTTGGTGCGGTAAAGAGTTTTATAACAATGCAAGAGCAATATAAATGCTTCTATTTTATCGCCGATTGGCATTCGTTAACCACTCATCCTCACCCCGCTAACCTGCGTCAGAATGTCAGAACTATCCTTGCCGAATATCTTGCTTGCGGAGTAGATCCAGACAAAGCAACTATTTACGTACAGTCCGACATCAGAGAGATACCCGAGCTCTACCTATATCTCAACATGAACGCCTATATAGGCGAACTTGAGCGCGTAACCTCATTCAAGGAGAAGGTTCGTCAGAACCCCAACAATGTCAATGCAGGTCTGCTGACGTATCCCACACTGATGGCTGCAGATATCATCATCCACCATGCCGACAAGGTTCCAGTGGGTAAAGACCAAGAGCAGAATATGGAGATGGCTCGCCATTTCGCGCGACGATTCAACCAGATATATGAAGTAGAGTACTTTAAAGAACCGGCTTCATTCTCGCTCTCGGACAAAGCAGTAAAGGTACCCGGACTTGACGGCACAGGTAAGATGGGCAAGAGCACAGGCAATGCCATCTATCTGATTGACGACGAGAGTACTATAAAGAAAAAAGTGATGCGTGCTGTGACCGACCAAGGTCCTACTACACCTAATCAGGTAAAGCCCGAACCGATAGAAAACATCTTCACTTTGATGCAGATTGTTTCCGACCCGTCGACATACGAGTATTTCAACGACAAGTACAACGCTTGCGAGATACGCTATGGTGACATGAAGAAGCAGCTTGCCGCCGACATCAATGCTTTCTGCGCTCCGATACGCGAACGTATAGAATACTATTCGCACAACGAAGCCTTGCTTTCGCAAGTGGCAGAGAAAGGAGCGACGGCAGCGCGAGAGTCGGCAGCACGAACCCTGCAAGACGTCAGACAAATAATAGGCTTCAGACGTAACTGATACCATAATATTGAGCTGATGGAAAAACGTTCAGTCTTAATATTAGGTTTCATGCTCGCAGCAGCAACGCTGTTGTGCCCCGGTTGCAGTTCGCTAAGAACTATTTCTGATGATGTTGACGATGTGTACTATCTGACACCAAAAGATGTCGACCTCGAATTCGACATCCCGCGTTACGACAAAAACGCCAAAGAGATTATTTTTATCAGCGAAGATACCGCTCCTGTGTCGGCTATCTTCGCTGATACTGTTTTGTCACGTAAATAATGAGTTTGAGAAATGCAATATTGAGAATAGGTGCTGTTTGCATCAATTTGCTAATCTTCGCAATCAATCTACCGGCACAAGATTACGACATGCAGACTTTTGCCGACTACGATTTGACTGGTACCGCCCGTTACGTAGGTATGGCAGGAGCCATGACGTCGGTGGGTGGCGATGAGAGTGCAGTGAAAGACAATCCGGCAGCGCTGGGTGTATATCGGCGCTCGGCGGTGTCGTTGTCGCTCGCTTGGCAGTTGGATAAGTCGAAAGGCACCGTCGACTATAGCAAGCAGGCTTGGGCTGTTCCTTCGGCATCGCTGCTGTTCTCTTTCGGCTCCAACGATAGGTATCAAGGCATGGTGTTCAACAATATAATGATTAGCTATCAGCGTCTCAAATCGTTTGGAAGGAACTCATTGTTCGAGGCTCGCAATAACAGGTCGATGGCTCAGTTAGTGTGCGACATCACCAATAGCAATATCTATAATGCTGATATAGTAGATAATATCGGTTCGACACGACTCTATGAAGATGAGAATGTAGGTTGGCTCAGTGCCCTCTATGCCGAAAGCGGTATAATAAAATACAATCCTTCAACATCGAAATGGGCTCTTATTTCTGAGGGGCAACGAAATTCGCAGCTTAACATTATCGAGGCCGGCGGCACCGACCAATATACCTTTGCTTGGGGTGCCAATGTAAGCAATAGGCTGTATCTGGGGCTTGCTGCGCATATTTTGTCGATGCACTACGAGAAAACGACACACTTCTCAGAGAATCTGCCGAATCGTTATTACACTCTTTCGACCTCTTTTTCTGCCGATGGCACCGGCTTCTTAGGTGCATTCGGACTGATATATCATCCTGTGCGTCAGTTGCGCCTTGGAGCTTCAATACTCTCGCCCTCGATACACTCGATGCGTATCACCAACAACGCCTCGTTAGGTGCTATATCAACCCTTATCAACTCGTACACCCTTAATAAATACGTCATGCCGCTTCGTTCCACGTTTGGTGTGTCGTATCAGTTAGGTCAGCAAGCTCTGCTGAGTGTGGAATACGACTACGCCCATCGTTTTGCCGACAAGCAGGCTCCGGAAGCCAATATGACCGATGTCCACATGATAAAGGCCGGAGTAGAGTGGTGTTTGTGGAATAGGATGTACCTGAGAGCGGGTTATGCATTTGAGATGAGTGCGACCAACGCCAAGCCATTGGTGCTCAATCCGTTCGAGACTCGCACCGATGCCGACTATATGTACGACCGCCGTAAACATTACGCTACAGCGGGTATAGGGTATCGAGGCAGGTTCATAAATGCAGAATTAGCATACCGCTTCCGCTTAGACAAAGCCAAGGTTATGGCATACGAATATCAGGACCGCGCTTTCGAACTCAACAGCGTAACCAACGCAGTGGTGGTGAGCTTGTCGTGGCATAACTAACGTCGTTGAGAATTAGAACTGATAATGTTCGAGGTCGGCTAAGGGTAAGATGGCATTGTTGAGGTATGGACACAAAAAAAGCTGCGCGCTTTTACTCGAGAAAAACTCCTAAAAGATAGGATTTGAGCTTTCCGTATTCTTTGTAATCTGCCTAAATCAGTCGCTCGCCGCTTGCGCGGGTCATCGCGGGAGATTAGCAGCACGCCATCGAAGGCGGAATTTACTCGTTTCAGAAAAATAATGTAGAGTTTTCCGGTCTCTGTGCAACGCAGCTATATGTTTCGGCAATATATCGTTTTTAAGGTCTATCACCGATGTGCACTACAAAGGTAGTGCTTTTTCTTTATATAAACAAGACATTGGTTGCAAGACTCGACGTTTGCTTGTTTTTTATGTTTTTTTTCGTATAAATTTCGTCAATCCAAAATAAAGTACTATCTTTGCACGTTGTATGCGCAAAAGCACATCAGTGGCAGGTGCGCGATGAATTAGAAATCAAAAAAATATTAAATAACTATGGCAAAAGACACTAAAAAACAAGATGAGCAGCTTGAGAACGTGCAAGAGGCTCTCTCCACGTCCGGACGTTGGATTGAAGAAAATCAGAATCTTATCTCATGGGTAGTGCTTGGTATTCTTGCAGTCGCCCTTTGTGTATGGCTGATTAAGAGTTATGTGATTGAACCTAAGGTAGAGCAGGCAGGCAACGAGAATGCTGTTGCTATGACTTATTTCCTGCAGCAGAACTACGAAGTTGCGCTGAATGGTAATGATGACGACTGCATGGGTTTTGCCGCTATCAGCGACAAGTATCACAATCAGCCCGGTAAGTTGGCTGCATACTGCGCCGGTATTTGCAACTATCAGCTCGGCAACTACGAAGAGGCTATCGAGTACCTGCAGAAGTATAGCTCGAAAGAGAAGACTACCGCTGCTGCCGCGAAGCAACTTTTGGGCGATGCATACGTACAAACCGACCAACTCGACAAGGCAGCCAAATGCTTCGAAGAAGTAGGTGCTATGGAACATGGCATACTCAGCCCTATGAGTCTAATGAAAGCTGCACACGTATACCAAGAGCAAGGCAACGAGGCTGCTGCACGCAAAGCTTACAACACCATCAAAGAGAAGTACCCACAGAGCAACGAAGCTCAGACGGCTGCTATCTATGCAGAATAATAATACTATAATAGAGTGTCAATTAACTTATTATCCAAATGGCAACTAAGTTACATAACCTTTCGGAATATAATCCAGACACTTTGCCAAACGCTGATGTGGTAGCACGTCAGCGTTTTGCAATTATTGTAGCCGATTGGAATAGTCAGGTGACGTACAAACTGCTTGACGGCGCTATTGAGACGCTACTCAACTGCGGAGCAAGGGAAGACCATCTGAGAATCTATCACGTTCCCGGAACGATAGAGCTTACCTATGCTGCCGAGAAGTTGGTGCCGCAACCCGACAAATACGACTACGACCTCGGCTTCGATGCCATCATCGTCATCGGCTGCGTCATTCAGGGTGATACCCCGCATTTCACCTACGTATGCGAATCGGTAACGCAGGGCGTGACTCTACTCAATACCAGAGGTACGGTGCCTGTGATATTCTCGGTGCTTACCACTCTCAACCTAGAGCAGGCCATGCAACGCGCAGGCGGTGAACTCGGTAATAAAGGTGTGGAAGGTGCTCTGACAGCCATAAAAATGGCAAACCTCACCTTCCATCCCAAAAGAGTAAACGAGCAAATAAAGCAAGGGTACAATGTGTATGTACCTTGATGCCAATGACAACACATAGCATAAACACTTAAAACATCATACTATGAAACCTACATTACTTGTATTAGCTGCCGGTATGGGTAGCCGTTATGGCGGACTCAAGCAGCTTGACCGTCTTGGTCCGAATGGTGAAACGATAATGGACTACTCTGTATTTGATGCACATCGCGCCGGATTCGGGAAAGTAGTATTCGTCATCCGTGAAGATTTTGCAGAAGACTTCCGTAATATTGTACTTGCCAAATATGCCAACAAAATCGAGTGTGAGGTATGCTTCCAGTCGGTCGACCGCGTACCTCAAGGTGTCAGCTATAACCCCGAGCGTCAGAAACCGTGGGGCACTAACCACGCACTGCTGATGGCAAAAGACATCATCAAAGAACCTTTTATGGTTATCAACGCTGACGACTTCTATGGAAAAGAGTCGTTTGAGCTGATTGCTAAGTTCTTGCAAGAGAATGCCGACAAAGCCGGAGCATACTGCATGGCAGGATATAGGGTAGGTAACACCCTTTCGGAAAATGGTAGCGTAAGCCGTGGTGTGTGTGCTACCGACGAGAACGGCAACCTCACCACCGTAGTAGAGCGCACTAACATCGAACGCATCAACGGCGAAGTGATCTATAAAGACGAAAATCAAAACGATGTTGCCATCTCAGAAAACACCCCCGTTTCGATGAACATGTGGGGCTTTACCCCCGAATACATGAACTATTCGGAGGAAGGCTTCCGTCAGTTCCTCGCTCAACACGGACAGGAGCTGAAAGCCGAGTTCTATATCCCGACACTTGTCAACGACCTTATACAAGCCGGCAAAGCTACTTGCCATGTCATTGACACTCCAAGCAAATGGTTTGGCGTGACCTATGCCGACGACAGACCACGTGTGGTGGCTAAGATCAAAGAGCTGGTTGAACGTGGCGACTACCCGGAGAAACTTTTCTAAAGACGGATGCACAAGTTCGTTTTAGTTAACCCTTTCGAATATTTATAAACACAGAATTATGAAAAATAGAGTATTAGTAACCGGTGGTGCAGGCTATATAGGTTCGCATACCGTTGTCGAGTTGATGCAGACAGGATACGAGGTTGTCATAGTAGATAACCTCTCTAACTCCGACATCAGCGTTATCGACGGTATCGAGCAGATAGTGGGCAAGCGTCCCGACTTCGTCAATGTCGACTGCCAGGATTACGTGAGTTTCGAAAATGTAATTAAGAAATACGATGACCTCTGTGCCGCCATCCATTTTGCAGCCTCGAAGGCAGTAGGCGAGTCGGTAGAGAAACCCTTGCTGTACTATCGCAACAACATCACTTCGCTGCTTAATCTGCTTGAGATAATGCAGAACCACGGTATACACAATATCGTATTCTCCTCATCGTGTACTGTATATGGTCAGCCCTCTGACGAGAATCTGCCTGTAACCGAGAAGGCTCCGCGTCTGGAGGCATTGTCACCATACGGCAATACCAAACATATCTGCGAAGATATTATATGCGATCAGTCTCGTGCCAATTCGTCGTTCAAAGCCATCTTGTTGCGCTATTTCAACCCCATTGGTGCTCACCCGTCGGCATTGATAGGCGAGCTGCCTAACGGAGTACCTAACAACCTGTTGCCCTTCGTAACGCAAACGGCAGCCGGACTCCGTAGCGAGCTGAAAGTGTTTGGCGACGACTATAACACTCCCGACGGCTCGTGTATCCGCGACTACATTTATGTTGTCGACCTTGCTAAGGCTCATGTCGCTGCTCTCGAGCGTATGCTCAAAGTCGATAGCGAACCTGTAGAGGTTTTCAACCTCGGTACCGGCAAAGGGTTGTCAGTGCTTGAGATCGTTCGCGGCTTCGAACAGGCTACGGGTGTGAAACTGCCATACCGCATCGTTGGACGCAGAGAAGGTGACATCGAGAAGGTATGGGCTGACCCCACCAAGGCTAACACCGTATTACATTGGAAAGCCGAGACCCCGACCGACCAGATCTTGCTATCAGCTTGGAGATGGCAGCAGCACCTGATGAGTAAAGCCAACAAACAATAGTGGTATGACACTCTATCCGCTCAAGTTCAAGTCTATTGCCAAATCCAAGATTTGGGGTGGTAGCAGGCTGAAAGGGATACTTCCTGACGCTTCGGATCTCTCCTCTATAGGAGAGGTCTGGGGTTTGTCCGGTCTTGAACCCGAGTCGTCGTTGGTGACCAATGGTTATTTAGCCGACAACACCATCAACGAGCTTATAGAAGTATATATGGGTGAGCTTGTGGGCGATAAAGTATTTGAGCGTTTCGGCAATGTCTTCCCGCTAATCATCAAGCTCATCGATGCCGACGATGACCTGTCGATACAGGTTCATCCTGACGACGAATATGCCCAAGCTAACGGATTGGAATGTGGTAAGACGGAGATGTGGTATGTGCTCGAGTCGAATGGCGGCAAAGTGGTGTACGGTCTTAAAGAAGACCTCACCCGACAGCAACTTGCGACAATGGTTGATAACCATCAGTTATCCGAGGTACTTAACATCGTAAATGTTGAAAAAGGCGATTTCATGCTCATCGAGAGCGGCACTATTCACAGCTTGGGTAAGGGGGTAGTGGTGGCAGAGATTCAGCAGACGAGCGATGTTACCTATCGGTTATACGACTACGGACGGCTCGACAGCAATGGTCAACTTCGTGAGTTGCATATTAAAGAAGCCCTCGAAGTTGCCAAACTGAGCAAACACACTCAAGCTGTGAAGCATTCGGCACCTGCACAGCAGACCAAAGCAGAGAACCTTTACAAGACGCCTTATTTCACTACCAACAACTTGTTTATTGCTGAGCAATGCGAACGCGACTATGCTCCTCTTGACTCGTTTGTGGCTCTGCTATGCGTTGCAGGAAAGGCAGATATAGTCAGCGATAAAGAAAACACCACTTCTATCAAAGCGGGTGAAGTGGTGCTCTTACCTGCGACAACGGCGGATGTAAGCTTCGTGCCGAAAGGTGGTAGTTGCCAACTACTCGAGGTCTATATAGACTGATGGGTAATACGTAAGTATGCAAAACGGCATCAGACTTATTCGAAGAATGAGAAATGCACGTTGCCATAGTTGCGCTCTTCGACGAAATGCGCATGTTGGGCAAAGTTATTGTTAGCGGAATGTTCGAGTACGAATATTCCGCCTTCTTTTAATAGATGTCTGCTGAATATTATGTCCGGCAGCTCAGCCAACGTCTCGAGGGCGTAGGGTGGGTCAGCAAAGATGACATCGAACATATAAGAGCAAGCATTAAGATAGCGAAACGCGTCGCCTCTGACGACCTGCAAGTTGTCGACTCCGAGCTGTTTGCATACGCCGATGATATAGTTTTGCTGCACATGTGCCTTTTCTACGGCTATCACACTGCGTGCTCCGCGCGAGACAAACTCCAAACCGATGCCTCCGGTGCCGGCAAACAAGTCGAGCACGTCAATACCATCGTAGTCGAGGCGATTGGTGAATAGATTGAACAGACTCTCTTTGGCGAAGTCGGTTGTCGGACGAGCTGTGATATTCTTCGGAGGCTCTAAATGGCGTCCTTTGTATTTACCTGATATTATCCTCATAACATTGAAGAGAACTATTGAAATTTGTGTAGCGTAATTCCTTAGTGAAAATATTTGATTCTGACATTCTTCATGCGACAAAAAAATGAGTGACGATGTCACTCATTTTTGTTTATGTCAAAGAATGTATTATTCCCAGTTACCTGCGTTGTTGTTAGGCTCTTCTATCGAACCGACTTTCAGTCCCGGATAGTGTCCGAGCTTGGTCTCTTTGTCAATCAGGTTGGCAAGCTCTTGTTCGTTGAGGTCGCCTAAATAGAGCTCGAATGGAGCAGAAGCTTGGAACAACGGAACGACACCACTCTTGTTGGTATATGTGTTGTTAGCTTGCAGAATATACTGCTTACCATCGGTATAAGGAATGAAAGCTATCTTTCCAATGCTTTGAGCATCGTATTTGCCTTTATACAACGACTGCAGCAGCGGGGTAGCGATAGTGTCGCGGCGGAAACCTTGCAACGACTCTTTCTTTATGTCTTTGTCGTTTTCCCAGATATATGCGTAAAGCTCATCGTCGTTAGCAAAAGTCATCTTCTTTACCTTCTCCTTAGCTTTGTTGATTATTTTCACAGCTTTGTGCTCCGTCATACCGGCTTCGAGTTGCTTGTCGGTAAGTGCTCCTTCTTTGAGAACCTCTTTCTTGGTGCCAGTTCTCACAAAGTTAAGCAGCGAATCCATACTTTCGGTGTAGTGACCGGTCTGAGCACGGAACTCGACGGCTGCCGTACGGATGTCAACAAGGTTGGCTATGACAGCAGGCTCACGCTGACTACGAGTGTCTTCGAACTTAATAGGCGTAACGACACTCATTACGCATAAATAGGCCATCACGCATATCGCGATACCTAAGAGAATACGAATTACATGTTTCATTGGTATATTAACTTTTTGATTATTATCTTTTATGAACAGACGCATTTCTGTTGCCTAACAAAGCAATCCCAAAGTGCGCTGCAAAGTTACAAAAACTATTTGAATTATCATAACATTTTTTCTACAATTTTATTTTTTTTCTTATCAAACGAACTTGCTATTGTTTCAAGGTTGCTGCTCTTGTAATAACTTTTTTGTTGTTGATGTTATTTCGTTTGCACAATTTAAATCTTTTGTCTAAATTTGCAGCGAAATTGGGGAGTGTGCCATTCTTAGACTCGAAAGAGGGCTAAACGACACACGGAAACATAACTATATTGGAACTATGGAAAATAGTAATGTTTTGCAAACGCTTGCAGACCTTCAGATACACTATACCGAGCAGCAGTTAGAACTGCTTAGCCGGCAACAGATTACCGACAGCACGTTAGAGACTGTCAACATCGCGGTTTCCGAAATTGGTCTCGACAAAGATGCTGTGGCAGCACTGTTGCTCAAAGATGCCGACAGCAAGGCAACGGAAGAACAGTTCGGGCAGAACGTTCTTAAGATGACGATAGGTCTGAAACGAGTTGACGGATTATATCACAAGCAGACGTCGTACGAAACCGAGAACTTCCGTAAGTTGCTCATGACGCTTGCCGAAGACGTCAGGGTAGTGCTTATTATCATTGCCGAGCGAGTGCAGGTGATGCGTGAAGCAAACAAACGGCTATCAGAGAAAGCCGACTTCACAGAGGTACAAGAACTTGCCAACGAGACCTCGTTTCTTTATGCACCTTTAGCTCACCGACTCGGACTGTATGGTATCAAAACCGAGCTTGAGGACCTCTCGCTCAAATTTCGCGACTACACCACTTACAAAGCTATCGCTACAGAGTTGCACCAAACCAAGAAGTCGCGCGACCAATATATCGACTCGTTTATAGGACCTCTCAAGCAACGTCTTGAGCAAGAAGGACTGACATTCACCATCAAAGGGCGAACCAAGTCGATACACTCCATTTACAATAAGATGCAGAAGCAGAAATGCGATGTGAGTCATATATACGACTTGTTTGCCATTCGCATTATTCTCGACGCGCCACTCGAAAAAGAAAAAGCACAATGCTGGCAGGTATACTCTATCGTGACCGACATGTATCAGCCTAATACCAAACGTCTAAGAGACTGGCTGAGTATACCTAAATCGAACGGATATGAGTCGCTGCACATCACTGTTATCGGACCCGAAAACAAATGGGTGGAGGTGCAGATACGTACCCGTAGAATGGACGAGATAGCCGAGAAGGGTGTGGCAGCACACTGGAGATATAAGGGTATCAAGAGCGAAGCCAATATGGACGAGTTCCTAAAAGGAGTAAGGGAGATGCTCGAGAACCCTGACGTCGATAACAAAGATGCTATCAACGACTTCCGCCTTAACCTCTACGACGAAGAGGTGTTCGTCTTCACTCCTAACGGCGACTTGCAGAAACTGCCGCAAGGTGCTACTGTGCTCGACTTCGCTTTCCTCATCCATTCCGACCTTGGGTGCAAATGTGTGGGAGGTAAGATAGGCGATAAGAACGTACCTATTCGTCATCGTCTGCGCAACGGTGACCAGGTGTCGATACTGACGTCTCCGACGCAAAAGCCTAA
Source organism: uncultured Bacteroidales bacterium (assembly GCA_946185835.1). Taxonomy (GTDB): domain Bacteria; phylum Bacteroidota; class Bacteroidia; order Bacteroidales; family Paludibacteraceae; genus Colicola. The sequence goes on from CAMHKW010000032.1 coordinate 11,085, forward strand.
TCGACAGTGGCTTGAGTTTGTTAAAACTACAAAAGCAAGAAACAAAATCAGGCAAGCACTGAAAGAGATAGAGTACAAGAATGCGACAGAGGGTAGGGAGATGTTAGAGCGACGTTTGCACAACTGGAAACTCGATTACGACGAGAGTAAAATAAGCAAACTCGCACTGAAGATAGGGTATAAGTCGGTGTCAGACTTCTATCAGTCGATAGCCAATGGCTCTGAAAACATTCTTAAGATAAAGGAGTTATACGAAGAGATACTCGGTGTTTCCACCAATGCCGCCCCGGCACCTTCAACAACGCAGTCGGCTGACACCTTCGAGCTAATGCCTTCGCAAGAACAAGCTGAGCGTAGCACACATTCCGACGTGCTGATAATCGACTCGAACCTCAAGAATGTAGATTACCGGTTTGCTAAATGTTGCAACCCTATATATGGTGACAACGTCTTTGGTTTTGTATCTATCAACAAGGGTATCAGCATTCACCGACAAAACTGTCCGAACGCCGCGGACATGAGAGAGCGCTTCCCGTATCGTATTGTGCAAGCACGCTGGAGCGGCAAACCGGTAGGAGCTTCATTCCCCATTACGCTGCAAGTGATTGGTAACGACGACATCGGAATAGTGACCAACCTTACTTCTATCATATCGAAAGAAAACGGAGTGATGCTCAGAAATATATCTATCGACTCGCACGACGCTTTGTTCGAGGGACAACTCACCATCATGGTAACCGATACTACTCAAACCGAGACTCTTATCAAAAAACTATCGACCGTCAAAGGAGTGAAAAGGGTAGTAAGAATGTAAAATTCGTCAAAAGAAATGACTCAATACCCATCTATATTATTAGAAAACGCTGTCAACCAGTTTGCTTCGCTGCCGGGCATAGGCAGAAAAACAGCACTCAGATTAGTGCTGAATCTGCTCCGACGCGACAACAACGAGGTCAACATCTTCGCTCAATCTCTAACTAATCTAAAATCACAAATTTGCTATTGCAAAGTATGCCACAACATCAGCGACACACAGGTATGCCAGATATGCTCCAGCAACCGACGAAACAGACAGATAGTGTGCGTGGTAGAAAACATACAAGACGTAATGTCTATTGAGCGGACAGCGCAATATAATGGTTTGTACCACGTGTTGGGAGGTATAATCTCGCCTATTGACGGCATCGGTCCGAAAGACCTCGAACTCGACTCGTTAGTGGAACGTATCGTGCCGGAAGAGATACAAGAAGTGATACTCGCACTGCCTACTACCGTCGAAGGTGATACGACCAACTTCTATATTTACAAGCGGTTGCAGCCATTCAACGTAAAAGTAACGCAGCTTGCAAGAGGTGTGGCGGTGGGTAACGAATTAGAATATACCGATGACGTCACCTTAGGGCGCTCGATACTAAACAGAACATTATTCCAATCAGATAACTAAAATCATAATGTCATGGAGAAATCAGTATTACGAAAACTAAACTTCTGCTACTATACCATCCTGGTTTTAGCATTGATAGTGGCTTCACTGATGATATATCTTAGTAAGAATGCCAAGTTAGAATATATCGATGCCTTTTCCAAAGGCGGACAAGCCATACAGTCAGCAGTGATTATATATATCATAGCCACATTGCCTATTGTTCTCTTTTGGTTCAAAAAACAATGTGACAAACTGAAGACTCTCGACGACGAGCAGTTGAAATATCAGACATATCAGAAGAACTCGCTGATAAGACTATTGATAGTAGGTCCGGGGTTGATTTTTGGAATCTTGTTTTATTTCTTATTAGGCGGGCATACTCCTATGATTTGGTGCGCCGCCATTTCTGCTATCGGACTGATATTCTGTAAGCCTAATGCGGGGCGTATCCGACTCGAGTTAATGCCCGACGACAATATCGCACTATAGTAAGGTAAATGCACTATAGTAAGGTAAATAAGGTACAACTATTTAATACAATCACTATGACTATTGCTGTTGATTTTGATGGAACGATAGTAACGCATGAGTATCCGCAGATTGGCAAACCTATTCCCTTTGCCATCGAGACGCTAAAAAAGTTGCAAGACGACCATCATCAAATAATTTTGTGGACTGTTCGAGAGGGGAGTTTGCTCGAAGAAGCAGTGCAATATTGCCGTTCGAAGGGGTTAGAATTCTATGCGGTAAATAGCAATTATCCCGAACAGTTAGAATTCGAACCTCTGCCCAGAAAAATCAATGCCGACATCTATATCGACGACCGTAACCTTGGCGGCTTGCCGGACTGGGGCGTTATATATCAGATGATTAGCGAGGGTAGGGCGCTGCGTTCGAAAAATAGTGACTTCGCACCGACGCAAAACAATAACTCAAGAGGGCTGTTCGGTATTTTTAGAAAGAAATAACTAAAGCTTTCCCGCGTCAGATAATCAACAAATTATATTTATTGGTCATCTACGAATTATACTAATAAAAGTCAATAACTCTCATTAAAATGATGTTTTCGGCTGATAACTTACGAATTAGAAAGGTTGAACCAACAGACTTGCCGTTGCTGTATTATATAGAAAACAGCGATGACTCATGGAACGATTCAGACATACATAATCCTCTGTCTCAGAAAGATATCAGCGATTATATCTATAATTCTACCGGAGATATCTATAAAGACGGGCAACTTAGGCTTATCATCCAACTAAATGCTACGGAAACAGATAATCAACTCGAAACAGATAGCTCAAAATCAAATCCTCCGACCTCTTTGTCTGATTTAATGACTATCGGCTGTGTCGATTTATACGACTTTGATCCGCGCAATTCTAAGGTCGCAGTGGGCATCTATATCATTGCCGGGCAACGTAGTAAGGGCTATGCTCTAAAAGTACTGGAAATGTTAGAAAAATATGTATTTGGTTTTCTGAACATACGTTTGCTTTACGCCTTTGTAGCTTCTAAAAACGCAGCCAGCCTTAAACTTTTCACATCTGCCGGTTACCGACAAGTGGCAGTACTTCCGGCATGGCTTCTAAACGATGACGTTTGCCTGTTCTTAAAACAGAACTCCAACTTTCTAACAAAGTAGCTGTATAACAACCCTGGAACGCTGGTTTATAACCTGCGGATATAGGTAGCGGTCTAACCTTTAACAGCGAGCGCAGCGGTCTTTCTCAATAAATCTTATTTAACATAATGCGAATTATAAGGAAAACGCGCAAATTTCTGGCATATTGTTTGCCTTACTAATATGGCTGTTTGTAATTCGTCAAAACAACGCTCGACAGCTGCTGACAAACTGACAATTCGTCATGACTTTGTCATATTGGCAGAAATATACACTTAATACAACTATTATTCCGATTACTCTTAATAAAACATAAATATGGGTCAAACAACTATTATTCCGATTATTGAATCCAACGAATCTGATTTCAATCCACAGCTCAAAGATAGCGACGTTTTAGGCGTGTTGCCGCTTAAAAACATGGTTCTGTTTCCGGGTGTGCTGTTGCCGGTTGTGGTGTCGCGTCCGAAGTCGCTGAAACTGGTAAAATCAGCTTATGAAAGCGAACAAGTGATAGCCGTATTATGCCAGAAAGATACGAAGGTACAAGAGCCCAAATCAGAAGACTTATATCCTTTAGGTACAGCTGCAAGAGTTGTTCGAACCTTCGACTTACCAGATGGCTCAACAACCGTAATTCTTGAAGGTATACAGCGAGTTATGGTCGATGAGTTCGTAACAAGTCGTTCATATCTAAAAGCTAAAGTGTTTATTCTCAGCGAACAAAACGTGAAACCCACTAAGAAATTAGTTGCTTTAGCTTCCAATATCAAAGAGACGTCGCTTAAGATACTCAGAAGCAACGAACAGCTGCCCAAAGAAGCTATCATGGCACTGCAGAATATCGACAGTGCCACTCTGATGGTCAACTATATATGCGTAAACTTCAACTTCCAGATACCTGAGAAACAGGCACTTCTGCAAGAAGAGAACCTCGAAAACCGCGCATTCCGATTGCTCGAACTGCTCAATAAGGAGTTGCAGATGCTTGAGATAAAACAGTCGATACAAAACAAAGCTCGAGAGGATATGGACAAGCAACAACGTGAGTATTTCCTTGAGCAACAGATGCGTACTATCCAGAAAGAATTAGGTGACACCTCAGAGCAAGTGATAGCTGAATTCAACGAACGAGCAAAAAGCAAAAAATGGTCAGATGAAGTAAAGAAACTCTTCGACGAAGATCTCAAGAAGTTAGAGCGTATATCACCCAACTCGCCCGAGTATTCTACTGAACTTAACCATGTTGAACTCATCCTTTCTCTTCCGTGGAACGAATATTCCGACGACAACTTCGACCTCAGTCATGCTCGTGACGTTCTCGATGCCGACCATTATGGAATGGAGAAAGTGAAAGAGCGAATTCTCGAGTACCTTGCGGTGCTCAAGATGAAAGGCGATATGAAGTCACCTATTTTGTGTCTGTATGGACCTCCGGGTGTTGGAAAAACAAGTTTGGGCAAGTCGATAGCCAAAGCCTTAGGGCGCAAATATGCACGCATCTCGCTTGGCGGACTGCACGACGAGGCAGAGATACGCGGACACCGACGTACTTATATCGGTGCTATGCCCGGCAGAATAATCGACAACATCAAAAAAGTACAGACCTCTAATCCCGTTTTCGTGCTTGACGAGATCGACAAGGTGACGGCTGACTATCATGGCGACCCCACTTCGGCATTACTCGAAGTGCTTGACCCCGAGCAGAATACCGCGTTCCACGATAACTATTTGGATATAAACTACGACTTGTCGAAAGTGCTTTTCATCGCCACAGCCAACAACTTAGCTTCGATACCGCGTCCGCTACTCGACAGAATGGAACTGATCGAGATGACAGGGTATCTACAAGAAGAAAAAGTGGAAATAGCAAAGCGGCACCTTATACCTAAAGAACTCGAAAATCATGGTATCAGCGCAAATCAGCTCAAACTCAAGAAGAACGTCATCGACTTCTTGATTGACAAGTATACTCGCGAGTCCGGGGTTCGTGAACTCGACCGACAAATAGCCTCGCTCACACGTAAGGTCGTCAGACGTATCGCAATGGATGAGCCTTACAACGTCACGCCTACGGTAGAAGATATAATCGAGTATTTGGGCAAACCAAGATATATGCGCGACATCTATGAAAACAACAAATATGTAGGTGTCGTTACCGGATTGGCATGGACACAATTTGGCGGTGAGATACTCTTCATAGAAACAAGCCTTTCGCCAAGCAAGACCCCTACCCTTACCCTTACCGGCAACCTCGGTGACGTAATGAAAGAGTCGGCTACCATAGCACTTGGATATATAAAGTCGCACTGCAAACAATTAGGTATCGACAAAAAGAAAATCGACAGCTCGGCTGTGCATATTCACGTGCCCGAAGGCGCCATTCCCAAAGACGGTCCGTCGGCAGGTATCACCATGACAACAGCACTCGTCTCGGCATTCACAGGTAAGAAAGTAAAAGCCAGACTCGCCATGACCGGCGAGATGACACTTCGAGGCAAAGTGCTACCCGTGGGAGGTATCAAAGAAAAGATACTCGCTGCCAAACGCGCAGGAATAACCGACATCATAATGTGCATCGACAATCAAAAGGATGTTGAGGAAATACCTCAGAACTATCTCAAAGGACTAACATTCCACTATGTACACGATATTCAAGAAGTTATCGACTTTGCCATCATTAAGTAATTGAGACTACGGTTCGACAGCGAATAAGCGTTCGCCGCATAAATAAATGCCATTCGCAATAGCAAAACTTCGATTAAAAGAGACGTCTAACAACGTCTCTTTTTTTTATTTTATCCATAACCCATATCATCAAATATGCACAAAAAAGAAGTTTTTTGCCATTTTGTTTGTTTTTATTCAACATATTTTGTAATTTTGCCACATGAAACAAAAAGTGGCTTTAGTTTTGGCATCAGGTGGTGCTCGAGGTCTCGCTCATATCGGGGCTATCGAAGAGTTGGAATCGCGTGGTTATCAGATTACTTCCATCGCGGGATGCTCTATTGGATCGCTGATAGCAGGCATCTATGCCTCGGGAAAACTGCAAGAAGGCAAACAATGGTTCTTGTCGCTTGACAAACAGAAGATACTCTCGTTGGGTGATTTCGCTATCTCGAAAAACTACCTCGTGAAGGGAGACCGGACGGTAAATGCCTTTCGTGAGATAGTGCCCAATTGCAATATTGAGGAACTACCTATACCCGTCTCGCTCATTGCCAGCGACATCATCCACAACAAAGAAGTGGTCATCGAGCAGGGCGACCTCTTCGATGCGGTGAGGGCATCGGTCTCGATACCGTTGTTTTTTAGACCCGTCCAAAAAGACGATATGCTACTTGTCGATGGCGGGATACTCAATGCTTGCCCTCTCAACAGAGTGCGCCGCACAGAAGGCGACCTGCTTGTTGCTATGAATATCTCGGCGCCCGACTCGCTCAGTATTGAGAAGCCGAAATCTATCAAGATATCTGATAAGATAATGAGTCATCTGCCTGATTTCGTCGCCGATATGGTAGAGGATTTCTTGCGAGAACGAGAAGAAGACTACCTCTCTGACTCGATAACCTACACTTCCCTACTCTCGCGCATGACGGACATGATGATTCAGAATAACACCGTCTTGATGAACCGATTAGTACATTGCGATATACTTGCTCAGATGCCGATGAACAAATACCCTACTTTCGCTTTCGACGAGGCAGAACAGATTATCGAAGACGGCAGGCAACTCATGAGGCAAGCTATTGATGAGTATGAGGCTAACACTAAAACTAAAACAACCGCCGGTTACAAACCGGCGCTCCCATAGCCTGCTAAACACGCACACCAAACACGCACACCAAACACAATAATATTAACTAAATCTTTTTATTATGAATTACACATTACTAATCTACTGCGTCCTTGCAGCTTCGCTGCTCGCATTAGGTTTTGCGTTTTTCTTCTATCGTCAGATGCTCGGCAAAGACGAGGGTACTGACCTTATGAAGAAGATTGCAGCTCATGTTCGTCAAGGCGCTATGGCGTACCTCAAGCAACAGTACAAGGTCGTCACTATCGTCTTCGTGGTTCTCGCCATCATGTTCTTTATCATGTCGATTTTCGACTTGCAGAACGGGTGGGTTTGGTTCGCCTTCCTTACCGGCGGTTTCTTCTCCGGCCTGGCGGGTTTCTTCGGAATGAAGACTGCCACCTATGCCTCGGCTCGTACCGCCAACGCTGCTCGTCAGTCGCTTAACTCCGGACTGCAAGTAGCCTTCCGCTCCGGTGCTGTCATGGGACTCACTGTCGTAGGTCTGGCTCTGCTCGACGTGTCGCTCTGGTTCCTCGTGCTAGACCATTTCATTCCCGAGGAAAATCACCTGATCATCATCACCACTACCATGCTTACCTTCGGTATGGGTGCTTCTACTCAGGCACTCTTCGCGCGCGTAGGCGGTGGCATATACACTAAGGCTGCCGATGTAGGTGCCGACCTCGTTGGAAAGACCGAGTACAACATCCCCGAAGACGACCCGCGCAACCCCGCTACCATCGCCGATAACGTGGGAGACAACGTAGGCGACGTAGCAGGTATGGGTGCCGACCTCTATGAGTCGTATGCCGGTTCTATCCTTGCCACTATGGCTCTTGGAGCATCCGCCTTCGCCACTTCCGCTGTCGAAGGCATGCAGATAAAAGCAGTGCTCGCCCCTTCGCTAATAGCCGCCGTCGGAGTATTACTCTCTATCATAGGTATTTATATGGTGAAGACTAAAGAAGGAGCCGGTATGACAGAGTTGCTCAAGGCTCTATCGCGTGGAACCAACACCGCCGCTTGCCTTATAGCTGTGGCTACGTTCGGCATCTTCGCTTGGCTCTTCGGTACCGACACCAACCAATGGTGGCAAGTAAGCCTCTCGGTTGTCGTCGGACTGCTTGCCGGTGTAATCATCGGTAAGTCGACAGAATACTACACTTCGCAGACATACAAACCCACACAGAAAGTCAGCGAGTCGTCGAAGACAGGTCCTGCCACCGTCATCATCTCAGGTCTCGGACTGGGCATGCTCTCAACAGCAATACCCGTCATCACCGTAGGTGTGGCCATCATACTTGCTTACCTCTGTGCCAATGGCTTCCATGTAGAGTTCACGGCAGAGAACCTCTCATTAGGACTCTACGGCATCGGCATCGCGGCAGTAGGTATGCTCTCGACGTTAGGCATCACCCTCGCCACCGACGCTTACGGACCTATAGCCGACAATGCAGGTGGTAACGCCGAGATGTCAGGGCTACCGGCAGAAGTACGTCAGCGCACAGATGCACTTGATGCACTTGGAAACACCACCGCTGCCACCGGCAAAGGCTTTGCTATTGGCTCGGCTGCACTCACCGCTCTGGCACTGCTCGCTTCATACGTAGAAGAGATAAAGATGGCACTCGTGCGCATCGGACAAGACCTGCCCAATGGCGTTGAGGCTGCCAAGGCTTCGCTTATCGACTTCATGGACGCCTATAACGTCAACCTGATGAACCCTATCGTTCTTGTTGGTATCTTCATCGGAGCCATGATGGCGTTCTTGTTCTGCGGACTTACCATGAATGCAGTAGGACGCGCTGCTCAGAAGATGGTAGAAGAGGTACGTCGTCAGTTCCAAACCATCAAAGGTATACTCGAAGGCAAGGCTGACCCCGACTATGCTCGCTGCGTGGAGATCTCTACTAAAGGTGCACAACACGAGATGCTGTTGCCCTCGCTGCTCGCCATCATCGTGCCTATCGTCACAGGTCTCGTACTCGGTGTGGCAGGTGTCCTCGGACTCCTCATCGGCGGACTATCAACAGGCTTCGTACTCGCTATCTTCATGGCTAACTCAGGCGGTGCTTGGGACAACGCCAAGAAATACGTTGAAGAAGGTCATTTCGGAGGCAAAGGCTCTGACTGCCACAAAGCTACCATCGTAGGTGATACCGTGGGCGACCCATTCAAGGATACGTCGGGTCCATCGCTTAATATCCTTATCAAACTGATGTCGATGGTTAGCATCGTAATGGCAGGTCTGACTATCAACTTCCACCTGCTATAATCCCCACTCCATGGAACGCCGACACGGGTATGCCAATTTGTAATTGGCGAGCATACCGTAGAGACGAGGCTTCGACTCGTCTCATAAACAAGAGGCTTCGACTCGTCTCATAATCAAGACGCTTCGACCCGTCTCATGGTAACATAACATAATCAACGGGGCACTCTCGATTTTCATTCGAAAGTGCCCCATTATTTGTGTGTTTGCAAAAAAAAACGTACCTTTGCACCTTGTCGGGAACGCGGATGTCCCACTCGCGAAAAACACATAAAAAACGACACTCGCAAAAGCTGCACAGCGAAAAAAAAGGGAGAGCGTTAACTCCCATCTGCAATAAGTAAAATATTAACACCTCATAATATGCCTCACTTCGAACGCAAACAATCCGACGAACGCTATCTCAGACTTCTCTCCGAGAAGTTTGTAAATAGCGATGCTGCCGTCTCCGAAATCATCAACCTGCAGGCGATCATGTCACTTCCCAAAGGTACCGAACATTTCGTCAGTGACCTGCATGGAGCTTCGTCTGAGTTTATACACATGGTAAAAAACGCCTCCGGGGTCATCAGACGTAAGGTCGACGATGTCTTTGCCGATACCATCAACGAAGATGAGAAACGTGCGCTGTGCGCCCTCATCTACTATCCCGACGAGCGTCTTGACATGGAGCGCCCGGTACGTGAGGCGGACGGCACACTTAAGGCTTTCTATAACCTCAGACTGCATCAGATAGTAGAGATAGCGAGAGCGGTAACCGTCAAATACACACGGTCGAAGGTGCGCAAACTTCTACCCTCCGATTACGGATACGTCATCGAAGAGCTACTGCACGAATCGCCAAAAGACAAAGACCGAGCCAACTACTTCAATGCCATCATCAATTCTATCATCGAGACCGGACGCGCGGAGCAACTCATCATCGCCATCAGCTACCTCATACACTCGCTTGCCATCGACACTCTGCATGTCGTTGGTGACGTGTTCGACCGCGGACCCGGTGCCGAAAAGATAATGGAGATACTTTCCACCTACCACAACTTCGATGTACAATGGGGCAACCACGACATCGAATGGATGGGGGCTGCGGCAGGCAACCTCGCACTCATTGCTACAGTCGTGCGTGTCTCAATACGCTATGTCAACATCGAGACCCTTGAAGAAGGATATGGCATCAACCTGCTACCTCTTGCGACCTTCGCGCTCGACACCTATGGCGATGACCCCTGCACATATTTCAAAACCAAAGACTTCGAGAATAATCCACGACTCAAACGCTCGGCAGCACTGATGGCGAAGATGCACAAAGCTATCTCTGTCATTCAGTTCAAACTCGAAGGTCAAACGATCTTGCGTCACCCCGAATACAACATGCAAGACCGATTGTTACTTGATAAGATCAACTGGCAAGACCATACTGTCGAGATAGCCGGTACTCACTACCCGCTTCTCGACTATCACCTTCCCACTATCGACCCCGTCGACCCTTATAAGCTGTCGGTTGAAGAACAAGCACTTGTCGACCAACTCGCACGCTCGTTCCGTAAATCCGAAAGACTGCAGCGACACCTGCGCCTACTCTATCAGCACGGCTCACTCTTCCTCTGTCGGAACAACTTCCTACTCTATCACGCCGCTATCCCTATGACTGCCGATGGCAACTTCCAAGAAGTCGATGTATGCGGCAAACGTGTCAGAGGTAGAGCACTAATGGAGCGTGCCGACCAAGTGATACGAGATGCCTACTATGGCAAGGGCAAGACTGACACCTATCACGACTCGCTCGACTATATGTGGTACCTCTGGTGCGGAGAGTTCTCGCCGCTCTATAATAAAGACAAGATGACTACATTCGAACGATATTTCGTGGCTGACAAAGCTGTGCAGAAAGAGGTGAAAGGCGCATACTATGAACTTGCCAATCGTAAGGATATATGCGAGAAAATATTACAAGAATTCAATATCAATCCTGCCGAAGGGCGTATAATCAACGGACACATACCCGTTCGCACTATAAAAGGCGAAACACCTATGCGTGCTGAAGGTAAGCGCTTCGTCATCGACGGTGGGTTCAGCAAGCCTTATCAAGAGAAGACAGGCATTGCAGGATATACTCTCATCTACAACAGCCATGGCATACAACTCGTAGAACACGAGATGTTCGAATCACGGCAAGAAGCCATACGCTCGGGAGCCGACATTCATAGTCGCATCGAACTGCAAGACTTCTCCGGCAAACGTATGCTCGTCAAAGATACAGATCTCGGACAGCTCCTACAACAGCAAGTAGAGGACCTGCTTCAACTCGTCGCTGCCTACGAACACGGCATCATCAAAGAAAAACAGTAACCTCGAGTACACCTTATACACAACCGGGTACGCCAATTTGCAATTGGCGGCAATGCAACGTTACTCACTTTTATGCACCATTTGCACCATTTTCATACCGCCATTGTACCGCCACTACACCGCCATTAAAACAAAATACATTGCCACCTCTTGCACACGTGGAATATATTTATTATCTTTGCGCGGTCAAACGAAATATGATGTCATGCACAAATTAGCACCTTATAATCCGCATAGCTGTATGATTCGTACAGTTCAAGGCACAACTATATACTAACTAAAGGCTTACCACACCCTGCGTGCTAAGCCTTTTTTTATTGCTTTTTTGTTCACGACCTACACCTCGCACAAATAAAACTAAAAGATAAACAATTTATTACTAATTCAAATGGAACAGAAAAAACGCGTTTACACCTTCGGTAACGGTAAGGCTGAAGGTAATGCCCAGATGCGCGAGCAACTGGGTGGCAAAGGTGCCAACTGCGCCGAGATGAACCTCGTGGG
>CAMHKW010000033.1 GCA_946185835.1 uncultured Bacteroidales bacterium
TGAAAGCCTGCATGTCAACTAATGGAATTTCCATGTAAGTAGTGAGTGGCATTACCAATATAGTTCCGTCAGAAAAGTATCTATAGTAGTCGTAACCGATAATTATCTGACCATAAGAGTCAGTTAAAGCTAAAACCGACATGTCATATTTGGGCTTATATAATGTGTCTAAGTCGGTAGTGATAACCATAGTGTATGGATGTGTTGGGTCAGACTCTAACAGATTGATAAATGCTTCTGCTAAATCTGCGACTTCGCCGGCCTGAGTGTTGAAATTTATACTATCTGGCGAAGTGGAAAGATAGGTCTCTTCTGCCCATTCTAACATTGTAGCATAAGCCAATTGGGCGTCTAAGATGTCGTTTTCGAAAGAGTAATTGTTGTACCATGTTTGGAATTCTGTACCTGACATGTCTGATAGTTGGTCGATCACATCATTCAAGATACTGTCGTTCATATAACGAGGTATCTCTAATAATTCCGACCTTTCGCTGCACATTTCAGAAAATAGGTACTCATCTAAGTCGTCGTAAGCAATATTTCTCCAATCGTATCCCGAATCTCTCGTTTTCTTTTGGTGGGTGTTGGAGAAATCTTCGTTACTGCTGCATGACTGCATTAGTCCACAACTCATTATTGCTGCAAATAACAGCAATAAGCAAATAGCTTTTTTCTTCATAGAAATTAAAATTAAGTTAAACCATATATGTATTCGCACTACTCGCTTAGTGCGCAAAAGAAATAGATATGGTGTGTGTTGTGGATTGTTGTGTGCAAAAGTACAATATTTTTTATTCTCCAAATAAAATGAGAAAAACATATGAGTTATTTGAAAAATGTGACAGTCTTGTAGTGCGCGGAGTGAGGGACATTAGTTGCTTTTGCGCTGCAAAGTTAGTATGATTGTTGGGAACGGCCAAAAGAAAAAATCTAACATTAGATTTTTTTGTGTTATGATAATTAAGGAATTACAAATTCAAAAAGTATCAAAATCTAATATGGGCATAAAAATACCCCTTTTTATGGATTTAAGGGGTTTTTATCTGCTACGAATTTGACGGATTATATATGCATCTGCTTCATCTGTCAAATCGGTGTCTTTAGTGAGAGATTTTCAAATTAAGCGGGGGACTTATGTTATATGCCAGATAGAATTGTTAGAATCTTAGTGCGAGGGCGATGCCGTTGCTGCCGGCATTGAGGTTAAGTGAAAGAGTGGTGTTTTGCGATGCGTTGAGTCGTTCTTGGTTGTAGGTCTTGTAGGCATTCGATTTCATTGAAGAGCCGATGGTGAGCAGTGGCACCGATACGAACGTGATGATACCACCCACAGCCATCAGTCCTCGTCCTAAGCTATAGATGGCATAGTGTCGGCTAAAGGTGTCGGAGTAAGGAAGGTGGATGTTATCTTTTTGTGTGAGATAGCATGGCAGTCCGGCTGCAAACATGGCGACACCTCCTCCAAGGAAGAACCAGCCGCTCAACAGCATTCCGTTGCCGGTAGTATACTGTCGATAGGCATGTTCGCTGTTGAGTTTTAGGAACTGCCGGTAGGCTTTGCGGTCGAGTTCGGTCTGACCGAGCATATATGTGTTGCCGTTTTTTACGAGAAGCAGTGTGTCGGTTGACAGTGTTTTGACTGAAGGTTGAGCTACGGCATTAAACAGTGCTAACGTGAATATCAACAAGGATAAGGTTATCTTTTTCATAGTGCATTTAGTCTAAGAGGTTGCCTTGGTTATTGGAGAGTTGTATCATGCGGTCATACTGTTCGGGTGAGAGGTCTTGGAAGTAGAAGTTGCGTGGGTCGACGGCATGTCCTTTGTAGTGTACTTCGTAGTGCAGGTGCGGTCCGGTAGATTTGCCGGTATTACCTACCAGTGCTATTACGTCTCCCCGTTTGACGTTTTGTCCTTTTCTGACGAGCGACTTGCTTAGGTGTGCGTATAGTGTTTCGTAGTTGAATCCGTGGTCGATGATGACGCAGTTGCCGTATCCTTGTTTCCATCCTGTGAATGTGACTTTAGCGTTGCCGGTGGCATATACGTCGGTCCCGATAGGTGCTGTGAAGTCCATGCCTGCATGGAATCGTCGGGTGTGGTATACGGGGTCGTTGCGCCATCCGTATCCGGAAGCCACACGTGTGAGGTCTTTGTTGAGAACGGGTTGAATGGCGGGCAGGTTCTCCATTTTAATCTCCTGACTTTTAACGTAGCGGAGTATTTCTTCGTAGGATTTGGCTTGAACGTACAGGTCTCGTTCCAGGTTTTCTGTTTTCTGTGTGAGGTTGGCAGCTAACTGGTAGTTAGTCATTCGTGCTATAGAGTCGTAGTATGCCACTCGGTAGTTAGCTTTAGCTGAGAAAGATCGCGGCAGAGGGTCGGCTTGGAAGAGTGCTCGATAGAGGTTGTCGTCGCGTTGTTGTAGGTCGGTGAGCACAAGTTGCATCTGGTCGACCTGTCGGCTGAGTAGCCGGTATTGTGTCTCTAAAGCTTCTTTCTGTTGTCGTATTTGTTTTTCTCGTGGTGAAGGAAAGAACGAGAAGAACAGGAAAAAGAAGGCAATGCCGATGAGCATACTGCCTATGATATATGTTCCACTGCGCTTGAGCCAATAGAGTGGGGTATAGGTGACCTGCTCCATTTGCAGTGTCTCCGGATTGAAATGGTATTTCTTCTTTGCCATAGTCTGATGTTAATGCCTTTTTTGTGGCAACAATTTTTGTGCCAAATCGTTGCGTCCTATTTTTTTGAGTTCTCGAAGAATCTGTTGTCGGTATTCGGGTTTATACCAGAAGAAGAACTGTCGTTGTGCGAGTTTGTCGTCTTTGGAACGTGCTACGTATACTTTCTGGTGTGTGTAGGGGTCGATACCGCTGTAGTACATCACTGTCGACAGCGTCATAGGTGTGGGTGTGAAGTCTTGCACTTGTTCGAGTTCGAAATGCAGTCTTTTTGTTTGTATCGCCAGCTCCGCCATGTCTTCGATGGTGCATCCGGGATGTGATGATATGAAGTAAGGGATGAGTTGTTGGTTGAGTTGCAGCTCGTCGTTGATGTCGTTAAAGAGCTGATTGAATTTCACGAAACAGCTGAATGCTGGTTTTCTCATTATCTTGAGGACGTGTTCGGAGGTGTGTTCGGGTGCAACCTTGAGTCTTCCTGACACATGTCGAGTGATGAGCTGTCGGGCGTATTCGTCGCACATGAGGTCGTATCGTATTCCGCTCCCGATGAATGCTTTTTTTATGTATGGCAGTTTGTCGACGGTTCGGTAGATGTCGAGCAGTGGTCCGAAGTCTTGGTTTAGGTTAGGGCAGATGGTGGGTTGCAGGCATGTGTGTCGTCGGCATCGTCGGCATTTGTTGGTGTCGATGCCGTGCATTGCGTACATGTTGGCGCTTGGTCCGCCTAAGTCAGAGAGGTATCCTTTGAAGTCGGGGTCTGCGGCTATCTTCTCTATCTCGTCGAGTATCGACTGTTTGCTTCGTGAAGCAATGAACTTACCCTGGTGTGCTGAGATGGTGCAGAAGGCGCAACCTCCGAAGCACCCACGGTGCATGTTCACCGAGAATCGTATCATGTCGAAGGCAGGAATTGTTTTGCCTTTGTATTTGGGATGCGGTTGTCGTTGATAAGGAAGTGCGAAGCTGCGGTCGATCTGTTCGGTTGTCATCGGCGGGTAAGGCGGGTTCACCACGACGGTCTGTTCTGCGACGTCTTCTGTGAGTGTCTTAGCGTCGTATCTATTCGACTGTTCTTCTATCAGTCTGAAGTTCTCGGCGAAGGCAATTTTGTCGCGTTGGCATTGTTCGAACGAGGCGAGTCGGATGGTGTCAGGTGGTAGGCTGAGCTGTGCTGTCGGTCGTTGGTATGCCGTTTGAGGTATGTCGGTGAGTGCGTCGATATGTTCGCCGTTGTTAAGTCTTTGTGCGATGTCTAAGATAGCTTGTTCTCCCATTCCGTAGATGAGCAGGTCGGCTCCGGAGTCGGCTAAGATAGAAGGTTTGAGGCAGTCAGCCCAGTAGTCGTAGTGTGTGAGTCTTCTCATGGAGGCTTCTATGCCTCCTATTACCAGTGGTACGTTAGGGAAGAGTTGTTTTAATATCTTGGAGTACACGATGGTGCAGTTGTCGGGTCTGAGTCCGGCTCTGCCGTCGGGCGAGTATGCGTCGTTGCTTCTTCGTCGTCGGTTGGCGGTGTAGTGGTTGACCATGGAGTCCATGCTTCCGGCCGTGATGGCGAAGAAGAGTCGTGGTGTTCCCAGTTTGCGGAAGTCACGCAGGTCGCCGTGCCAGTCGGGTTGTGGTATGATAGCTACTCTGAGTCCTGCGGCTTCGAGTGTGCGTCCGATTACTGCGGCACCGAAAGAAGGGTGGTCGATGTAGGCGTCGCCCGAGAAGAGGATGACGTCAACGGTGTCCCAACCTCTCAGGTCGAGTTCTTTTCGTGTGGTAGGCAGAAAATCGGTCAGCATAAGTAGAGCTATGAGGTGTTGTTATCGAATGCGTCGGCGTGTGTTATGGTCGACGACGTATGTCACTTTGCCGTCGGACGAGCTGACGACGAACTTGCGATTGCTGACGGCACTGACGGTGTTGAGTACCGAGTTGGACAACTTATGCCGCCATAGTATGTCTCCATGCTTGGCGTCGACGCCCAATAGCAGTCCGTTTTTTGTACCGAACACCACTACTCCGTCTTTTTCGATTAGCATCGAGGGGTTGTGGTCGTATCCGTATTGTCCGTCGGTCTTCCAAAGTGTGACGGGTTCGGTGGTGGTGGCGTCCATGGCTACGATGCTGTCCCACATGCATCTTGAGAAGACCATTGTGTTGTCGTGGCTGATGCCTACTGTCTCGCGAACGACATGTTGTTTTGTTCTCCACACCACTTCGCCGGTGTTGGTGTCGAGAGCAGTAAAGACGCGGTCGGGTGCGGTGATATATATTCTTCCGTTTGCTGCGACGGGCCATACCGCTGCGGGTGAGTATTTGTCGCTACGCATGCCGTTGGTCCATTTCCATAGCTGTTTGCCGGTGGAGAGTTCTAAGCAGTAGAAGTAGCAGTCCCATGCTCCGAAGTAGAGTCTGCCGTTGTAGATGCATGGTCGTGTTTCGATATATCCATTGACTCCGTTGAACGTCCACACTTCGCTTCCGTCGTCAAGGCGCAGGGCATACATGCAGCTGTCGGAGCCTCCGATATAAACTATACCGTTGTCTATCACGGGGCATCCCATCACTGCCATGTTCGTTGTCCGTTGCCAGAGTTTGTTGCCGTTTCTGGCGTCGAAGCAGTAGATGTTATGGTCGGTAGAGCCAACCACTACTCTTTGGTTGTCGGCTGCTGCTGTTGAGATGATACGGCTACCTGTTGTCTGTTGCCATTTGACTTTGCCGTTGCTCAGGCTCAGGCAGTAGAAGTTGCCCTCGTCATCGCCGAGGTAGATGTTGTTTTTGTAAACGACAGGTGCGGCATAGATGCCTACTTTAAGGTCGGTTTGCCATTTATGTCTGAGCTTCGGATATTGGTCGTTGACAGAATAGTCGGGTCTGAGTGAAGGGTCGGGTTCGGAGTAGTGTCGGTCGCTTAGAGGCAACGAAGCCCATTGTAGCGGTCTGTTGCCAATGACTTTTTCGAGGAAACGAATGGAGTCGTTGTCGATACGGATGATGGTATATCCGCCGACTTCGTCTTTACCTCTCAGGTTCGATCGGCAGAGCACGTCGGGAATGTCGTCGCAGTTGAACATCAGGTTACGGTGGTAGTGTCCGCCGATGATACACTGCACGTTATATTGTCGAAGCAGGTCGGTCAGGTCGAACCAGTTGTCGACGTCTCCTGTTTGCAGTGGATAGTGAGTGACGGGTATGAAGTATTTTACTTGGTCGGAAAGGCTTGCCTTATTGAGTTGTCGGGCAAGCCAGCTGATGTCTTGCGGTGCCACATGTCCGTCCGACATTTTTATCACCGGTCCGGAGTTGAAACCGAAGAAATACACGCCTTTGTGTGCGAACTCGAAGCGGTTGCTTCCGAAGACGTTGTCGAAGTCGGTGCAGCCTGACTCTGACCATTTGGTTTCGTGGTTGCCGGACGTGACGTGGTAGGGTATTGTCAGTCGGTCGAGTTCGTGCCGTACCAGCTGCATGGAATACTTATCTCCGGCATCGGTGAGGTCGCCTGACACTATCACAAAGTCGAGGCTGTCGGTTTGGTTGATTTCGTCGATGGAGTTTTGCAGGTCTTTGAGTGCTGAAGCTGAAGTACGTGAGATGTGTGTGTCGGTGAGTAAAGCGAAGCGGAATGGCTGAAATTGTGCGTTGAGCATCAGCCATGACATACATGTCGTTATCAGTAGGGTAAGTCGGCGCATAAGTACTATTCGAGTTGCAGGTCTAATTGTTCGGTGAGCTGTTTGAGAGTGCTGTTTCGCTTTGAGAGTAGTTCGTATCTGTCTTCCACAGTGTATGCCTTGGTGGAGTATTCGGTGTCGGCTACTTGCCAGTTTATTTTGACGCTGCTGTTGCTGAGTCGCTGCCGCAGTTTGCTGACGATATCTTGTTGCAGTGGTTTGAGTTCGTTGACTTGCATGTCGTTGATGAGTGTAACCACTATGGTGTTGTCGTCGGTAAGGCTGAGGTTGGCGTCCATCAGAATAGCAGTCTTGCGTGTGTCGGCTCCGATGAGTCCGATAAGCGAGATCCATGCTTCTTTAGCTTCGTTGAGAGTGAAAGGTTGGTTTGTCTGTTGTGTCGTCTGCGGTGTGGTGATCGGTGTCGTTTCTTTTGCGGGTTGTGTGTCGACGTCTGTTTTCGGGGCGGGTGTGTTTGATGTTGTGAGGTCGGAAAACGACGATAGCGAGAACTGTTGTGTGATCTTCATGGTGTCGACGGCAGCTCTGGCTCTCTGTTGTGCGGCGTTCTCCTGCTGCCGGTTGTCGGCTTGTGACAGGGCTATGTTGTTGGCGGTGTTGGTGGTGGTAGGTGTCGCGGTGGTTGTCGGGTTTTGCGGAGCTGCCTGTCGTGCTGCGGCTTGTGAGGGTGGGATGTATGCAGTGTGCTGTTGCGCGGGCTGAGGTGCTACGGGTTGCGCGGGCTGAGGTGCTACGGGTTGCGCGGGCTGTGGTGCTACGGGTTGCGCGGGCTGTGGCGTAGCTGGTTGCGCTGCTGCTAAGGGTACGTTGTCGGGGGCAGAAGCGGGTTGCATGAGGGTGCATAAGCGAATGAGCATCAGCTCCACGGTCAGTCGTTTGTTTTTGGCTGTGCGGTAGTTGATATCGGCATCGTTGACGATGCGCAGTGCTTCGAAGATGAGTTTGGCGGAGATACGTTGTGCCTGCTCGGCATAGCGTTGTCTGAGGTTTTCGCTTGCCTCTAAGAGCACCAATGTCTGTTCGTCTTTAGAAACCACGATGTCGCGCAGATGCTTGGCAAAGCCGGAGAGGAAATACTGCGAGTCGAATCCCTTGCTTAGGATTTCGTCGTAAATGAGCAACGCTTGTCCGACGTTGGCGGTGACGATGGCGTCGAGTGTGCGGAAATAATAGTCGGTATCTAAGACGTTGAGCACCTCGATGGCTTGTGCGTAGGTGATGTCGTTGTTGCAGAAGGCTACGAGTTGGTCGAAGATAGACAGAGCGTCTCGCATACCTCCGTCAGCTTTTTGCGCTACTACTGCGAGTGCGTCGTCGTCGATTCTGATACCTTCTTTCGATGCTACATTGCGCAGGTGGTCGACGGTATCGGCGATGGTGATACGTGAGAAGTCGTATACCTGGCATCGTGAGATGATGGTGGGCAGCACCTTGTGTTTCTCGGTGGTAGCGAGGATGAAGACGGCATAGGAAGGTGGTTCTTCGAGTGTCTTGAGCAGTGCGTTGAAAGCCTGCGAGGAGAGCATGTGAACCTCGTCGATGATAAAGACCGAATACTTACCAATCTGTGGCGGGATGCGTACTTGGTTGATAAGCTCGCGGATATCGTCGACGGTGTTGTTGGATGCAGCGTCGAGCTCATGTATGTTGAACGAGCGCTGTTCGTTGAATGCTTTGCACGACTCGCATTCGTTGCAGGCGTCGGCATGTGCACTCGGGTTGAGGCAGTTAATCGACTTAGCGAAGATACGTGCACATGTGGTCTTGCCCACGCCACGTGGACCGCTGAACAGGTATGCGTGTGAGATATGATTGGTGGAAATAGCGTTGCGAAGCGTCTGAGTAAGAGCTTTTTGACCAACGACCGACTCGAAAGTCATCGGACGATACTTGCGGGCTGATGCTATGAAATTCTCCATGAGATGAAAAATAAGTGACCTTGGTGTTAGAAAAAAGGATATAACAAATACTATCCTTGTGGTAGAATTAACGCCACAAAGATAGTATATTTTTTTTTATTTCGCAAATCTATGTCAGCTGTCAGAAGACTTTATTTGTTGCGAGATTGTTATTTGAGTAATTCGTTTTTGATGTTCTGCACTGCTTTGCGTAGTACGCCATCGTATTCCATGGTTTCTTCGACTGTTTTGATGGCATGGATCACGGTCGCGTGGTTTCGGTTGCCGATGGCATGTCCGATGTCGGATAGCGACTTGGAAGTGAGTTTCTTGGCAAGATACATCAATACCTGACGTGCATTGGCTACCTCTCTGCGTTTGGAGCGCGATGAGAGTTCTCGAACGTCGATTTGGTAGTACGAGCAGGTGGAGTTGACAATCTGCTCGATGTTAATCTCGTGTGCCGACACTTCCACTATCCTGCCTACCACCTGCTTGGTGAGTTCGAGGTCGATAGGTGTCTGCACTAAAGTTGAGTGTGCGAGCAGTGAGACGATGACGCCTTCAAGGTCGCGTATGTTGTCGCGGACGTTTTCGGCGATGTAGTCGATAATCTGCTCGTCGATGTCCAAGCCGTCGCGGTGTATCTTGCTTTTGAGGATGTCGTGCCGCAACTGGAAGTCGGGCTTAGTGATCTCTACCGACAGTCCCCATTTGAACCTTGACAGCAGTCGCTGTTCCAGTCCGTTAAGCTCCAATGGTGGCTTATCGGAGGTGAGGATGAGCTGTTTGCCCATCTGATGCAGATGGTTGAAGATGAAGAAGAAGGTGTTTTGTGTACCTTTCTTGTCGGCAAAGTACTGTATGTCGTCGACTATCAGTACGTCGATGGACTGATAGAAGGCGTAGAAGTCGTTGGTGTGCTTCTCCATGACAGCCGACTGATATTGCATCTGGAAGGTGTTGGCAGAGACGTATAGGACTCTGAGGTGCGGGTAGAGCTGTTTGATCTGGTTGCCAATGGCGTTGGCGAGGTGTGTCTTACCCACTCCCGAGCCGCCATAAATAAAGCAGGGGTTGAAGGCAGTCTTGCCCGGGCTCTGTGCGATGTTAAGTCCGGCGGTGCAAGCTAAGTAGTTGCTTGACCCCTGAACAAACTCCTGGAAGTTGAGTCTCGGTGTTAGTTGGCTTTCGAATTCCGGCAGAGCGGCTGCTGCTGTGTTGGCTCGCATCTGAGCGGGCAGTGGCTCGGGCTGGGGGAGGGTCCAGACGGGAGACTCGCTCGGTATGACGGTGCCGCTGTTAGACGTGCTGTCGATAAGTACGCGGTACTCGAGCTGAATGCCACGCCCGAAGACTCGAACTAACGTCTTGGATAAGATGTTGATGTAGTTCTCTTCGATATACTCGACACAGAACTGGCTGGGCAACTGCAGGACAAGCACATGGTCGTTATAAGACAATGGTTGTATTGGCTGAAACCATGTCTTAAATGCCGACTCTGTCAGATTGTCGTGTAGAATCTCACAGCATTGCTTCCAATATGTGTCTAAAGTCTGCGACATCAAAATCTTTTTTTAGGGCACTTCTAAAAATTGCTTTAAGAATATAAATTAGGGTTGTCTAAAACGTGGTACTTTAGGTGTGCCCTTTAGTTGAGCAGTCAGTTGAGTTTTGCTTTGTCAGTGAATAGAAAGTAGCATGTTTTTGCGGTGGCAAAATAGAGCTTGCGGGCGTGAAAAACATCAAGTTGTAAGTCGTTTTTCACAAAAAAAATGCTTTCGCATTTTTGTTGATTGAGCCGCCTTGTTTTTCTGTTTCACGGTGCAAAGGTCGGAATTTTTTACCAATCTCACAAATTTTCCGTATTCCCTAAAAATGTTGAAAAAGCACATGCTGCTATCTTTCAAAGTCTTATGTGTAATGTGCTGAGCGATAGCTGCATGTACGGTCGTAAAAATAGTAAATGCTTGATATTAAGAAGAGGTGTTAGCCCTTGTTTTTTTAGAATAGAATAAAATAAAAATTCCTTCCGTGTTGAAAAACTTAATCTTTAGAGCCGTTGGTAAAGTTCTCGAGAAAATATTTCTTATTTAGAATAATTCAAATTAGCGTTTTTGGGGAAGGTAGCGGTTTGCGGAGAGGAAGATTTTTTTGTCGCCGGTTGGAAACCGGCGTACTCGTGTGTGGTTGCATAAAACGAGAAAAGAGCTGCGGTGCAGCTCTTTTCTTGTGACCCCCGAGGGGCTCGAACCCTCGACCCACTGATTAAGAGTCAGTTGCTCTACCAACTGAGCTAGGGAGTCAACGCAAAATTAACACATTAATCACTATTGAGAAATCTCATTTCCAAAAGCGGGTGCAAAAGTACTGCTTTTTTCTGATACGTGCAAGTGTTTTTGAAAAAAAAATGATTTTTTTTGATATTCGGGGAAAAAGTGCTATATTTGCGAGCTACTATGAACCGATGACTTGATTGGTGGTCATAGTGCGTCGAAGCGGTTAGATAGAATCGGCAAAATCCTTAATACCTTATTATATGCAAAAGTTAACCTCTCCTTTTCAGAAGATAGCTATTGTAGCTCTTTTCTTTGTGGTGCTCACCTTGCTTATGTCGACGTGTTGCACTGTTGTCGATACCTCCGAAGTAGGAATCCGATTCAAGAAGTTTTCTCTTACCGACCAAGGTAAGCTCGATGCAGCGCCTGTCACCGGTTGGGTGTTTTATAACCCTATTTCCACGTCGGTATACACTTATCCTGTTTATGTTCAGCGTGTCGACTATAGTCCGTTTACCGTTACCACGAAAGACGCCGCCGTCTTTTCGATGGACCCTGTGCTAGCCTTCCGTGTGAACCGTGACAAGGCGGTCGACATCTTTGCCAAGTATCGTAAGCCGCTTGAAGACATCGAGGCAGGATATATGCGCACTGTGATTTACGATGCATATCGAATCACAGCCAACCGTTATACGTCCGACGAGCTGATGGCATCGCGTGCTCAGTTCGAGAGCGAAGTGAGAAACATGCTCGAACATTCTCTTAACGAAGAAGGCTTTATGGTAGAGGAGTTTACCTCGCAGATCACTCCTCCTGCTTCTCTTTCTCAAGCCATTGAGGCAAAGAACCAAGCGATACAAGAGGCGCTGAAGGCAGAGAACCTTGTAAAGCAAGCAGAGGCAAATGCCAAAATCGCTATTGCCAAAGCCGAAGGTGAGGCTAAGGCGCTGCGTATCCAAGCAGACGGCGAGGCATATTATAACCGCACCGTAGCGGCTTCTCTCAACGAACTGCTTGTCAGACAAGACGCTATCGAGAAATGGGATGGCAAATTGCCCGAATATGTGGGAGGCAATAACATACCCATGATCAATTTAGGAAATAAATAACGACACTAAATATTTCGCACAATGGAATTCAAATATGCACCTATGTTTCAGCTCGGTGAGGACAAGACCGAGTATTATCTGCTGACCTCTGACTATGTGTCGGTTGGCGAGTTCGAAGGACATCCTATTCTGAAAGTAGAGAGCGAGGGTCTCACCCGCATGGCTAATGCAGCCTTCCGTGACGTGAGTTTCATGCTTCGCCGCTCGCATAACCTGCAGGTGGCAAAGATACTGCGTGACCCCGAGGCATCGGCTAACGACAAGTACGTGGCTCTCACCTTCTTGCGTAATGCGGAAGTGGCAGCCAAGGGCAAACTGCCTCTGTGCCAGGATACGGGAACGGCTATCATACATGCTGAGAAAGGACAGCAGGTATGGACCGGCTACTGCGATGAGCAGGCTCTGTCGAAAGGTGTGTTCCAGACATATACACAAGAGAACCTGAGATATTCGCAGAACGCTCCGCTGAGCATGTACGAAGAGGTAAACACCAAATGCAACCTCCCAGCACAGATCGACATCGAGGCGACGGAGGGAATGGAATACCGCTTCTTGTGTGTGACGAAGGGTGGGGGGTCTGCCAACAAGACATACCTCTATCAAGAGACCAAAGCGCGTATTCAGAACGAGGGCACGCTGATACCTTTCCTTGTAGAGAAGATGCGTTCGTTAGGTACTGCCGCTTGTCCGCCATACCATATTGCCATCGTCATCGGCGGCACCTCGGCAGAGAAGAACCTGCTTACTGTCAAACTCGCCTCGACACATTACTACGACGAGTTGCCTACCTCGGGCGACGAGACGGGGCGTGCCTTCCGTGACCTCGACCTCGAGCAGAAGCTGTTGCGTGAGGCTTATAAGATCGGACTCGGTGCACAGTTTGGCGGTAAGTATATGGCACACGACGTGCGCGTCGTCCGATTGCCACGACATGGAGCCAGCTGTCCGATAGGTCTGGGTGTGAGCTGCTCTGCCGACCGTAACATAAAATGCAAAATCAACAAAGACGGTATCTGGATTGAGAAGATGGACGACAAGCCATACGAACTCATACCCGAAGAGCTGCGCCAAGCAGGCGAGGGTGATGCCGTACGTATCGACCTCAACCAGCCGATGAAGGATGTGTGTGCCATACTGACACAATATCCTATCGGTACGCGTCTCTCGCTCAATGGCACCATCATCGTCGGGCGCGACATAGCGCATGCTAAGATCAAAGCACGTCTTGACGCCGGCGAGCCGATGCCGCAGTATCTGAAGGAACATCCGATCTACTACGCCGGACCTGCGAAGACGCCGGCAGGTATGGCATGCGGCTCGATGGGACCCACCACGGCAGGTCGTATGGACCCATACGTCGACGAGTTCCAAGAGAATGGCGGTTCGCTTATCATGCTTGCCAAAGGAAACCGCTCGGTTGACGTTACTAATGCCTGCAAGAAACATGGAGGCTTCTACCTCGGCTCGATAGGTGGTCCGGCTGCCATTCTCGCGCAGAACAACATACGCTCTATCGAATGTGTCGAGTACCCTGAGCTTGGTATGGAAGCAATATGGAAAATCGAGGTGCAAGACTTCCCCGCTTTCATCCTTGTCGATGACAAAGGTAACGACTTCTTCAAGCAGCTCAAACCCTGCGAAGGCTGTACTATCTTGCAATAAACAAGTCTAATACGTTCTGCTTATGAAAAGCAATAGCTTCTGGCAACGGCTTCGTTTTAAGTTCCGCATTTCGGTTCTCAACGAGAACACTCTCAACGAGGTGTGGCATATCCGTTTGTCTCGTTTCGGCATGTTTACTTTCTTTGCCTCGCTGCTGTTGGTCTCGTTTGCCATCTTAGCAGCTTTGGTGTGGTTCACGCCGTTGCGCAACTACCTGCCGGGTTACGATGCTAATGTCCGCGAGCAGATGCTTTCTAATATGGAACGTGTTGATAGTCTGAACAACCAGCTTGCCCTGCAAACCGAATACCTCGCTATCATACGTAATGTAGTGACGGGCGAGGTGCAGACCGACTCGGTGGCTCCTCTCGACTCATTGACCGTAAGGCAGAAGACAGAGCTGCTCGACCAAAGGAGTAAGGTGACAGACGAGTTCATAGCTCAGTACGAAGAGAAAGAACGCGAGAATCTTGCCATCCTCGACCCTCATACCACCGTGCCTATGCTGACGCTCTTCCGGCCGGCACACGGCTCTATCATCGAACATTTCGACGACAACGACGATAATGCTATTCTGTTGCAAACGCCCAAAAACGAAAACGTAACAGCAATACTAAAAGGCACTGTCGTCTTCTGTCAGCGGTTCGAGGATAAAGGGTGGGTGATGATGCTGCAGCACGAAAACGACTACGTGTCTATCTATCGTAATCTGACCACTCCGCTGAAGGCGGTAGGCTCTGAGCTTAGGCAAGGTGAGACGATAGCCGTGATGTCGGGCGAGCTGCCACTTAGCTTCCAACTTTGGCAAAACTGCAACCCTATCAATCCGGAAGAGGTGATAGTGTTCTAATGTTTTAATGTTCTAATGTTTTAATGTTCTATCAGATAAACAAAAAGTGCATCTTGTCGGATGCACTTTTTGTTGTTTATGGCAGTGATATTACATCATGCCTCCCATACCCGGGTTCATAGCGGGCATCTCGGGTTTCTCTTCTTTCTTCTCGGTGATGACGCATTCGGTGGTGAGGAACATACCGGCTATCGATGCGGCGTTCTCGAGAGCTACACGTGTCACCTTGGCGGGGTCGACGACGCCTGCTGAGAGCAGGTTCTCATACTCGTCTTTGCGAGCGTTGTAGCCGAAATCGCCCTTGCCTTCTTTTACCTTTTGTACTACCACAGCACCTTCTTTGCCGGCGTTGAAGACGATCTGGCGCAGAGGCTCTTCGATGGCACGACGGATGATGTCGATACCGGTTTGCTCGTCGTCGTTTTCACCTTTCAGTGTCGACAGCGACTCGATGGCGCGGATATATGCTACACCGCCGCCCGGTACTATACCTTCTTCGATGGCAGCGCGAGTGGCACTGAGTGCATCGTCTACGCGGTCTTTCTTCTCTTTCATCTCGACCTCCGAGGCAGCACCTACATAAAGCACTGCTACGCCACCCGACAGCTTGGCAAGACGCTCTTGCAGCTTCTCTTTGTCGTAGGTCGACTTGGTATTAACGATCTGTGCTTTAATCTGTGCTACGCGTGCACGGATGGCTTCTTTGTCACCTGCACCATTGACGATGGTGGTGTTGTCTTTGTCGACAGTGACCTTCTCGGCGGTACCGAGCATGTCGAGGGTGGCTTGGTCGAGTTTGATACCTTTCTCTTCAGAGATGACGGTGCCACCGGTCAGAATGGCGATGTCTTCGAGCATCTCTTTGCGACGGTCGCCAAAGCCCGGAGCCTTCACGGCGCAGATCTTAAGCTGAGCACGCAGACGGTTGACAACCAGAGTGGTGAGAGCTTCTGAGTCGACATCTTCGGCGATGATGAGCAGAGGACGACCTGACTGAACGGCGGGTTCGAGGACCGGCAGCAACTCCTTGAGGTTCGAGATTTTCTTGTCGTGGATGAGGATATAGGGTTTGTCCATCTCGCATGTCATCGTCTCGGTGTTAGTCACGAAGTAGGGTGAGATATAGCCGCGGTCGAATTGCATACCTTCTACAACGTCGATGGTGGTGTCGGTGCCTTTGGCTTCTTCGATGGTGATGACGCCGTCTTTCGAGACCTTGCGCATGGCGTCGGCGATGAGCTTACCGATAGCAGCATCGTTGTTAGCGCTGACGGTTGCAACTTGCTCTATCTTATCGTAGTTGTCGCCCACTACTTCTGACTGTGCATGTATCGACTCCACTACTTGTGCCACGGCTTTGTCAATACCGCGCTTTAGGTCCATAGGGTTGGCACCGGCTGTCACGTTCTTCAGACCTACGCCAATGATAGCTTGTGCCAAAACGGTAGCGGTGGTGGTGCCGTCGCCTGCTTGGTCGCCGGTCTTCGAGGCTACCTCTTTAACGAGCTGAGCACCTACGTTCTCGGCTGCATCGTCTAACTCTATCTCTTTAGCTACGGTAACACCATCTTTGGTGATTTGCGGAGCTCCGTATTTCTTGTCAATAACCACGTTGCGACCTTTAGGTCCTAAGGTTACCTTAACAGCGTCTGCCAACTGGTCAACTCCACGTTTGAGTTGCTCGCGGGCATCTTGATTGAAACTTATTTCTTTTGCCATAATATTTAAAAATTATAAATTTGAAATTAGAAATCATAAAACCACTGCCAGCACGTCGCTTTGGCGCATGATGAGCAGTTTCTCGCCGTCGATTTCGAGTTCGGTGCCGGAGTATTTGCCGTATAGTACCTCGTCACCTGTCTTGAGCACCATCTGCTCGTCTTTGGTGCCGTTGCCTACTGCCAATACTTCACCTTTGAGTGGTTTCTCTTTTGCGCTGTCGGGGATGATGATGCCGCCTACAGTCTTTTCTTCTGCAGCTACCGGTCTTACTAAGACGCGGTCTGCCAATGGTTTGATGTTTGTCATAATATAAATGTGTTTAGTTATTACTTTAATCAGAAATTTGAAATCGGAAACAGAAATCAAAAATCATTAACGTATCGCCAAATTCTGTGCCAAAGCTACTATGTCATGCCACAAGTGCCATTTTGGCAGACTGCCCGCGGCGCTGTTTGGAAGAATATGAACGTCCATGCAAGAAAATCTGTGTCATCTGATAAATCTGTGTCATCTGTGTGCAATTCCATTACTCATCTTTCTTACATCAAAGAATCAATAATTTATGAGAAATTTATGAATAATTAATTATAATTCTTGTTTATCATTGTACATAAATTGTAATGAATTAGGTACATAAATTGTAATGAATTAGCCAAAAATTACTCATTGATTATCTTTTATTCGTATCGTAAACTCTGAGTGAGAGACTTCAACTATTTTCAGGTCGGGACATGCAAATGTGCGTCCTCATTTTTAGTTTTTGAAAGAAATAAAATCAAAAAAAAGTAAGAAATATTTGTTCATTTCGAAAAAAAGTAGTACTTTTGCAGGCATTTTGCGGTGAAGTAGGTTGAATTATATGGGTTGAAAGCGCTAAAATGCCGATGAATACTGGGGTTGAGAGCATGATGGTCGATGGTTGGCAATGCCGATTGTCAGACCGAAAAATGTTGTGTGGTGCATGTTGTTGAACCGAAGGATGAGTTTGATGCAATTGAGTGTGGAGAATGAGTGGAATTGCACTGCCTTTATGAAGAAATTAAATTTAAAATCTATAATACAATGTCAAAAATTTGTCAAATCACCGGCAAGAAAGCCATGGGTGGATGCAATGTGTCTCACTCGAAACGTCACACAAAGAGGACGTTCGATGTGAACCTCTTCCACAAAAAGTTCTACTGGGTAGAACAGGACTGCTGGATTAGCTTAAACGTGAGTGCGGCTGGTCTACGTACAATCAACAAAATCGGTTTGGATGCTGCCTTGAAGCAGGCCGCCGAAAAAGGGTATTTATACAAATAATTAGGAGGACAACAGTATGGCAAAAAAATCTAAAGAAGCGCGAGTACAAGTGATACTCGAGTGCACCGAACACAAAGCCAGCGGTATGCCCGGAACATCGCGTTACATCACGACGAAAAACCGTAAGAATACCCCTGACCGTCTCGAACTGAAGAAGTACAACCCAATCCTGAAACGTTATACTATTCACAAAGAGATTAAGTAATCAACAATCTAAACATTTTCAATCATGGCAAAGAAAGCGGTTGCAACACTTCAAACAGGTAACGCAGGACGTAACCACTCGAAGGTTATCAAAATGGTAAAAAGCCCCAAAACAGGAGCTTACGTTTTCCAGGAAGAGATAGTGCTTAACGATGACGTAAAAGCATATTTCGCTCACTAAGAAGTACTCAGTACAAGACATCAATAAAAGAGGACGTTTATTCGTTCTCTTTTTTTTTACGTTGATTAGCTCAGTTAAGTTATAAACCTTAATAGATTTGAGTCCTAAAAAATTTGTGTGTCTCGCAAAAAAATGTTACCTTTGCTATCGCTTTTGTGACTAATATATGGTCGAGCATATAAACGTCTAATATTCTGATATAATGCTTGGTATTATTATCAACCCTAAGTCGGGTAAGAACGCTTTTCGTCGTCAAAGACTTTATCTGTTTCGTTTGCTCAAGAGTCGCGGACAAGAATTCTCGTATGAGGTGACACGTTATGCCGGTCATGCTACCGAGATAGCTCGTCGTATGGCAGAGCGTGGCATAAGGCAGATACTTGTTCTTGGCGGTGATGGTACACTATCGGAAGCCATCGACGGCATTATGCATAGCAATGTCGACAACAAGCAGGATATAGTGTTTGGTCTGATGCCTCGCGGTACCGGCAACGACTGGGGACGTTTCTGGGGGCTGACGCGTGACTATAAGCGTTCGCTTGATATCTTCTTCAACACGGGCAAGGCGCAGGCTGTTGACGTGGGCTGTCTGACTGTCTGGCGTAATGGCGAAGAGGAAAAGCATTACTTCATCAATTCCGTAGGCTTTGGCGTGGATGCGCTTACCTGCAAGAAGGCGTCGGTGATAAAATACTATGTGGGCAGTCATGGTCTGAATTATTTCTTCGGACTGCTGTTTGCTTTGGCTCAGCATAAGGCGGTGCCTGTGATTCTCAATACCGACTCCGGAATGACGCTTGTGCAGCCGCTTTTTACCATGAATATAGGCAACGGACCTTTTAGCGGCGGTGGAATCAGGCAGAATCCTGATGCCGACCCACGCGATGGCATCTTTCATGCAATGTGTGTGTCGCGACCTACGTTCCGGCTTATAATGAGCGCGTTGCCAAAACTGTTCAATGGCAGACTAAAAGAGATATCGTTTATCCATAATTTTACAGCTCGCACCATTGATATTCGTACTGCCAAGCATATAGCTATTGAAAAAGACGGCATCCTTGTCGATGCCTGTGGTCCGTATAGGGTAGAGATACTGCCTTCTGCTCTGAAGATGATTGTCCCGAAGCAGAACTGACGTACACGAAGAACACGCAGATAAGAGCCGCATGCGGCATATACGAAAACGAAAGAGGGTGTGTCAAAACTACATTGGCACACCTTCTTTTTTGTATAAATCTTCCTCTTAAACGACGGTCGTTGGAAATGTATTCAAGGGAGTTATGTGAGATATGTAGAGTGAATTTGCCAAAATCCTCAAGATGCAGAACCAAGAGGAAAAGCAGGAGTTGAAACGAAATAATTTCCATTCTAAGGCAACAAAACGGCAGCGTCATTACGACCTGCCGTTTTGTTGATGTGTAGAGTATTATTTTCCACGAAAAGGCGATAAAACTTTGTGATAAAGATTTCTTATGTGACAATCACATAGATGTCATTTAGTTGCATGAGGAATGAACTATACATGAGCAAAATGCCACTGTATCAGATATCTAAAGATAACAACTTGAAGGACAAATGGTGTATAAGATAATAAGGACCAAAAAGGACTTTGCGAATATAAACGGAAAGCAATAATTTTGCATCGTCAAAAGGAGAATGCCGAAAATCCATTACAGAGTAGGCGCAACAAAAGATTTTATTTGTCATGAAAAAAGTATTACTATTTATCGCATGCATATCATTATTATGCGCGTGTGGGGGATCGTCTTCAAAACCAACGGAAGAATCAAAAACATTACCGGCTTCCAGCTTGAGTTTAAAAGGTAAGCATGCAAAGTTATTTAAATTGTCAGGAGATACCTATAATGTTAATCTGGTGAAAGTTGCCGACTCTTGGCAGGTTCGTATTAAAATGACCATAGCGACCAACACACCATTTGAAGAAATCAAAAACTGTGAGAATTTCGAACGTGAACTGAAAGGTCCTTATGGCAGTTTAGTAAATAGCAGTGATGTTGAATTGGAATCATTGGAAATGAATGAAAGTGATTGGGAGACACTCCTTCAGGAGGATGATGAAGCGGAATTGACTACCGGCGGCAAGACATGGTCATACAAAAACATGTCATACGAAACAGCCAAAGAGATTTTCGACAATACCGTTGCTGTGGAGATATCCGGTTTGGAATTAGAACCATTGAAAAAGGAGAGTATCAAATCCGTCACAGAATCACTGTACGATGATCAAGACATGCAAGATCTAAAAGAGGCTGCAGAAACGGCAGGAAAACTGCTTGAAGCAGAAAAAAGTATGTTAGACGCTTTATTTTAAACAACAATATTAACTCTAATTTATTCTTATTATGTTAACAATTTTATGGTGGGCTTTAGTTGCCCTATTGCTATGTTTCGGTTTCCTGGGATGTTTCATCAATAAAGTTCCCGGACCAATCGCTGTGGTAATAGCAACACTACTTGCTATTCTGCTTCTCGACATTCCTATTGAGTGGAGTACCTTCGGTATCATTACTGCATTGGCCATTGCCAGCATGATTGTTTCAAAATTGCTTGTTAAATTGGTTAAGAAACTGCAAGAGTATTCCAAACGCGCCACATGGGGAACGACAATCGGCTCTATTGTCGGTTTGCTTTTGGTGTGGGGAGCTGCTTCCTCTGAGTCCAATGCACTTCTTGTTACTATGTTGATTGTTGGTTTTATTGTTCTGCCTTTCGTTTTGGCATTCTTGTTGGAACTGACGAATAAACAAGGCGCTGTCACGGCTTTAAAGTGTGCCACATCTGCCACTTGTGCATATCTGTCTGATACGCTTCTGAAGTTAGCGGTATTTGTGTATGCCATTTATGTTATATTTCAAATAGGATAAAAGATTATGAAACTGAGACATTTTGCTTTTGTGGCATTAGTAGCACTATTTGCCGCATGTACCAACCAAGAGTCGCTTCTCAAAGATTATGAGAAAGCCTGCGAAAAAGGCGACGCCGTAAAAGCGGCAAAAATTGCAGATCAGATGCACGAAAAGTATCCTAACGATGAGGACTGGACGGTGGAACAACAAGAACGCTTAGCAAATGCGTCTGTTGTTCTTATGCAAAAGGCACTTATGAAATAGAGGCAGACGGGAACTCCGCCTGCTTCTATTTTTATTATTGGTGTCCGATTTAATTTTATTTTTTATCAGTATGTTGTTGTATATCTTGTCGATATAAGCATTAATCTTTGATGGACTTACGTTTTTAATGTACTCCGTAGGAGTTTTCTTCTAAAGAGGGTGTGTCAAAACTACATTGGCACACCCTCACAATGAACGTTGCCAAAATGGGGATGAAGATGCAGGTAAGAATCAGCCTTACGACCCTTTATTCACAGAGATGCCTTTTATTCGTCGCATGTCGCGACGAGGGCAGTTGCAGGCTATGATTCGCTATGTCGAGATGAATCCTCAGCGGTTAGCCACCAAACGTCTTATGCCCGGTCTTGCCACCATGAGCGAACTGCTAGAGGCACAGACCCTGCTCATACAAACTCAGAATAAACAAGCCGACGCCTACATCAGTTAACGTTTGGCACTAGAGATGTAAAAGAAGAATAATTTTTGAGAATAAAATTTGCATGATTCATAAAAATATGATAACTTTGCACATCATTATCACTTATCTTCTATTATATATAACTAATTAAGCATATTCTAATCTAATTTGACACATTAGAAGTATTTGTTTCAACGTTTGAATATTCATATAACATACGACTAAATATTAGAGAATAAGACAGATACATATAGTCGCTTATCGACGTAAAACAGAAGGACATATAAAGAAGCGTTTGCTTTACTCTTTGTAAGAAAAACTAGGAATCTTTCGGAACAAGAGCATTGCAAATAGTTTCCGCGCATATTGCGTGGTGCTATTATGTGACATACTCGTTCCAAGGTTTTCCTAGTACCTCTTACAGAGCGTGGGCATAGCAGCCTCA
>CAMHKW010000034.1 GCA_946185835.1 uncultured Bacteroidales bacterium
CGGTGTGCCGGGTTGACATGAGACGAGTCGCAGCCTCGTCTCTACGTGTCGTGGGTGGCGGTTAGATGACGCCGCCAATTGCAAATTGGCGTACCCCCGGTGTGCCGGGTTGACATGAGACGAGTCGCAGCCTCGTCTCTATGTGTCGTGGGTGGCGGTTAGATGACGCAGCCAATTACAAATTGGCGTACCCCCGGTGTCTTCTCAATATCGTTTCGCCAGTTTGACTACTTGCTTGGCGATGCGGCGGGCTGAGTCGGCTTGCGCAAGCGAGAGGATATTGTTGTGCAGCGTCTCAAGTTTTGGTTTGTCGGCGAGCACTTCTATTGCCGTGTCGGCGAGTTTGTCTTGTGCTTCTTTGTCTTCTACCAGTATGGCTGCCTCTTTTCTGACAAGTGCCATGGCGTTATGATACTGGTGGTTCTCTGCTACGTTAGGTGACGGAACGAGAATAGCGGGTTTGCCCAGCAGGCATAGCTCCGAGATAGAGCTGGCGCCGGCTCTTGAGATGACGAGGTCGGCAAGGGCGTAGGCAAGTTCCATACGTGAGAGGAAGTCGGTGCATACTACCTTCTGTCGTTGCCGGTCGGTGAGTTGGTTGAGGGCTGTCTTCGCTTTGTCGAAGTGACTCTTGCCCGTTTGCCATACCACCTGTAGTCCGTTGTCGACAAGGCGCGTGAGAGCCTCGGCTATACTACGGTTGATGGTGGCTGCCCCTAACGAGCCTCCTATGATAAGCAGGGTAGGGCTGTCGGAGGTCAGACTGACGCTGTATTCGTGGTTGAAATACTCAAGAGCCTCAGCTTTGGTGCCTTGTGTGAGATTCTGCCTGACGGGGTTGCCTGTAAGAAGAATCTTGTCGGCGGGGAAGAAACGTTCCATGCCCTCGTAGGCGACACAGATGAGCTGAGCATCGTTCTTCAAGAACTTGTTTGTCACTCCCGCGAAGCCGTTTTGCTCTTGCAGTATGACGGGCACCCCCATCATAGCCGCCACTTTCATAGCCGCAGCACTGGCATATCCTCCCACTCCGACGGCGGCGTTGGGGTGGAAGTCGCGTACTATCTTGCGCACCTTGAGCATCGAGCGGCAGAAGTCGAAGATGACTTTGAAGTTACGCCACGGGCGCTGACGGTCGAGTCCTTTGACGGGCAGTCCGACAATGTCGTAACCGGCTTGTGGCACACGTTGCATCTCCATCCGGTCTTGTGCGCCGACGAAGAGTATGCGGCAGTCGGGTTCGAGCTCGCGTAGAGCATTGGCAATACTCACGGCGGGGAAGATATGTCCGCCGGTGCCGCCTCCACTGATTAGGTAGTTCATGTTTTGTTTAGTTTTTTTTTGTTTAGTGTTTAGAGTGCGTGGGTACGCCGGTTACCAACCGGCGAAATCTTAACAATGTAGAAATTAGAAACATTCTATCTAACCTCTAACAGCGCGGCGGTTAGATGACGCCGCCAATTACAAATTGGCGTACCCTGTTGTGCCGGGTTGACATGAGACGAGTCGCAGCCTCGTCTCTACGTGTCGTGGGTGGCGGGTGGTGTGCCGCCAATTACAAATTTGCGTACCGGGTTGTGCCGGGTTGACATGAGACGAGTCGCAGCCTCGTCTCTACGTGTCGTGGGTGGCGGGTGGTGTGCCGCCAATTGCAAATTGGCGTACCGGGTTGTGCCGGGTTGACATGAGACGAGTCGCAGCCTCGTCTCTACGTGTCGTGGGTGGCGGGTGGTGTGCCGCCAATTGCAAATTTGCGTACCGGGTTGCGTAGCGGTCTAACATCTAACAGCGTAGCGGTCTAACATCTAACAGCGTAGCGGTCTAACCTCTCACAGCGTAGCGGTCTAACATCTCACAGCGTAGCGGTCTGACTTCTCAGATAGTCTAACAGCTGGTGCATGTCGTCGAATATCTCATCGGGGTTGGCTGTTGCGAGGTCGTCGTTGGTGAGGATGCCGGTGTTGACGGCGAGGCAACGTAGTCCTGCTGCCTTAGCGGAGATGATGCCTAACGGTGCGTTTTCTATCACGCAGCATTGGCTTTTGTCGAGTCCGGAGCGTTGCCATGCTTTCAGGTATGGTTCGGGACGCGGCTTGCCTAACTGCACGTCGTGAGCCGTTATCATTCGCTCAGGAGCAAACACTCCGGGGAAATAGCTTTCGAGGCGTGCGAAGAGCGAGTCTTGTCCGCTGCCTGTGACAATCCAAATCTGTGTGTCGGGCTGTTGGCGAATGTAGTTGAGAACCTCCGCCACACCGTCGACAGCTTTGGGCGCTCCTTTCTGTTCGAAGGCTTCGCTTTTCTCTTTGTATATCTGTTGCCATAGCCCATCGGGGGCATCGGTGTGATATGTCTGACGATAGCAGTGGTCGATGACATCCCTGCCCGTACGCCCCTCGTTGATGAAGATGTCGCGCTCGGTGCAAGGCAGACGATGGCGGTGCATCACCTCGACCCATGCCTTAGCGTGCGAAGGCATCGAGTCGAAGAGCACACCGTCCATGTCGAAAAAAAAGGCTTGCATCTTTTAAGTGTATAGTATTTAGAGTTTAGAGTGCGTGTTTAGAGTGCGTGTTATTGGTGTTCGGGTCTGAGCAGGTCGTTGACGGTCTTTACGGGGTTGAAGGTTGAGATGGGCACTTCTACGAATACGGTGTTCCAGTGCGCCATAGCTCCGTTCCAAAGTCCGGGCAGTTCGAGTGCTTGTAGTTCTTTGCCGTCTTTCGACTTCTGCGAGATGAAGCCTGTGAGCGGGTCGACGAACTGTCGGAGGTCGAAGGCTTCGCCGCGGTAGTCACGCAGTCCGCAAACCAGGTCTACGGGGTTGAAATGCGTAGCTTTCTGCATGAGTGACTTGTCGGCTATCTGCGACGACTCGAGTATTTGGCATTGTATGTCGCCTTGTCTGTCGCGTACGAGGAAGGGTCCGCCACCGGGTTCGCCGTCGTTGCGTACCATGCCGCAGACGCGTATGGGTCGGTTGAGTATGGCTACGAGTCGGCTGCGGAGGTCGCCTTCGCGGTTGGCGAGATGGTAGCACAGTTTGGTCTCGACAAAGTCGCATATCTCGTTAAGTCGAGAAGCACTGACGTCGCCTTCTAACTCTTTGAGGAAGGCGAAGATCTGTTTTTGCAGGTTTACCAGCACTCCCGCTATCAGTTTCTTGTAGGTGACGGTGTCGCCTTTCATGCGGTCGGGCACTACGTTGTCGATATTCTTGATGAACACGATGTCGGCGTCGATGTCGTTGAGGTTCTCGATGAGTGCTCCATGTCCGCCGGGTCGGAAGAGCAGTTTGCCTTCTTTGTCGCGGAAGGGGTTGCCCTGTTTGTCGGCGGCGAGGGTGTCGGTCGACGGTTTCTGTTCAGAGAACGTCACGTTGAAGCGGCAGCCATAGCGGCGCTCGTATTCGTCGAGGTGTTCACGAATATGAAGGGCGAAGAGTGGCAGGTGGTCGTGTGAGACGGTGAAATGCAGGTCGACCACGCCTGAGGCGCTTTTGGCATATAACGCACCTTCCACGAGGTGTTCTAAGGCGGGTGTGCGAGCACCTTCGGGGTAG
The DNA here is from genome assembly GCA_946185835.1 of uncultured Bacteroidales bacterium. Classification (GTDB taxonomy): domain Bacteria; phylum Bacteroidota; class Bacteroidia; order Bacteroidales; family Paludibacteraceae; genus Colicola. The sequence goes on from CAMHKW010000034.1 coordinate 3,563, forward strand.
CTGTGGAACAGCAGCAGACCTTTGGGAAGGTTGCCGTAGTTCATGTCGTAGAGCAGATGACGTACTGCCTCTTGTCCTTCGTAGCCTTTGAGTTGGTCGCCGAAGGCAAAGCAGTCTTTGTGTGCAAGGAAAGTTTGGATGAAGGGTGTCTGTTCGCCGTTGTCGAGATATTCGAAGAGGTTTTTGAACATGCGGCTGGCGGCACCCGAAGCCGGTACGAACTTGACTACGCGGTGGTCTTCGGTGAGGTAGGCGTCCCACGATTGCAGGTATTCTGCCTGTGCTTTCTCATCGGCGCGAAGGATACCGTTGTTATCGACTGCGCATGCCTCAACGATGTCGAGTTGCGGAAAACCGGTACGGAACTGCTGAAGCTGGAGTTCGGCTTGCTCTTGGCTTACTCCGTGTGAGCGTAACTGCTCGAGATCTGAATTGGTAAACATGGTATTTTTGTGTTTAGTGTTTAGTTTGCGTGTGCGTGCGGTCTAACCTCTCACAGCGCAGCGGTCTAACCTCTCACAGCGTAGTGGTCTTTAGAACCACGTGTGATATGGGTGCTGTGCGATGAAGGAGTTGTAGTATCGTACGATGCCGGTGACCTCCTCTCCAAGGAAGGCGGGTGGGTCGAGAAGTACGACTCTTTTGTCGGGCACCTCTAATTCCGCAAGACGAAGACCTTTGTTGTCGCCCTCGAAGATGTCGACTTCTATCTTAAGGTCTAAAATCTGTGTCGTAGGCTCTTCGTCGTCGTGAGGTGCTATGGTGAGACTTCCTTTGACAGGTATTATATATCTTTGCTTTTCGATAATCGAGTTTTTGCATAGTTTAAGTATACGTAAGGCATCGTCGTGAGGGATAGGATATTCGAACTCCTCTCTGCTTAGTCCGTCGGTGCTTGATTCACCTTTTATCGTGATGAAGGCTTTGTCGTCGTAGGTGCGGACTCTCACTGTGCAGCCGGTCTCTTGCGAGAGATAGCCTTGGCATATATGGTGTGAGCTGACGGCAAGGTCGCGCCAGCTGTCATCAATGATGACGTATTTGTGTTCGATTTCCATGTTGGTTGTTGTTTCGTTTTTGTTGCGGGCGGGGACGCCCGCGCTCCAAAAGAGTGGCTGCAAAGTTAATAATTTTTTTTATTTCTCGGTAGGATATTCCCGATTTCGTTGTTTTTTCTGTGGTTGCGACGCCGAGTCCTTTTGTGTTGTTGCCATGTTGAGTTTGTTATTCTGTCAGTGCAATGGTCAGTTTGCGTCGGATCTTGGCTGCGAGGTCGTTGTTCCATGCCTCGAAGAGTATGACGTACGCTCCAACGGGCAGTCGTCGTCCATGGCTGTCGGTGCCGTTCCAGCTGATGGTGCCGCTCTGGTCAAGCTCTTGGTTGTCGGCGATGGTGCATATCAGTGTGCCGATAGGTGAGTAGATGCTTACCGAACTGTGATATCTGTATGTGGGCATTTGGTATTCGATGACACATTCGTCGCGGTAGCCGTCGTCGTTGGGCGAGAACGATTTATGTCTGAGTGTCACCATCTCGTCAGCCGGGATGTCAGTTGAGGCAGGTGTTGTGGGGTTGCCGTCTTGCACGTTGCCCTCGACAACGATATTATCGAAGTAGAAGCTTCGTCCGTTTTTCGAGCTGTTTTTTACCCATACGGCTATCCTGTTGCCGGCTGCATGGTTGACGAAGGCATGCCCTATATCTACATATTCGGTGTCGATGGTCTCTACCATGGTCTGCAACACGAAATAGCCGTCGCTGCCTCTGCCGACTCTCACATGCACTCTGCTCTCGTTGCGGTTGTCGAGTATCTGCCGGCGTTGTTGGTTGTCGATGAGTACGGTATGATTGCCTTCGCTACTTTGGTGCCGTAGTGTGATGTCTTTGTTCGCCCCGCCGATCTGTACGTAGTATGCCTCACCTTGTGTGGGGTCGGTCTCGTTGGCGAGCAGGTAGAATCTGACGTAGTTATATGCCGAGGTGTTGCAGTTGATGTTACAGTCTATTTCCCACATGGCGTCGATGGCTGCTGTCGACGGGGTGCTCAGATACGAGGTGTCGGCGGTCTGGATGTAAAGTTGTAGCTGTTGGTAGCGGTTGACGATGAACGCCTGCACGTCGCCTTCCCACTGCGGATCGGACGTGAAGTCGCCATCGTCGAAATGTTCGGTTACCTGTGCCCGGGCTGCCAATGTGAGCAGTATCAGACCGAGAAGCGATATGTGAAAGCGTGCTCTAATCAATAGTGCAGTGTTTAAAAGGTCTCTTATGAGTGTTTGGGTGTCGACACTTTGTTTACGAGGTACACTATCGACATGTATTGTATTCCCGAATGTGTTGTCAGTCCAATCTCGCACGTTCTTGAGTTGGAGTATCCTTCGGTAGCTCCGGCTTGTTGTATCTCTTCTTTGAGGTGCCGAAGTGCCCACTTGTTGAGTTCGGGGTGTGTGAACCCTTTGTCTCCTGCGAAGGCGCAGCACCCTACTTGTTCGGGGATGACGACTTTGGTGGCGCAGCGTTGTGCTACACGTCGGAGACAATCGGTGAGTCCCATCCTTCGCGTGGAGCATGTGGGGTGCAGAGCCACGCATGTGTCGATGGGTGTGATGTCGACACGTGGCAGTACGTATAGCTCTATCAGCTCGGCAGGTTCATAGAGTTTGAGCGAATAGAGAGTGTCGTCGTTGCCGTTGTCGCGACATCTGCGTGCCTGCCGCTCTTGCCATTGCCGCATACGGTGCAGACAAGGCGACTGGTCAATAAGTATCGGGAATTTGCCGTCTTGTGAGGCTGCTCTGAGAGCTTTATGTAGCTCTTCCGACTTGCGGTCGGCGAGGTCGGGCATGCCTTTACTCTCCCATGTAGTGCCACAGCATAGCTCTTTGAGGTTGTCGGGGAAGACTACTCTGTAACCTGCTTTTTGGAGCAGCTCTACCGTCTCGTCGATGAGACATTGGCGGGCGGGGTCGTCTTTGGCAAGTCCCATACGCTGGTTGATACACGACGGGAAGTATACTATGGTGTCAGCTGTGTCGGTTTGGGCATTCGGGCTTGGTGGTGTGTTGAGTACGCGGCTCTTGGTGGGGCGTGGCATGGCTGTCGTCCAGAGTGGGAAGTGGCGTGCGGTGCCGTAGTACAGACCGCGTGTGACGGCCGTCATCAGTGTGTTGCCGAGCAGGGAGTGTGAGGCTGAGGCAATGCCCAGTACCGCTCCCACGGCATTGGCTACTGTCGAGAAGTGCGTGGTGGCATATTCGCCTATTCGGCGAGAGGTGTTAGTCAACTCTTGCTCTCGTAGCCGGTGTATCAGTTCGCCTACGTTGATACCCACGGGGCATGAGGTAGAGCACAGCCCGTCGCCGGCGCATAGGTCTTTGCCTTCGTGGCGGAAGGCGTCAGCAAGTTGTCTGGCACCTGCTCCGTCGCCCACACTATGTCGGCGGGCTATCTCGCGGCTGATGACGATACGTTGGCGTGAGGATAGGGCGAAGCCGCAACTTACGCAGTTGACTTCGCAGAAGCCACATTCGATACAACGGTCGACAAGCTCATCGACTTCGGGCAGGGGCTTGAGGTGCTGAAGATACGACTGCTCGTCTTCGTTGAAGATGACGCCCGGGTTGAAGATGTTGTCGGGGTCGAACAGCGTCTTGATGTCGACCATGAGCTGATATGCGTCGTCGCCCCATTCGCGTCGGACGAAAGGTGCCATGTTACGCCCTGTTCCGTGTTCAGCCTTGAGCGAGCCGTGGTATTTGTCGACGACGAGAGCGACGACGTCGTGCATCATCTTGTCGTATTGTTCGATGGCCTGCGTGGTGTCGAAGCGTTGGTTGAGGATGAAGTGGTAGTTGCCTTCGAGGGCATGTCCGTAGATGACAGCGTCGGGGTAGTGGTGTCGGAGGAAGAGCTGGCATAGGTCGTGTGTGGCGTCGGCAAGGTAGTCGATGGGGAAGGCGATGTCTTCTATCAGGCAGGTGGTGCCTATCTCGCGTGTGGCACCCACGGCGGGGAAGATACCCGACCGCATTGCCCAGTATTTCTTTACGGTAGCAGGGTCGGAGGTGAAGCGTTCCGGCTCGAAGCCTCCTGCTTTGGCAGCTATGTCGATACGTTCGCTGAGTTGCTCGGCTGTGGTAGCTTCTATCTTAACGAGCACGGCTGCGGCATCTTCGCCTTGACCTCTCAGCTCGGGGAAGTCGTCTTCCACCACTCTCATAGCTTTGCGGTCGAAGTACTCGGCAGCCGAGAGTGCTCCCGAGTGTTTCATTCTGGTGACAGCCTCGCATGCCTCTTGTGTGGTGGGGTAGAGAAGCAGTGCTGATGCCGAGTGGCGGTAGTCGATGCCGGTGTCGAAGACGCAGCTGCTCATGAAGGCGAGTGTGCCTTCCGAACCGGGGATGAGGTGGGTGATGATGTCGAAGGGGTCGGTGTATTCAACCATCGGCAGGATGGTGAGTCCGGTGACGTTCTTGATGCTGTATTTCTTGCGTATGAGCTCGGTGAGTCGGCTGTTGGCGAGTGTGCGGTCGCGCAGCTGCTCGATACGTTGTAGGAAGTCGGGGTGTGTCTTGCGAAATAGCTGTCTGGACTGCTCATCGCCGGTGTCGAGGATAGTGCCGTCGGCGAGTATGAGTCTGACGCTGCGAATCATGCGGTAGGAGTTGGCATGAGTGCCGCAGCACATGCCGGAGGCGTTGTTCATCACGATGCCACCTACCATGGCTGAGTTGATAGAGGCGGGGTCGGGCGTAAACCGTCTGCCATAGGGGCGCAGCAGGTCGTTGACCCGTTTGCCGACGATGCCGGGTTGCAGACGTATCTGCAGTCCCATGTCGAGTATCTCGTGTTGCTCCCATTTCTTGCCGCACACTACGAGTAGCGAGTCGCTCACTGCCTGCCCCGACAACGAGGTGCCGGCAGCGCGAAAGGTGATATGCTTGTGCTCGTGGTGTGCGCGAGCGATGATGGCGCACACGTCAGCCTCGTCGGAGGGCATGAGTACCTCTTCGGGTACCATGCGGTAGAAGCCGGCGTCGGTACCCCATGCTAAGCGGTGCAGGTAGTCTTTCATGATTGCTTATTTCTGATTGTTGAATGGTGATTGCTTAGGGAGGTCAGGATGTTGCCGCCGGTTGCAAACCGGCGTTCCCTAACTTCGGGATGTCGGGATTTCGGGATCTCGTGATATCGTAATGTCGGTATGTCGGGATGTCGGGATTTCGAGATCTCTCAGTAAAGATAAAAATGTTTCGAAAGCTCTCGGAATGGCTCTACGTCTTTGTACCAGTAGTCTTTGACGTCGTCCCATCGGTAATGTCTGCCGAAGTTCTCTCTGATGTATTTGGTGCCGCAGACCTTGTCGAACATTGCGAATCGCGATTGGTCGCAGTTGGCGAAGATGTCGTGCCCGGGGTGGAGGCGCATGAGTTCTTGTACTATAAGGAACTGCACTTCCGAGAGTCGGGCACTGTCGAAGTCGGTGATGTGGATTTGTATGCCTTGCAACATCTCGCCTTTGCCAACCGAGTAATAAGGTTTGTAGTAGATGGGGCGGAAGCGCAGTCCGGGCAGATTGATGTCGTTCATGGCATCGGCGAGTGCGGGTGCGTCGATCCATGTGGCTCCGATGAGTTCAAAAGGCATGGTATAACCCACTCCTATAGAGAGGTATCCGAGTTCGCCGAAGATACCTGTGGCGGGGTAGAAGTAGGCGGTATGTCCGAATGGCACATGTGGCGATGCTACCACCCAAGGCAGACCTGTCTCGTCCCATTGCATGTCTCGTCTCCAGCCTTCCATCGGCACTACCGTGAGCTGACACGGGTGTTCGTAGCCGCCGTAGGTGACGAGTGTGTCGGCTGTCGCGGTGTCGCCGGTGATGGCTGCCACCGTCGCTGCCGGGGTGTTGAGCAGTGTGGCGAGTTCGCCGCAGGTGAGAGCATAGAGGTACGGAATACGAAACTGCGAGACGAACGAGAAATAGCCGTCTTCGACGAGGTTGCCTTCTATCTTGGTGCCACCTAAAGGGTTCGGGCGGTCGAGGACAACAAGCTGCTTGCCGTATTTGGCGCATGTCTCAAGCAGCATGCCCATGGTAGAGATATAGGTATACGAGCGGCAGCCGTTGTCTTGAATGTCGTATACCATGACGTCGATGAGATCCATCATCTCTTTGGTGGGACGGCGTGTCTTGCCGTAGAGCGAGAACATGGTGATGCCGGTCTTAGGGTCGACTTCGCTTTGTACCACGTCGCCGGCGTGTATGTTGCCGCGCACGCCGTGTTCCGGACCGAAGAGGGCTACGAGGTTGACATTCTCTGCCTCGTAGAGTATGTCGATGGTGGAGCGAAGCCGGCTGTCGACGCCGGTGGGGTTGGTGCATAACCCCACACGTTTGCCCTCGAGCAGGTCGAAACCGCGGTCGCGCAGTACTTCGATGCCGGGTTTGACGGTGCTGCGACTCTGACTCTGTGCCGAGTTCGAACAAGAACAGAAGATGGTGCATATCAGCACTATCGCTATGGTGGTGTGCTTCATGATAAAGGGTGTTTTGTTAGCCTGCAAAGTTAGCAAAAAATGTTTGATTAAACAAATATTGTTGTCATTATACCGCCTCAAAAAGCTACTTTATAAAAAGTGTTTGGCTGTTTGAAAAAAAAATCATACCTTTGCAGGGAATTATGCGAAGTCTTCGGCAGCGGTGATGTCGGCTTCGTGTCAGTAGTAATCATAACAGTCATGCAAAAAAACATAGCATTTATCATCAATCCGATATCGGGTACAGCTAATAAGCGTAAGATAGTGAAGCTCATCGATCAGTATGTGGACCGTGAGCAGTGGGCGCCTTGCGTCGTTTATACCGAGTATAAGGGTCATGCCACTGAGCTTGCCCAACAGTATGCCGCCATGGGTTTCGAGGCGGTGGTGGCAGTGGGTGGCGACGGCACCGTCAACGAGGTGGCATCGGGTCTGAGACATACGCAGACGGCGTTGGGTATCATCCCTATAGGCTCAGGCAACGGCTTTGCCCGACATTTAGAGATCTCGCTTCGCACACAAAATGCGGTGCAGATGCTCAACAACTCAGAACCGATAGTGGTCGACTATGCCATGGTCGAGAATCAGCCTTTCTTCACCACTTGCGGGACGGGTTTCGACGCGCAGATAAGCGAAGAGTTCGCGGCTGCCGGAAAGAGGGGTTTTGTGACATATCTGCAGCATATCGTTCGTGACTTCTTCTCGTATAAACCACAGAAATATACTATCATAAGTAGTGAAAAGAGTCTGACGGTAGAAGCTTTTTTGGTGACGTGTGCCAATGCCAATCAGTGGGGCAACGCTGCTTATATAGCACCCCGTGCCAGCATGCAAGACGGCTTGCTCGACATCACCGTGCTCTCGCCTTTCCCGATGTCGGCAATACCGGGGTTGGCATTCAAACTCTTCGAGAAGAGTATCGACGAGTCGCTGTATATCACCACGTGGAAAGCCAAGCAGGTGACGATAATACGCGAGAGTGAAGGCGCTTTCCATTTCGACGGCGAGCCTATCACGATGCCTGCTGAGGTGAATGTGAAGATAGTGCCGCAAGCTCTCAGAGTGCTTGTGGAGAAGCGGTATTAAAGTATACGAAAGAAAGAATATGCAGATTAAGATTATCAACCGTTCATCGAATCCGATGCCTGAGTATGCCACGCCGTTGTCGGCGGGTATGGACCTTCGTGCCAACCTCGCCGAGCCTGTTGTGCTTAAGCCTTTCGAGCGTCGACTCATACCTACGGGTCTGTTTTTGGAACTGCCAGCCGGCTATGAGGCGCAGATACGCCCGCGGTCGGGATTAGCGCTAAAGAAAGGCATCACCGTGCTGAATACCCCCGGGACAATCGACGCCGACTACCGTGGAGAGGTGGGTGTGATACTCGTCAACCTCTCTGACTGCGAGGTGACGATAGAGCATGGCGAGCGTATATGCCAGATGGTGATAGCACGCCACGAACACTGCGAGGTGGTTGAGGCAGAAACGCTTAGCGAGACCGAGAGAGGCGCAGGAGGATTCGGACATTCGGGCTTGAAATAACAAACCGCTGAGGGTGTGAGATACAAAATGAGTAGAGTTGGAATCAGACATATCAGGTTAGTAGGATGGCTGTTGTCGCTGTTGCTGTTAGCGACAGTGGATGTCGTTGCGCGTGATGACAACGGCAAGCTGTCGAAAAAAAGCGAAACGGCAGAGGTGTCGACCACCCCTCTGCAGCAGCGTTTCGACTATTACTACTATGCCGGACTGAGAGCCTACGAAGCCGAGGACTACGACCGTGCCTTAGCTCTGTTTAGCCTGTGCCAGGAGCTCGACTCTACCAGCGCTACGGTCAACTTCATGCTTGCCGCCTACGCTGCAAACAGCAAACGTAAGGCAGATGAGCGCCGCTACCTGTATGCAGCCTATATTGCCGACCCCGAAAACTACGGTCGGTCGTACGCATCGCTGCAATGGAAGGAAGGTGAGGCACTACAGGCGATAACTACAATGGAAAACGTGCTGAAAGTAGCGAAGAAGAAAGAGACGCCGCTATGGGACCTGATCGAGTTATATCCGCAGTTAGGGCTATATGTCAAGCAGATGAAGGCTCTGAAGCAACTCGAGAAACTGACAGGACGCACCGAAGAGACAGTAGATCAGTGGGCTAAGCTGTATGCGAAAACGAACCTGACAGGTAAGGCGTTGCGAACGATAGACAAGTACTTGGAAGCTGACCCTACTTGCTACTCGCTGCCTATCACCAAAGCCAATATACAATATGTGGCAGGCGACTATGAAGAGTCGATAGCAACTCTGAACAGCGAGATACAGTATCATCCGGAAAATATAATGGCATATATGGTGCTGTTCGAGGTGAGCCGACTGCGTGGCAATAAGACGCAGGCTGAGGATGCTATAGTGCGGGCAATGAAAACCGACGTCGATTACGATTATAAAATCAACATACTGCAGCAGGTGTTAGAAAAGAAGGATATCTCCGACTCAGCCTATCTGTCGGTGATGAGCGGACTTATAAGGCAGCACCCATACGAGGCAGACGCCTACATCAGATATGCCAATGCCTTGCTTACATCTGCCAGAGTGCAAGAGGCGGTGCCGGTGATGGAACGTCTGGTGAAGATACAGCCCGAGAACCTCAGTGCTAATGTCTATCTCGCCTCGGCATACATGCAGCTCAACGACACCACTAAGTTGCGACCCTTGGTCGACAGCTGCAGCCGGAGCTTCCCCAAGAGTCTGTTTTTTAACTTGATGCAGGTAAACCATCTGATGGAGTCGTCGGAACTCGATAGCGCACGACACCTTGCAGAGTACGGCGTCAGCCTTCAGCAACCTGACGAAGACAACTTCCAACCGACGGTGTTTTATAAGCATAACCTATACGCAAGTCTGGCTCAGATCAACAAACGGTTAGAACGTGTCGACGCGATGCTTGAGGCATATAGGATGGCAGTAGCCCTCGATTCGGAAGATAAGCTGACACTCAATAACTATGCCTACGAACTCGCGCTGCAAAATCTGGAACTCGACAAGGCGGAGAGGATGAGTCGCAAAACCATCGAGGCGGAACCCGACAATGCCATCTATCTCGACACCTATGCGTGGATCCTTTATCTGCGGGGCGAGGTGAAGATGGCACTATTCTATATCCGCAAAGCCGCTGAGAAGTTAGACGAAAACCGAGACAATAGTGAGATATATAAACATCTTAAAGAAATAGAAGAAGCAAATAAATAATTCTTACCAATGAAGAAAACAAGAATATCATTCCGTTTGTTGGCAATGGTGCTATTGGTTCTGATGGCATCGTGTACTCATACCAAAAAGACGGCGAAGCCTGCGGTAGAATCCAAGGTCAACCCGTCAGCCTCGCTTGTGGAGCAGGTGTTGGCGCATCAGCCGTCGTTTACGTCTGCTATGGCATCGAAGACGCGTGTCACCCTCGAATATCAGCAACGCAAGGTCAGTGCCAATGCCACTATCGCCATTCTCGCCGACTCGGCGATGGTGGTGTCGGTGCAACCTTTTATGGGTGTGGAGCTTGTGCGTGCCGAGCTAACCCCCACGCAGATCGTTATTATCGACAAGCTCAACCGCCGCTACAGCTCCGTCACTTTCGAGCAGCTTAGCCGCTCGGCAGGGTATAAGCTGACCTATGCCGATATAGAGGCACTGCTCACCAACAGGCTTTTCGCGGTGGAGCACGACCGGCAATGGCTCAAGACAGCACGTTTAGAGGTGCAGAAAGCGGCTCAGACAAGTACTCTTACATTCGCGCAAAGGCAGCTGCAACAAAGTTTTGTGGTCAACAACGCCAATTCGCGTATCGAGGAGTCGAAGTTGGCACTGCTCAATAACGAAGTGAGGGTGAGCTACCATGACCTGTCGACGTTCAACACCACGCTCTTCCCCGCTACCATCGAGGTGGAGCTGGCAGCAGAGCAGCTGTCGGCGAAATGCACCATCAACTTACAGACATTAGCTTTCGACGTGCCGGTAAACGTCACGCCGGCGGCACTCGGCAAGTATACCAAGGTGGGACTCTCCACGATAGTTCCGATGTAAAAAGACTTTATTGATTACTGTTTGATTTCATAAAAGCGACAATGCTCAACAAAGCAATCATGCGCCGAATACTATTTATTATATTATTTCTGTCTCTGCCGTTGTTGTGCGGTGCGCAGTCGGTCAAGGAGCTTGAGAAACAGCGCAAGCAGACTCTCAAGCAGCTTGAGAATACGCAGAAGATGCTCAAAGAGACGAAAGGCAAGGAGACAGCTACTGTCAATAAGCTGACGCTGATTAACAAAGACATCTCGCAGCGCAAACAGCTCATCAGCTCTATCAACACCGAGATACGTGGACTGGACAAGCAGATGCAGCAGCTTGCCGCTGTGCGCGACTCGCTCGAGCTCGAGCTTGCTGCCACGCGTGCCGACTATGCCAAACTCGTGCAGTCGACGCATTACTCGGCGATGCAGCAGTCGACATTGCGTTTCTTGCTTGCCTCGCAGAACTTCAATCAGCTACTGCGAAGGATAGAGTATATGCGTGCTTTCGCAGGCTACCGCAAGCAGCAAGTAAGGCAGATAGAGTCCTTGCAAGAGCAGATAGGCAGACAAAACGAAGAGCTGCAACAGAACAGGCAACAGATGGTAGACGCAAGACAGACGCAACAAAAAGAGAAAGACAAACTCGCACGCGACGAAAAGAAACAAAAACAGATGCTGCAAAACCTCAAGTCGCAAGAGAAGAAACTGCTTGCCGACCAGAAGAAACAGCAGAAGAAAGCCAACGAGCTGAACCGGCAGATAGAGAAGATGATAGCTGAGGCACAAAAGAAAGATGCCAAGAAGCAGCTTACCAAAGAGCAGCAGCTCATAGCCGGCGGATTCGAGAAGAACAAAGGACGTCTGCCGTGGCCCGCCGACAACGGATTTATCTCGGGTAACTTCGGACTGCAACCCGACCCCGTGCTAAAGAGCGTGACACGCAACAACAAAGGTATATACTTGCAGACGACGGCAGGCACTATGGCTCGTGCAGTGTACGACGGTGAGGTGACGTCGTGCTTCTCGGACGGCACCACCAACGCCGTGATAGTGAAACACGGTAACTACTATACCGTGTATGCCAACCTCTCGAAGCTGCAAGTGAAAAACGGCACAAAGGTGAAAGCCAAACAGGCAATCGGAACGATATACTCCGACCCCGAACAAGACAACAAAACCGAACTCTTCTTCCAAGTGTGGAAAGAGAAGGAACTGCTTAACCCCACTCATTGGCTGAGTAAATAACCATAACGCAACTACCACTTTTATGAAACGCATATTCTTATACTTGCTCTTGCTTGCGGCATGTGTGTCGTGTAAGCAAAACGATTGGGTCGATTGGAAGGCACAAAACGAAGCATTCTTGCTCGACAACAAGACCAAACCCGGGATACAGACCACGGCAACGGGATTGCAGTATCGAGTACTATACGAAGGCAACGTCTATGATGTCAGACCCAACACCACTTCTACTATTAAGGTCGACTATACCCTTAAGCTCATCAACGGCTATGTGATAGAGCAAAGCGACGATGTCACACTCTCTATGTCGACCGTCATCGACGGCTTTGCCGAAGGACTGCGTAAGATACATGTTCACGGCGATGTGGAGCTGTACATACCATGGGACATAGGCTATGGGAAAGATGGCAGTGGAACGGAAGGCACTATCTCGCATATCCCCCCGTACTCGACGTTGCTATACACCGTTCACCTGTCAGCCGTCAATAACTGATATCGCCGCCGATGATACTCGATAATGAAATACTGAAAGTGGGCATGCTCAAGCAGTTGCGCGGGCAACATAAGGCGTTGTGCCTGATACCGTCGTCCGACTTGCTCGACACGCTCACCCCCCGCTTCCTTATTGCGCCCATCGATGGCATCAATGTGCCGTTCGAGGTGTTAGAGTTCAAGCCTCACGGCACTCAGTATATGGTTACGCTCGATGGTGTCGACACCGAACAGCGTCTGCAGCAGCTGCATGGCAAGCAGGTGTCCGTTCATCGCCGCGAGCTGCCCGACGACTACGAGGAGGCGACACCGGTCGACGAACTCGAAGGGTTTATGGTATGCAGTACCGACGGGCGGCAGATAGGACGTATCATGTCGGTCGATACGCAGACAGCCAACACGCTCATCGAACTCGACAACGGGGCGGTGCTGCCACTGCACGAAGACCTGGTAGTGGAAGTGATACCCGACGAAAGACAACTCATAATGGAGCTGCCTGAGGGGTTGATACAGTAGTGTAGTTAGAAACGAACTTATCTAAGATGTGAAAATGAGAAACGTAAGATATGTAATATGCGTAGTGTTGTTGCTGTTGTCGGGCTGCCGTGACACCACTTTCTTCAGCTCGGTGCCTTCGTATCCGGTGCAGTTCGAGCTTAACATCTGGGCAGAGTACCCGCATTTCGTTCCCGACAACGGCTTTCAGGCTCTCACCTTCACTCAGCGTCGTTACGACGTCGACTACTTAGGTTTTGCCGGTCTGCTCATCTGGGTCGACATGAACGCCGAATACAAGGCGGCCGACCTCTGCTGCACCCATTGCCTGACGCGCGACGCAGCCGTCCGCGTCGACGGTTTCTATGCCGTATGCGACAAGTGCGGCGAGCAATACGACATCTCTTATGGCATAGGTAACCCGACAAAAGGTATCTCGAACGAGATGCTAAGGCACTACAAGGTGCTTTATGGCAACGGTAAGTTGCGCGTCACACCATAAGCGGCAAGCTGCCTTTCCGGGCGTCATCGGACTTTCGTGCGCAGCTGTTTACATCACTTCTTTTATCTTCCTAAGTTCGGCATATATAAGCCATCCGCGACAGCGATACCCCATCTGTTCGAGCAGACGGATATAGTGTCGTACCTGCTGTTCGTGTTCGGCGCGTTCGGCGTTGCCGAACTTATAGTCTACCACCTGTGCTTCGTCGCCGCGTAGCATCACTCTGTCGGGACGGTAGATGTCGGCTTGGGGCGTGATGATGTCGCGCTCGGTGAGTATGGCATCCCAGCGGTCGGTAAACCAGCTGTGGTCGTGCACCAACTCGAAGAACGAGTCCATCCGTCCTTTCAGCGACAAGGCATCGGTGCGGTTGATACGCCCCGACTCTTGCATGTCGCGTATGGCACTCTCGAGGTCGGCGGTGGTGCGTATGTGGCTGAGCAACTCGTGCATCATAGTGCCGAGGTTGAGCTGGCGGAAACGGTCGGACTGCATATATTCCAATGCCGAACGGCGGAGTCGCAGACGATCGCCTATGGGATAGCTCTTGCCCGCCTCGAACTGCTCTATCTGTGGCGTTGTGGCGGAAGCCGAGCTTGCGTCTGCGACGTTCCAATCGGCATTGCCTACCTCATAGCCGGTGTCGGTGGCATGCACCACCTCGCTCTGATGTTGACCTAACACGTACAAAATCAGTGTGCCTACGTCAGAGATGGCGCTTATCTGTTCTTCCTCTGTCGCCTCTTTCTTCTTGCGTTTTGCCGTCTCTACTTTCTGCGGGCAGAAGAGAACGAGCTCTCGCTGTGCACGTGTGAGGGCTACGTACAGCATGTTGAGGCTGTCGATATGGCTGTTCATCACCTCGTCGGTGTACTCGTCTTTGAAGCATGTGCGTCTCAGCTCGCTGCTTGTCTCGACACATGTGATGGGCAGAGCATCGAAGGGTTCGCCGTGCGGCACGTACCATTGTGTGCTGCTCCTCGTATCTGCCACCGCCCACGAACACATCGGAAGCATCACCACGGGGAACTCCAGACCCTTCGACTTGTGTATGGTAAGCAGACGGATGGCGTCGTCACGCTCAGGCATACTCACACACCGCGAGCTGCCCACGTCGTCCCACCAACGAAGGAAGCCCACGAGGTCGGAGCTGTGGCTGTCGGAGTAATGGTAGATGGTGTCGAGTAGGGTATTGAGATAGGTCTCGGCATCGCCCGACTGACGCAGACCATAGCTCTCGAGGATGAGCTCGCACAAACTGAACAGGTCGTATTCTCTCTGTCTGAGTAGCATGGCGTCGAGGGCGGAGAGGTCGACGCCACCCTCGAGGGCTTGTCGCACCGACTCGGCATTCGACAGATGTTGGGTCGCCGAGAGATAATGAGTGTAGCGCAGGAGTACCACGGTGCGGTCGGAGGGTGCGACGAGCCACCGCAGAGTGTCGATCACGAAGCTGACGGCAGGGTGGGTGCTGAGTTCGAGACCCTCGTCGGTCGACACGCGTAAGCCATGTCCGATAAGCACCGAAGCCATCGACTGCAGGTCCTTATGACGGCGGGCTAAGATGGCAATGTCACGAGGAGCGGTGCCACGCGCCAATAGCGTGTCGATATAAGCGGGTAGCCTGTCGAGTGCCAAGTCGTTGAACTTCTCGCCTTTGCCCACAGGTATGGCTACCACATCCACATGCCCGCTTAACTCTTTCTGCCATTGCTGGTGTACGTCGCTATAGGCATCGCTGATAGTGGTGGCATGACGCTCGGCACCTTCGTTGGTGGCGTTGAAATGAAGCTGCGCCGCTGCTACGTAGTGCTCGAAAAGGAAATTATTGAATTCTACCACCTCGCGACTGCTGCGGTAGTTAGAACTCAGGGTATGGGTGGCGTTGGGTGTGATGTCGGTGGCTATCTGTTTGCCAAGCAGCTGCCAGTCGGAGTTGCGCCAGCGATAGATACTCTGCTTGATGTCGCCCACTACCATATCGCCGAAGTTGTTGTCGACACTCTCTTTGACTAACGGGCGGAAGTTATGCCACTGCAGACGGCTGGTGTCTTGGAACTCGTCGATCATAAAATGGCGAATCCGCTGCCCTAACTTCTCGTAGATGAATGGTGCATAACTCTCGTTGACCACCTCGCCCAGCAGCTGCCCTATATACGACATTGGGAGGCGCTGCAGCTGCTGGTTCTTCTCGTCGATCTGCCGGACTATGTCGCCGAGTACTCCTGTGGCATACAGGTTCTTAACTATCGCTTTCGCTGATAGGTACCTGCCATAGTCTTCGCTGTCGAGTAGCGAACATAAGTCTCTGTAGCACTTGCCTAAGCCCTCGCTGTAGGCTGCTTCGATGTCGGCTTTGCGCGATGCCTCTTTGGTGTAGCATCTCTCTACCGACTCGGCACAGGCTGCGAAGTTGACGCCGGGCTCCTCTATCGTGTCTTTGTAGAATAGTGTGACGGCGCCGGTCTTGAAGTCGCTCTTGGAGAGGTGATGGCGTTCGAGGATAGTCTGCGCCTCGCGGCAGATGCCGAAGTAGCGCTTCTCAAAAGCTTTACAGATGGCAAACAACTCGCTACGGTAGTTCTGTAAAAACTCCTTGTCGTGGAGCTTGCCGGTGGTATCGCGTATGAGCTCTAATACGCTCTCGCGACTCAGCTGGGCTGCCAGAGTCCGCATCTTACTCCGCGGATTCCAGCTCTGGTCTTCTTCGATATTGCGAAGCGACCACTGCTCAAGCCATTGCAGCAGCTGCCGACTGTCGGCGTCGGTAGCCACCGACCTGAGACTGAAGAACAGGTCGTCGACAGCCTGATAACGTATCGACTGCTCGTCTAAGTCGAGGTTATACGCTCCGCTCAGACCGAGCTCGTGGGCAAACTGTCTGACTATCTGCTGGAAGAAGCTGTCGATGGTGCTAACCGAGAAACGTGAGTAATGGCGCAGGATGTCGACCAAGGCACGGCGGCTGCGACGGCGCAGCTCGTCCTCCGACAAAGCAAGGCGCTCCGTCAGATAGTCGGTATGCGACGACGCCTTGCCATCGGCAAGCAGTGAAAGCTCTGTCAGGATACGACTCTTCATCTCACCCGTCGCCTTCTTGGTGAAGGTCACGGCAAGGATGTGCTCGTGGCTGCGACTCTCATCGCGACTGAGCAGATATTCAATGTAGCGGCGAGTAAGCATAAACGTCTTACCCGAACCGGCTGACGCCTTGTAAATGTCGAGTGGCATAGCTATAATAGGTTAAGGTATGTGTTACGATGGACAGGCATACCCCAAGACAGCGCTTTTAGTTGTGTCCGGTTTATTGTGTCGCCGAGTGCCCGTCGGTTTATTCTGTAGCCGAGTGTCGTAAGGTTTATTCTGTTGGCGAGTGCCCGTCGGTTTATTCTGTTGACGAGTGTCTTCAGGTTTATTGTGTCGCCGAGTGTCGTCGGTTTATTCTGTTTTCGAGTGTCGTCAGGTTTATTCTGTTGGCGAGTGCGTGCCTCGCAGCCGGTTGGCGATGTCGTACATCACTATCCCTGCCGTGACGCTCACGTTAAGCGAGTGTTTGGTACCGTACTGTGGTATCTCGATGCAGCCGTCGCAGAGGTCGATGACGTCTTGTGCCACACCAAACACCTCATGACCGAGCACGATGGCATAGCGCTTGTCGCCGTCAACATGCAGGTCGTCTAAGCTGACGCTGTTATGTGCCTGTTCGATGGCAAGCACCGTGTAGCCATCAGCATGAAGCTGCCTTACCGCCTCTTTGGTGTCGGCGAAATAAGTCCAGCTCACCGACTCCTCGGCGCCGAGAGCCGTCTTGTGTATCTCCTGATTAGGCGGACAACAGCAGATGCCGCATAGCACTACCGACTCCAAACGAAAGGCGTCGGCGGTGCGAAACACCGAGCCCACGTTATGTTGTGAGCGGACATTGTCGAGCACTACTACTAACGGTAACTTGGCGGCGTGACGGAACTCGTCGACACTAAGCCGATGCATCTCCTCGACGCCGGTCTTCTGAAAATACGATTTAGAACAGTCAGTTTGCACTTTGGATAATAGATATATGGTGAGTAATAGGTAGGGTAGGCTTCGCCTCACAAAAACAACTTGCAAAGGTACTAAACAACTTGCAAAGGTAATAAACGACTTGCAAAGGTACTAAACGACTTGCAAAGGTACTAAACGACTTGCAAAGGTACTAAACTACTTACAATGAATAAAACGACTTGCAATGAATAAAACGACTTGCAAAGGTACTAAACAACTTGCAAAGGTACTAAACGACTTGCAAAGGTAATACTAATTCCCCGTTTGCGCAAATTTCATTTCATCCTTCGTAGA
>CAMHKW010000035.1 GCA_946185835.1 uncultured Bacteroidales bacterium
ATCCCGATATCCCGATATCCCGACATCCCGACATCCCGACATCCCGATATCCCGACATCTCGAAATCTCGAAATCCCGAAATCCCACTGAAAACTTCAACCCATGAAATCGAAAAAAGACAACATAGCCGAATACGTTCTCTATCTGTGGCAGATGGAGGATGTGGTTCGTGCTCTGGCAGATGACGAGCGCCTGCATAGCGATACGTTTCTTTCAGAGCTCTCGCAGATGATGCATGCCGAAGGCGTGCTGACCGCAGGACACACTCAGATAGCACGCGTAGCACAGCAGGAGATGGAAGAGCTGCATTTACATCTTCTCGACACCAACGCTATATACAAGGGCGCATTTATGCAGCTCATGCCACAGCTTAACATCCTCAAAAGCCGCTCCGACAACCCCACGCAGTCGGATATAGAGATGATGCTCGTGTTCTTGTATAACATCATGCTCCTGCATCTGCAACGCCGTCCTATCTCAGAACAGACCCTTGCCGTGCAACAGCAGGTGAGCAAGCTGCTTCAGATGTTATCCGCAGCATATAAAAACGACGACTACTATGACGACCAAGCAACGTTATGACGGCATCCTCGCATGGTTCGAGCAGCAGATGCCTGCGCCTCAGAGCGAACTGCACTACGCCTCCCACTTCCAACTCCTCGTGGCTGTGATGCTGTCGGCACAGTGTACCGACAAACGTGTCAACCAGGTGACGCCGGCTCTGTTCGAGGCATTCCCCACACCGGGGGCTATGGCAGAGGCTGACGTCGAGCAAGTGCTGCACTATATCAGTTCGGTGAGTTATCCTAACAGCAAGGCTGCTCATTTGGTGGCTATGGCTCGACGGCTGACAGAGGTGTATGAGGGCGTGGTGCCCGCCGACATCGACGAGTTGCAGACCCTCCCCGGCGTCGGACGCAAGACCGCCAACGTAGTGTGTGCCGTAGCCTTCGGACAGCCGACGATGGCTGTCGACACACATGTGTTCCGTGTGGCTGAACGGCTCGGACTCACTACCGACAGCAAGAACCCGCTGCAGACCGAGAGACAGCTCGTCAGACATATACCCACGCCGTTGGTGCCCAAAGCTCACCACTGGTTGCTGCTGCACGGAAGATACGTATGCTTAGCACGCAAACCCAAATGCGAACAGTGCGGACTGCAACAATGGTGCCGATATTACAAGAATAACAGCTGACGCAAAAAAGTCAATATTCGACATCCCGA
The DNA here is from genome assembly GCA_946185835.1 of uncultured Bacteroidales bacterium. Classification (GTDB taxonomy): domain Bacteria; phylum Bacteroidota; class Bacteroidia; order Bacteroidales; family Paludibacteraceae; genus Colicola. Next base: position 1,228 of record CAMHKW010000035.1, read on the forward strand.
TATCCCGATATCCCGATATCCCGACATTCCGGTATCCCGACATTCCGATATCCCGATATCCCGATATCTCGACATCCCGATATTCCGACATCCCGATATCCCGACATCCCGATATCCTGAAATCCCGAAATCCCGAAATCCCGACATCTCGACATCTCGATATCCCGACATCCCGAGAAATAAAATCAAAATCTCTTTCCGTGTTTGTCGTTTGAAATATTATTTGTATCTTTGCAAACTGAAAACGATAATAACCAATAAAACGATAATACACTATGGCAGCACCATCACCCGAGAAGCTTAAGGCATTGCAATTAGCAATGGCTAAGATCGATAAAGATCATGGAAAAGGAACGATAATGAAACTTGGCGACGACCGTATCGACGATGTGTCGGTTATCTCTACCGGTTCTGTCGGATTGAATATGGCACTTGGCGTAGGCGGTTTCCCGCGTGGACGTATCATCGAGATCTATGGTCCCGAGTCGTCGGGTAAGACCACCCTCGCCATCCATGCTATCGCCGAGGCGCAGAAGCAGGGCGGCATAGCTGCTATCATCGATGCCGAACACGCCTTCGACCGTTTCTATGCCGAGCGTTTGGGTGTCGACATCGACAACCTGCTTATCTCGCAACCCGACTCGGGCGAAGAGGCATTAGAGGTGGCAGACGAACTGATACGCTCGTCGGCTATCGACATCATCGTCATCGACTCGGTGGCTGCCCTCACCCCTAAGGCAGAACTCGAAGGCGAGATGGGCGAGAACAAAGTCGGACTGCAAGCTCGTCTGATGTCGCAGGCTCTGAGAAAACTCACGGCTACTATCAACAAGACCAACACTACCTGTATCTTTATAAACCAGTTACGCGAGAAGATAGGCGTCATGTTCGGCAATCCCGAGACCACTACCGGCGGTAATGCCCTGAAGTTCTACGCCAGCGTTCGTCTCGACATACGTAAGATAGGTCAGATAAAAGACGGCGACGAGGTGATAGGCAACCAAGTGCGCGTCAAAGTGGTGAAGAACAAAGTGGCACCTCCGTTCCGCAAGGCTGAGTTCGACCTTATGTTCAATGAGGGTATCTCCAAAGTGGGAGAGCTGGTCGACCTCGGAGTAGAGTTCGACATCATCAAGAAGTCGGGTTCGTGGTTCTCGTATGGTGAGAGCAAACTCGCACAAGGACGCGATGCCGCTAAACAGGTTCTCAAAGACAATCCTGAGCTCGCCGAAGAGATAGAGGCTAAGATAATGGAGCAAGTCAAGAACGGCAAGAAGGCAGAGTAACGCGCCATCGGGGCAATCCTGAGATCCTGAAATCCCGATATCCCGATATCCCGATATCCCGACATCTCGACATCTCGAAATCCCGATATCCCGAAATCTCGATATCCCGATATGCCGATATCCCGATATGCCGATATCCCGATATGCCGATATCCCGATATCTCGATATCCTGATATCCCGACATCTCGATGTTCCGATATCCCGATTTCCCGATATCTCGACATTTCGAAATCCCGAGAGCAGGTGTCCCGCCTGCGCGATTGGGTACGCCGGTTTGCAACCGGCGGCATGACAGCCGGTCTAACTTCTAACAGGCGCAGCCGGTCTAACCTCTAACTTCTAACCTCTTGCAACAGCTACAACTCATATTATCGCCGGCACAGAGTGTCGATGTCGCATCCATCCGAAAGGCAGCTGCCAAAGCCTTGCAGCTGCCTTTCGAGCGTATCGCCTATTGCGATGTGGTACGACGGTCGGTCGATGCGCGGCAGAGGCAGATACGTGTGCTGCTTACCGTCAACGTGTATCTCGTGGGAGAGGCACACGAGCCGCATTACCTGCCACCCGTCTTCTGCGATGTCAGCGGGGCTGATAGACAGGTGGTGGTGGTAGGAGCCGGACCGGCAGGACTGTTTTGTGCTCTGCGTCTGCTTGAGTACGGCATACGTCCTGTCGTCATCGACCGCGGACGAGAGGTGAGCATTCGCAAGCGCGACATAGCACTGCTCAACCGCAACGAAGGACTGCAACCTGAGTCCAACTACTGCTTCGGCGAGGGTGGGGCAGGCACCTTCTCCGACGGCAAACTCTTCTCGCGATCGAAGAAACGCGGCGACATGCAACGCGTCATGGAGTTGTTTCATTACTTCGGAGCCGCAGACACCGTGCTCTATGAAGCTCATGCTCATATAGGCTCCGACAAACTGCCCACTATCATCCAACGTATGCGGCAGACTATCGTCGACCATGGCGGTGTGGTGCGTTACGGCACACGTATGGAACGTCTGCTGCTCGATGGCACAGCGGCGCGTGGTGTTGTCGTCGAAGGCGGCGAGACGATACCCGCCGAGGCGGTGGTGCTTGCCATCGGACACTCGGCACACGACACCTATCTCATGCTTCATGAGGCAGGCATCAGACTCGAAGCCAAAGGCTTCGCCATGGGAGTGAGGGTGGAGCACCCGCAGGCTCTCATCGACCGCCTGTTCTACAAACCCTTAGCCACGGCGCCTGACCCGAAGGAGTTGCTCGCCCAGATAGGTCATGCCGCTTATTCGCTTGTCACGCAGGTAGATGGACGTGGTGTGTATTCGTTCTGTATGTGTCCGGGCGGACATATAGTGCCGGCTTCAAGTTCGGCTGACAGCTGTGTGGTCAATGGCATGTCGGCATCGCATCGTAACTCGCCCTTTGCCAACTCCGGCATCGTGGTGGAGATACGTCCCGACGATATCCCTGAGCCTTTTGCCGCCGCCGGACCGCTTGCCGGACTGCGTTTTCAGCAGTATGTCGAACACCTCGCTTTCGAACATGGCGAGTCTCCCTCTAAGGCTCCTGCGCAGCGGCTGACCGACTTCGTGGAAGGTAGAGCATCTGTTACGTTACCCCGCTGCTCGTATCTGCCGGGTGTCGTGCCTTCACGTCTCGACCTCTGGCTGCCTCCGATGATAGGGCGTCGTCTTAGGCAGGGGTTCCGCGACTTCGACCGTCGTTATCGTGGCTTCTTGTCCCCTGAGGCTGTGGTGCTTGGCGTTGAGAGCCGTTCGAGCAGCCCGGTCCGCATTCCCCGCGACAAAGACAACATGCAGCATGTCGACATCAGCCGTCTGTATCCCTGCGGCGAGGGTGCCGGCTACGCAGGGGGCATCACCTCCTCTGCCCTCGATGGCATCAACGCAGCCGAACAGATACACTCGCTGCTCTGTTAATTCTGCAAAGACCCGATTACACACTCACCGATGATGTCAACCATGGCTGTGCTGTCCGATATAAAGAGATATGTACAACAAAAATAACTTCTAATAATGTAGTGGGTACCGCCGGTTTGTAACCGGCGGATAGGCACAATGCTTGCGCTGTTTGTCCATGTAGGCACAGCCGGTCCACACCACTTTGCTCTATCTAACTTCTAACAGCGTACCCGTTCTAACTTCTAACCGGCTTAGCCGATCTAACCTCTAATACATAAACTATGAAGACTTGCAAATACAATATTATTGGCGACATACACGCTAAAGCGTGTTGGCACGACCTTGTGCGAGAGGATAGTATTAATATCTTCGTGGGTGACTACTTCGACCCTTACGAACATACATCCAGAGCGGCGCAACTATATAACTTTCAGGATATCCTCGCTTTCAAGCGTCAACGACCTGAGACGGTGCTGTTATATGGCAACCACGACTTCCATTACATGGTGCCTGGCGAGCATTATAGTCGATACGATATGCTTGGAGCTGTTGAGTATAGGCAGGCTTTCGAGCAGTCGCAGGAGCTCTTCTACGGTATTGCATATCCAATCGGGGAGACGGCACTCGTAACTCATGCCGGCGTGTCAAAACCGTGGTACGAGAAATATATAGGCACCTACCAATCGGAGTCGCTCACAGAGGTAGCACAACGCATCAACCAACTGTGGGAAACCGACAAGCAGGCTTTCGCCTTCGAGTCGAATGCTGAGTCATACGATTATTGCGGCACTACACCTACGCACTCGCCTATCTGGATACGCCCATGGGTGCTGGTCAAGAACGACCTGTTCGCCGATACCAAAATCAAACAGATAATAGGTCACACCCGGACTGAAGCCGGCGTCATGTTTGACCATAATCTTGTGGAGGTCGACTGCCTCGATACTAAAGAACAGTCGTATCAGTTGCAGGTCACACTGCAAGACGAGTGAGCTACCGAAAGCAGCAATCCGCCGTCCCCTTGCTGCGGAGGTGGCACTATAGTCCGGGATGTCGAGATATCGGGATGTTGAGATTTCGAGATTTCGTGATTTCGAGATTTCGTGATTTCGAGATGTCGAGATGTCGGGATATCGGGATAACGGGATGTCGAGATTTCGAGATTTCGGGATTTCGGGTTCGGCTGATTATCTTGCCGCCGGTTACAAACCGGCGTACCCTGTCTAACCTCTAACAGCGCAGCGGTCTAACCTCTAACAGTGCAGCGGTCTAACTCCTAACAGGCTCAGCCGGTCTAACATCTTCTTAGTGGGCTTCTAACCAATTCTTTCCTACACCACATTCGGCGATGAGTGGTACGCGCAGCTGTACTACGTTTTGCATCTCGCTAACCACTATCTCGCGCACGAGGTCGACTTCCGTCTCCGGCACGTTGAAATTGAGCTCGTCGTGTACCTGCATTATCATCTTCGCGTGCAGCTGTCGTTCTGTCAGTCGGCTGTCGATACCCACCATAGCGAGTTTGATGATGTCGGCGGCGGTGCCCTGTATGGGTGCGTTGACGGCGTTGCGTTCGGCGAAGGCGCGCACGGTGGCATTGCGCGAGTTGATGTCGGGCAGATAGCGGCGTCTGCCGAACATAGTCTCGGTGTAGCCGCGTTCACGTGCCAACTGTTTGCAACGCTCGATATACTCTACCACGGCGGGGAAGGAGGCGAAGTAGTCGTCGATGAGCTGTTTGGCTTCCGTACGTGACGAGCCGAGTTGCTGTGCCAGCCCGAAAGCCGAGATGCCGTAGATGATGCCGAAGTTGGCGGTCTTAGCCTTTCGCCGCATGTCTTTGCTTACCTCTGTGATGTCGCAACCGAAGATTTTGGCGGCGGTGGCGGCGTGGATGTCGTGCCCCTGTCGGAAGGCCGCTATCATGTGCTCATCGCCCGAGAGGTGTGCCATCAGTCGCAGCTCTATCTGCGAGTAGTCGGCAGAGAGCAGCAGGCAGCCCGGGTCGGATATCACGGCGCGCCGGATGTCTTTACCTCGCTCAGAACGGATAGGCAGGTTCTGCAGATTCGGGTTGCTCGACGAGAGTCTGCCCGTCGCTGTCACCGTCTGGTTATAAGTGGTGTGTATCTTGCCCGTCGCGGGGTTGATGAGCGTAGGCAGAGCATCGATATAGGTAGACAGTAGCTTCTTGAGCTCGCGGTAGTCGAGTATCTTGTCGATGATAGGGTGACGGTCGCGAAGGGTCAGCAGCACCTCCTCCGATGTCACATACTGCCCGCTTTTGGTGCGTTTGGCTTTGGGGTCGAGCCCGAGACGGTCGAAGAGTATCTCACCGGTCTGCTTGGGCGAGTTGAGGTTGAAGTCGCTGCCTGCCAACTGTTTGATTTCTACCTCGAGAGCGTTGGCTTGTGTGCGCAGACTCTCTGACGTCTCGCGTAGCACTTTGCTGTTGAACCTCACGCCGGCCATCTCCATCTTAGCCAACACCGGAATCAGTCTCATCTCCATGTCGAGCAGCTTGTCAGCTGCCTCTGCTCCTATGTTTTCGGCAAGCATCACGCTGAGCTGTGATGCTAAACGGTAGCTTACTATGGCAGCGTCTTCGGCGCTATCGGTGCAGCTGAGGTGCAGGTAACTCTCGCATAGGTCTCTGAGCTCGTGACTCAGCTCGGGCTGTAGCAGGTAATGCACTACTGCTATGTCGCAGAGCGGTCCGCTGAGGCGTATGTCATGTTGGTGCAGGGTCTTGTAGGCACTCTTGAGGTCGTGTCCGTATTTTCTGATACTGCTATCTTCTAACCACGCTTTTATCTCTGCGATTGGGCACACGCACACGGTGTTGCCATCGGTAGTGATGGCTACTTTCGCGTCGCCGTCGGCTTGTTGCATCTGCGCAAAGAGGTCGAGTGTGCCGTCGGAGGAAGTTGCGGCGCTGTCAGCTGTGCCGCTCTCGGTGGGCATAAGGGCAAAGGCAAAAGCGTCGGGCTTCGGAGGGAGGGCTTGTATAAAGTGGTAGCTTAGAGCTTCGAGGTCGTGGGCGGGAGACGCGGCAGCAGTGTCGTCGGTGGCAGTAGCAGAGTTGAAGAGGTCGGGTCGCGCTGGTGCCGTAGGTGTTGCCTGCTCGGGTGCGAGGTTGCGCAGCAACGAGCGGAACTCGAGCTGCCGATAGATGGCAACGAGGGCGTCAACCTGTGGCTCGCGACGCCGTAGCTGCTCCGAGGTCCATTCTATAGGCACGTCGGTGCGTATCGTTGCCAAAAAACGGCTGAAGAGTATCTGGTCGCGCTGACTCTCGATATTAGCCTTCAGAGCACCTTTCAACTTGTCGGTGTTGGCAAGTAGGTTATCTATTGAGCCGAATTCGTGCAGCAGCGCGACGGCTCGTTTCTCGCCCACGCCCGTGCAGCCGGGTATGTTGTCGGAGCTGTCGCCCATCAGTCCGAGCAGGTCGATAATCTGGTGCTGGTTGTCGATTCCGTATTTGGCGCACACTTCGGCGACGCCCATCTGCTCGAAGCCGCCGTTATGGCGCGGACGGTACATGTATATATGTTCGTCGACGAGCTGACCGTAGTCTTTGTCGGGTGTTGCCATCAGCACTTCGAAGCCTTGCTGTTGTGCTTGGCGCGCTACGGTGCCTATGACGTCGTCTGCCTCGAAGCCTTCGACCTCAAGGATACTGATGTCCATAGCTTCGAGAATCTGCTTTATCCATGGCACTGCCGCACGTATGTCTTCGGGGGTCTCTTGGCGCTGAGCCTTATAGCGCTCGTATGCTTCGTGGCGGAAAGTCTTGCCTTTGGGGTCGAAAGCTACAGCCAGATGAGTGGGGTTGACTTTTGAGAGTAACTCTTGAAGGGTGATGACGAAGCCATAGATGGCGGAGGTGTTCATGCCGGTGGAAGTCTGACGAGGGACTTTCAGAAAAGCATAGTAGGCGCGGTATATCATCGCGTATGCATCAATCAGGAGCAGACGATTCATAAAAAAAGATAGGGTTATGAGTTGCGGTGGTTAATAACTGTCAGGTGTATGGGCTGCTTACGCGGCATCATTGCCGGAGGCAGACCGTAGCGGCATTAGTATTTCCTGCCATAGGTGGTAATAACGCGATTCAAGCACCTCACCTTGCGGAAGTTCTCGTAGGAATAGTTCAGACCATACCGTTGATTGAGTGCATCGTATAGTTGGAAGGTGGGGATGTGTATCACGTTGATGTTGCCCAACGACTGGTGGAAGGCGAGAGTGTCGACCAGTATGCCGGCGGTGCTACTCGCCGCAAGCCTGAGGTCGTTGTCAATCTCTTCTACTTGTTGTCGAGTCTTACCTTCTGCTTTTATGTAGCGGAAATAGGTGGCAGGAATCTCATAATGAGGTATGTCCTCCACGGGTACGTACTTCGTTTCAGCCTTCGCGCTATTGGCGGAAGGGATAATCAGACTGCCGGAGTTGTGATGTATCTCGTTGTACGTCATCTCTCCGTAGATGTTAAATGTCTTGCTCATAATGTAAAATGTATTGATTGGCATATAGCCGGTTAATAATAGGTACCGCCGCTCAGTACCCTATCTTTTGGGTTAGAACACAGGCTGCTTGCCTGATGAAATACATAGGTTAGTATTCTTGGCTACAAAGGTACGAAAAAAATATCATTCGTGCAAGATGTTAGACCGGCTGCTCCTGTTAGATGTTAGACCGGCTGCGCCTGTTAGAAGTTAGACCGGCTGCGCCTGTTAGATGTTAGATTTATTTTTATGCCTCTTGGATTCCGGCTTGTGAGTGTGAAATAAAAATATTATCTTTGCACAATAAAATTCCTTCCGAGAGTATGATTTACGAATTGTTTCAACGTCAAGAAATTAGTTCTGCCCTCCGTCTGATCGACCGAGCCGAGTCAGTCGCTGTCCTCACTCACATGTCTCCCGATGGCGACGCTATGGGTTCGTCGCTTGCCATGGCGCGTTATCTCTCGCTGCTTGGCAAAGAGCCGGTGGCGGTGTTGGTGCCTAATGCATACCCCTCGTTTTTAGAATGGCTGCCGGGTGCTACCGAAGTGTTGCAAGCCGACAGGCAGGCTGACGAGTGCGCCACCATCATCCGCGAGGCTGACCTGCTCGTCTGCTTGGATTTCAATTCGCCCAAACGAATAGGGAAGTTAGGCGACCAACTGATCGGAGCCAAAGGGCATAAGCTGGTCATCGACCACCATACCGGGCCCGACATCGAAGCCGATTGCGTACTCTCGTATCCCACAGCCACCTCCACCTGCGAGCTCGTCTTCCGTTTTATCTGTCAGTCGGGTAACTTCAAACTCATCGACAACCCGATGGCTGAGTGTATCTACACCGGGCTGATGACCGACACCGGCAACTTCTCGTATAACTCTAACCATGCCGACCTCTACAGCATCGTCAGCGAGTTGCTCAGACTCGGAGTCAACAAAGACGTTATCTACGACCGCGTGTTCAATACCTATTCGCCGGAGCGGTTGCGTCTTGTCGGCTTCTGCCTATATCACAAGATGAAGCTGTTCAAGCGCGACAAACGCTGGAGGCTCGGACTCATCACCCTCTCGTCGCAGGAACTAAGGCGTTTTAACTTCCAATCGGGCGATGCCGAGGGTATCGTCAACATGCCAATGCAGATAGCTGACGTATACTATAGTGTGCTGATGCGCGAGGATGTGGATAAGATAAAAATATCGTTCCGTTCACAAGGCGATCACCCGGTAAACGAGTTCGCTGCCAAGTACTTCAATGGAGGCGGACATAAGAATGCAGCCGGTGGAGAATTCTATGGAACTCTCGACGGAGCTGTCAAACTCTTCGAACAGAAGATGGGAGAGCTGTTTGAATAGCCATAGATGCTCTCTATATGCTTTAGATTGTCTATAAACTCTGGTCTATAATCTCTAACTGATAGCCGACCAGTCGACAGCGCGCTGTTTGAGTTTCTGTAGTTGTCGACGGAAGATGTCGTTTTTGTCTTGTTCGAGTAGCGGGTCGTCGTCGAGGATGTCGCGTGCTGCGTTGCGTGCCACCTCAAGCAGCTGTCCGTCGGTCGACAGCGAGGCGATATGCAGTTCGAAGGGTAATCCCGACTGCTGTGTCCCTTCTAAGTCGCCGGGTCCGCGCAGTTGGAGGTCGGCTTCGGCAATGCGGAAGCCGTCGTTGGTGGCGACCATGATGTCCATACGTCGGCGCGTGTCTTTCGACAACTCCACCTTTGTAAGCAAGATACAATAGCTCTGGTCGGCACCTCTGCCGACTCTGCCGCGCAACTGATGCAGCTGGCTGAGTCCGAAACGTTCGGCGTTCTCTACTATCATGACGCTGGCGTTAGGGACGTTGACGCCGACCTCTATCACGGTGGTGGCAACCAGAATTTGTGTCTCCCCCGATGCAAAACGCTGCATCTGAGCGTCTTTGTCGCGTGCACGCATCTTACCATGCACCATGCTGACTTTAAACTCCGGGAACTGCTCAACCATATAGCGGTATCCGTTTTCGAGGTCGATAAGGTCCATCTTCTTGTTTTCCTCGATGAGTGGATATACCACATACACCTGCCTGCCCTGCTGTATCTGACCTCGGATGAAGTTGTTGATAGCGTCGCGGCGGGTGTTGGTGTAGTGATAGGTCTGTATCGGCTTGCGCCCCGGTGGCAGCTCATCGATGACCGACACGTTCAGGTCGCCGTATACTGTCATGGCAAGGGTGCGCGGGATAGGGGTGGCGGTCATCACCAGCACGTGTGGCGGGTTGATGTTTTTGGTCCACAGCTTCGCACGTTGTGCTACTCCAAAGCGATGTTGCTCGTCGATGACCACCAGTCCGAGGTTGAGGAACTGCACGGTGTCTTCTATCAGAGCATGTGTGCCTATCAGTATGTCTATCTCGCCGCCCATGAGTAGCGGGTGTATCTGTTCGCGTCTCTTTTTGGTGGTGCTGCCGGTGAGCAGTTCCACGCGGACTTCGGTGCCTTTGAGCATGTGGCAGACGGTCTCGTAGTGCTGGTTGGCGAGTATCTCGGTGGGTGCCATCAGGCATGCCTGGTATCCGTTGTCTTTTGCAAGCAGGCAGCATAACAGTGCCACTAAGGTCTTACCCGACCCCACGTCGCCTTGTAGCAGGCGGTTCATCTGTTTGCCCGACTTGAGGTCGGCTTGTATCTCGCGCACCACACGTTTCTGGGCATCGGTGAGCTCGAAGGGTAGGTGGTTGAAGTAGAAGTCGTTGAACGAGCGTCCGACGAATGGCATCTTCAGACCTACGGTGTCGCGCTCGCGGCTCTTCATCTGTTGTAACAGCTGCAGCTGGATATAGAACAGCTCTTCGAACTTCAGACGTTCGCGTGCCTTCTGCATGTGCGCAAGGTCTGAAGGAAAGTGTATGTTCTTCAGACTCTCGGTCAGGTTCATCAGGTTATAGCGGTCGAGTACCTCGCGACTCAAGGTCTCGGGTAGACCTTGACTCAGAGACGGCATCAGATGGCTGATGATCTTCATCATCGTCTTCGAGTTGAGCCAACTCGACTTCATCTTCTCCGAGGTGTTGTAGTACGGCTCCAGACCGCGTAGCAGCTGCGGGTTGACGCGGTCGAAAGGCTCAAGCTCGGGATGGGCGAAGTTCCAACGATGGTTGAAGACAGAGGGTTTGCCGAAGAGCAGATACTTCACACCTCGCTCGAGCTTCAGATATTTGGTGCCCTTGAACCAGACGAGCTCTATCTCGTCGTCACCGTCGAAGAAACGTGCCGACAGACGCTCCGACTTGCCGATGCCGATGGTGTTCCAATCGAGTATCTCACCCACAATCTGGACGTAGGTGTCGGCATCGCAGATGTCGCGTATCTTGTAGAACTTCGAACGGTCGATATATTTGTAGGGAAAGATATACAGCAAGTCGAGAGCTGTACGTACGTTCAGCTCTTTGCGCAGTAGCTCAGCCCTTTTCGGACCGACACCCGGCAAATAAGTGATATCTTGCTGGCTTAGTTCCGTGGTGTAAGTTTTTTTAGTTTCGGGTGTTGGGGTTTCGGTATCCCGGTATTCCGAGGTTCCGATATTATTTGAGCGCTTGGTACACTACGTTGTGTAGCAGAGTCTTGGCATTATAGCCTGAGAGGTTGGGCATGTTGTTTTGGTACATGATGAGTATGAGTTTCTCTTGTGGGTCGATGACGTAGTCGGTACCGAACATACCTCCCCATCTCATTGAGCCTTCGCTGACGATGGTGTTGTGGGCGTTCTGTGGAGTAAACACGTCCCATGCCATGCCAAAACCTATCTCGCCGCGCATGTCCCCAACTCCGTTTTTCTGCATCATCTCGAGTGTCTTACGTCCGAGAATGCGTTGGTTGTTGAACTCACCTCCGTTGAGTATCATCTGGCAGAACTTAGCGTAGTCTTCTACTGTCCCGACCAGTCCGGCGCTGGGCGAGCAGAATGTCTGCGCTCCGGCGTAAGGGAAGGTCTGGTATATCTCGTTTGTGTTCAGTTGCAGGCGACCGTCGAGGTTGACTTTCTGTTGCGTCCCGTGTGGCAGTGTCGATGCCTCGTCTTTGCTCCCGCTGTCAGAGTAGCAATAGAGCTTGACTAAACGGTCGCGTTCGCTTGCCGGAAGATGGAAGTAGGTGTCGTTCATGCCTAAAGGCTCGAGCACTTGCTGACTTACCAGTGTCTCGAACGGGATGCCCGTCAGCACCTCCGCTAAAGCTCCTAACACGTCGGTGTTGTATGCATAGGTGAAGTCGTCGCCGGGGTCGTGTCGGAGTGGTACAGAGGCTATCCGCCTGACGTTTTCGCGAAGTGTAAGCGTGTCGAGAGTGTTATGTACTGCCACTCCTAACTGTTGCGCAATAATGTCGAACGTGCCATCGTAGCATATGCCCGAGGTATGCGTTATCAGGTGGCGGATGGTGATGTCGCGTTTGGCAGGACGGGTGGTGTAGGTACCTGAGGGATAGTCGTAGTCGACTAATACTCTCGGAGAAGCAAACTCGGGAAGGTATTTTTTTATCGGCTCGTCGAGTTGGAAGAGTCCTTCCTCGAAAAGGGTCATCAGTGTCACCACCGAGATGGCTTTGGTCTGCGAGGCAATGCGGAAGATGTCGTCTTTTCGGCATTCCTTTCCGTTCTCAATGTCGCGGAAGCCGTATGCCTTATGGTGTACCACTCGCCCGTCGTGAACCACCATGATGGCGCAGTGGGGCATGTAGCCGTTGTCAATGTAGCGTTCGAAAGCCTCGTCGATACGCTTCAGACGTGACATATCGAAGGCATCGCTTATGTCTGCACCATAAATCAAGTGCTGAGGGACATACTGGTTCTTGGTGCTGTGGCAAGAGCATGTGTTTTTCGATCGGCTGCAGGATGCACCGCAGAGCAGCAAGGCGCACGAAACGAGCAGGATGGATATACGAGCGTTGGACATAGAGAGGTGTTTAGAGAAAGAAGGGTAAGTGGAAGGTGTTTGATGTGTCAAGTATAGAAAAAGGCGACCTGAAAGTCGCCTTTTTCATTGCTTTGTTTTATTATTGCAGCTTGAAGTTAACAGGCACGGTGTACTTCACGCGCACAGGTTTACCACGCTGCTTGCCGGGTGTCCATTTAGGCATCGACTTAACCACGCGCAGTGCTTCACGGTCGAGCGAGTTGTCATCTGACGAACGTACTACCTGAACATCGGCTATCGAACCGTCGCGTTCTACCACGAACTGGCAAACGACACGTCCTTGAATACCGTTCTCTTGAGCCAATACAGGGTACTTGATGTTTTGCGACAGATACTTCATAAGTGCTGCCTGACCACCGGGGAACTCGGGCATGTTTTCTACTACCACGAAGATGGTCTCGTCTTCCTCCTCCTCTATCTCTACCTTGGTCTCTACAGGCGGAGCTATCTCTATCTCTTCGTTGGTATCTTCGGTGCCAATCTGTATTTCATCGGCTTGCTCGTCGTCTTCCACCACGATGATTTCTTCAGGCACTTGAACCTCCGGTGGTGGAGGGGGAGGAGTGGTCTCTTGAGTGGTGTTCTCAATTTGGTCCAACTCTTCGTCGAAGATAATAGCGTCATCGGTAACTTGGTATACCGTGACCTCTTTCTCTGTCCATTCCAATGCTACATAGCATACGGACAGAACAAAGATGAAACCAAGCAGCAGATAAGTGAGCTTCTTGTTCTCCAAATCGGCATTTTTTGACTTTTTGATTTGCATATCGTTCAATGTTTTATTTAGTTACATGGTATCGGGTCGTTCGGTGCCACATTTGACGGTGCAAATTTACAATTTTTTTTTCAGTTTGCAAACTCTTATCTTATTTTTGACGTTTTTTTTGTAAAAAAAAGAATTTGCTTGTCGGCTCCATGGAAATTGCTTACCTTTGCTGCCTATTTCCAATAGTGCCATGCCCGCTAAGACTACCGATAGTGTTTCTGTTCCGATGCCTGCGCCCAAGGTCTCGGTGCTCATGCCGGTGTATAATGCTAAGCCGTTTTTAGAAGACACCGTCAAATCGCTTCTTGGTCAGTCATTGACCGACTTCGAACTTATTATGGTTCTTGACTGTCCGACCGACGGAAGCGACGTTATAGCTCGTCGGCTTGCTGAGTCGGATAGTCGTATTCGCGTGATAGCCAATACCGAGCGTCAGCATATAGGCATGTCTCGCAACGCGGCTCTATCCATGGCACGTGCACCATACGTCTGTTTTGTCGACCACGACGATAGATGCCATCGGCAGATGCTCGAGTTGCTATACGGGCGTGCCCTTGCCAACGATGCCGATGCGGTGTTGTCGGTGGTGCAAACCGATGTCAGTGGCGATGCAACCAACGGCATCCGACCCTCGGATGAGCTGATGAAACTCAGCTCCAAGAAGTCCGACCGCGACCGTATCGTCGCCGACCTGCTGACATCCGGGCTATGCTGTTCAAGGCGTGAGTCGTTGTTTAATACCGTGGTAGGCTCCCTCTATCGCACCTCTCTTGCGCGTGAGGTGGGGTTTATAGATACGCGTTTCTATTCTACCGAAGACCGCGTCTTCAATATCTTCTACATTCTCAAAAGTAGTAGTGTCACGTGGATAGACGACTTCGTGTATTTTCATCAGCGACACTCTAATAATGCCGGCAGTGCTGAGTCGTATCGCGATGCTGAGGTGCGTATTCGCACTCTCGCTTATGTCCGTGAAAGGGTGCTCAACTGCACGGCTTCAGAACTAAACGAGAAGCTTGCCCCGCTCAAATTAGGGGATTCGCTTGCGGTGTTCAATCTCTTGGAACAAGCGCGCGAAGACAAAGGCTTCGGAGGTATACGGTTGATTGGAAGACTATTGGCGGAAAATTATCCGTTTCGCGACCTCGATTTCGAGGGGCTAAGGAAAGTTATCAGACCTTGGTATTCGAAGATTAAGGTGTGGCTTTATCAGTTCTGGTTCGGCAACTGATAGTATCGGCACAGCTGTTTGCCTATTTTGCTGCTCGTGAAGTCGTTGGCTTGCCGCCGTATCTCTTCGCTGCGATATAGTGAGCTGTGTGTGAGTACGTAGTGTAGTGCCTTGGCAAGCCCTGCTTCGTCGTTGTCGTCGACCAGTAGCCCGGTCTGCGGGTTGACTACCTCGGGTGCTATCCCCACACGGGTGCTTACTATCGGGCAACCCGATGCTATACTCTCTGCCAAGACCACGCCTGCCGTCTCGTAGTGGGAGAAGAGCACGAAGACGTCGGCGCGCGAGTAGCAGTCGGCGACCTGAAGTGGACTAAGCTCGCCAAGGAACTCGACGATATCGGTAAGTCCGCGCTGTTCGCAATATCCGACGACATCGGCATAGTCGGCGCCGGTACCTACGACAACGAGTCGGAAGTCGAGCTCTGTCTGACGTAGCAGGGCTATGGCGGATAAGATGCCTTTGATGTTTTTAGCTCGCTCGTCGAAGCAACTGACATGCAGAATCGTTTTCGTCCCGGTAGTCGAGGTGTGGCGCTGTGTGTTGTAGAAAAAGTCGTCGACGACATTGCCTATCAGTCCGTAGTGTGGGTTGGCGAGCCCGTAGCTTTGCATGCTCTCGGTTAACGCCCGGCTTACGCTCAGCACACGCTCGGCGGAGGCTATGACTTTTCTAAAGAACAATTGTGCGGGAAGACTGCGGCGCTGATAGCTGCCATTCTGCTTGAGGTATCCCGACCAATGCTCGACCACGATATAAGGAATATGATAACGTCGTCGGAGCCATAGGGCAAGTAGCGCATGGCGTCCGACGACGTTGACTTGTGTTAGCTGTGGCATTCCCCAATGACTGCGGCAGTAGCTCCAAGCCCGGTGCAGCGCTGCAAGGTACGAACCACGGTAATAGACCGTTATCTCGGTAAGAGAGCCTTCGGTGCGGCAGTCGATGTCGAGAGTGCCGTCTTGGGGGTGAAGGTAGAGGACACATACTTCAGCACCTGCCTTAGCCGCGGCTACGGCATGTTTGCGAACAAACAGCCCATACATCGCGTCGTAGCGATGAGGATACCAAGCCGTTAGGTATAAGACGCGTGCCGACATGAGTCCGGTGATTAACGGCATGATGCTTGACCACGGCAAGCGCAATGCCGGTTATAAAGGTGTTTTAGAGTTTGTTTACTAACTCGATGATCTTCTGTTTGGTTGCTTCGGTCTTCTGCTCGTCGTTTTTGGCAGTGACGATACCTGTGTTCTCGGCATTCCAGTAGTTGCAGATGTAGCGGAACTCGGCGGTGGCGCCATCGTAAACGTCAGGTGAATATGAGGAGCAAAGCAGTGCCATCTTCTTAACGTTAGCAGGTGCGTTGACGCAATACATTCGTTGTATCGGAGCCTGAATCTGTGCGCATAGGGTGAAGTAGTAGATAGGAGCGGCAAGAACCAGTACCTCAGCCTGAGCCATCAGCGGATAAAGCTCTTGCATGTCGTCTTTCTGAACGCAAGCACCATTGCCCTTGCCGTGGCAGTATTCGCATGCCAAGCAACCTGCTATCTTAAGGCGAGATACGTTGACTACAGTAACCTGATGCCCTGCTGCTTCGGCCGCTTTTTTATACTCTTCCGCCATCCATGCGGTGTTTCCTTTAGCTCTTGGCGAGCCTTGAAGAATTAAAATATTCATTTGTGTGTTAGTGAATTAAGAGATTATTGCTGTTTGTGAAAATGTGCAAAAGTCTTGCTTGGTCAGTGTCGTCAGACTCCTCCGCTGATGGTGATGCATTCGCCGGTGATGTATGAGGCATTGCGTGAGGCGAGGAAGGCAACCAGCTCGGCTACCTCTTCGGGCTCGCCGAAGCGTCGCATCGGTATCTTCTCTTTGAGTCCGTTCTCGTCGAGTCCGGCAACCATATCGGTACGTATGAATCCCGGTGCCACGGCGTTGACGGTGATGTTCTTTTTAGCTATCTCATGTGCAAGCGCTTTGGTGGCGGCTATCAGTCCGCCTTTGGCTGCCGAGTAGTTACATTGCCCCGCCTGTCCGGTGATGCCCGACAGCGATGCTATGTTGATGATTCTGCCGTAGTGGTGCCATATCATCTGTTCTAACAGCGGTTGTGTGACGTTATAGAACGAGAGTAGGTTGGTGGCAATCACACGTTCGAAGGCTGTCGAGTCCATCAGCACTAACAAGCCGTCTTGTCGGATACCTGCGTTGTTGACCAGCACCTCGATATATTCGTCGGCATGAGCTTGTTGCCACGACAGCAGTGCGTTGCGCGACTCGTCGCGGTTGCTCACATCGAAAGGCATCAGCTCGCCGTCTGAACCGGTCTGTCGGACAAGCTCTAACGTCTTCTCGGCTTCTTCTTTTTTTGACTGGTAGTTGATGATGACATGGTAGCCCATCTGAGCTAAACGCACGGAAATAGCCCTGCCGATACCGCGACTACCACCTGTTACTAAAGCATACATGAGTGTGTTGTGTTAAGTTAATATCCGATAGTGTTGTGTCTTATAGCCATTCTCTGATTTTGTTGTATAAGATGGCGAAAGCGAAAAGCGGGTTGTAGTATTTTCTTACTCCGTAATAAGTATGTGGTGTAGAACCGAATTGTTTGTAGTGGTTAGCCACACCCCTTATCATGCTTCCTTCGAAGTCGAAGCTGTGCGTCACTTGTCGGGCGAGTTTGATGGCTTCCAAGACGAGAAGTGCTCCCGCTCCTGAGTCTTTGAACTGTGGCATGTAGCATGGTATCAAGTAGTACATCTGCTGCTTGTCCCAAACTACGAAAGCGGCAGCGTGTGTGTTGCCGTCGGAGTCGCGGATGGCAAGTATCTTACCCTGCCCGCGTTGCACGGCTTTGCGATAGAGCACAAGGAAGAACTCGCGGGTATAACTTATCTTCTTACGGCGGGCAAGCAGACAGGACGTATGAAAACGATAGAATTCTTCTTCGTTCATGCCGGTGTCGAGATGTAACGACAGCGCCTTCTGTAGCTGACGTTTCTTATTCTTTGAGAAACTGTCGATAATCTTGTCAAGGTCGCTAAGGTCATCGATACGATAGGTGATGCGCTCTTTTAGCTTGAAACCTTGCTGTTTCATCTGCTCCGGTGCAGGCGAGGAAGGCGTGTACTGCTGGTAGTAGTACGACAGGTGCATCTGCCCCAGTCGGTCTGCCAGCTCGGCGCACACCTCGCTGACCGCGGCAGCATCGTCGGCTATGTCGGGTCGGAACCAGATACCACCGAGCTGCGTCTGCTGAGGCATGAGTATGTAGCGGAAGAACAGACGCTTGCGGTAGAGATACGGCATGGCGGCACGCACCTCTCCACGCTCATCGTAGCTGAAAAGCACGTCCCAGTCTTTGCCGGCACAAACGGCACTCAGCCACCACGACTGCATAAAAAGATTGATTTCCGGATACTGCTCGCAGAGCTGAGCATACTGTTCTTTGTTGGTCATAATGTTGTCGCTTTTTACGTAATCGCAGGCGCTAAGACCTGCCAAACCTGTGTCTTGTCGCAAGTTAGGAACTTGCGTACCCGCATAATAATGTAGCCTACAAAGGTACGACATTTTTTTCAAACGTGCAAACGCGTGTGACAATTGGCGGTTTTGATATTCAAATAAATTGTTGTACCTTTGCACCCTAAACGTGCCTATGGCAAAACGACTTATATATGCTATGGCAAAATGACTTATCTTTATGAACACTTCCGGAAATAAAATCAGTCTGACTACTTTCGGCGAGTCGCATGGTGTGGCAGTGGGTGGTGTCATCGACGGTTTCCCCGCCGGTGTGAGCCTCGACTTCGATATGGTAGATTCCGCCCTTCGTCGTCGTAGCGGTCGGGACTTAGCTACAGCGTCGCAACGTGCCAAAGCTGAGCAGGATGAGGTGCAGTGGCTGTCGGGCATAATGGATGGCGTCAGTTTGGGTAGCCCTATCGCTTTCATGGTTGCCAACACCGCTCATCGCTCTGCCGACTATGAGGCGTTACGCGACGTGTATCGTCCCGGTCATGCTGACGAGGCATATATGCTCAAATATGGCATCCGCGACCATCGTGGCGGCGGGCGTGCCTCGGCACGCACCACACTGCCATACGTCGTCGCTGCCGCCTTGGTCCAACAACTGCCAATGATGCGTGATATTAGTATCGATGCTTATTTGGTAGAGGTAGGTGGTCGTGAGTTCTCTGATAATGGTGAGCTTGTCGACTTCCTGCGTGGTGTGCAAGCCGAAGGCGACAGCGTGGGAGGGATAGTAGAGTGCGTCATACGCGGTCTGCCGGCAGGTGTGGGCGAGCCTCTTGACGATAAGCTGCAAGCTCGTTTAGCACAAGCCATGATGAGTATCCCGGCTGCTAAGGGCTTCGAGTACGGAACAGGGTTCGAGGCAGCACGAATGCGGGGTAGCATCTGCAACAAACAACGCGACGGAATAGCCGGTGGCATCTCAACAGGTGACGACATCACGATGCGAGTAGCATTCAAACCCACACCCTCGATTATCATTCCGCAGAAAGCAAAAAAAAGAATGCCGGATGGCAGTGTGAGCGAGGTAGACCTCTCTGTCGGCGGCAGACATGACGTATGCGCCGCACTGCGGGCGCCCGTCATCGTCGAAGCAATGGCAACACTTGTGATAGCAAATCTCATCGGATAAAAACAATAGTATGATATGAAACGTATATACCTCATTATAACTTTGCTGGCGGCAGCCCTAACATCGTATGCCGAGGCTTTTTCGGCTTTCGGCATCGACAGCGTCGGCTCCGACTTCTTCCGACAATGGTATCATCAAGGCGACCTCGTGCATTACTTAGACAACTACTCCGACTACTCTGTCTATCAGTCGGAGACGACGGGGCGTTGGGACATGCCCGACCAGCTGATATTCTCGGTGCAGGGTAACTCATACCGCTGGAACAGATATTACATTGACGGCTTTCGTACCGACCAACGTTTCACGGCAGGCTCTACTATGTATCGTCCGCAGATGCTCACTACCTCGCTTGCTCTCGACCTGTATCGCTCGCAGCTCTTCTTTACTACCGACACTGCCCTTG
>CAMHKW010000036.1 GCA_946185835.1 uncultured Bacteroidales bacterium
CGGTCTAACTTCTAACAGCGAAGCGGTCTAACTTCTAACAGCGAAGCGGTCTAACACCTACCAATTCATATTTTCGAGGAAGAGGTCCGACTCGGCGAAGCCTGCCCAGTCGTTTTGTTCGCCGTCGGCTGCCTGATAATATATCGGAGTGGCAGCCATTGCCTCGTTATGTAGATAGAGTTTGGTGATACCGACAGCGAGCAGCAAGACAACACAAGCAGCTGCGGCACCATACCATCTGCGATATAAAGTGCGCCGACGGCGAATATCTAATGTTCGGGTTATGGCAGCAGCAGACTGTTCGAAATAGCCTTCGGGGGTAGAATAAGGCATACGTTTTCCGACGAGTGCGAAATCGAATTGAGGGTCTTTACTTTCAATTTTTTGAGGTTCTTTGCTTTCCATATCCGTGGTATAATTAGGTATGTTGTTGAATGTAATTACTTATCTTCTGTTTGGCATAGTGATAGTTGGTTTTAGCTGAGCCTACTGTGACGCCTGCTATTTTGGCAATCTCTTCGTACGATAACTCATCGTAGTATCGGAGGTTAAACACGGTCCGTTGCATTGTCGGCAAACGAAGCAGTGCTTGCTGAAAGAGCAGTGCGAGTCGGTCGCCGGTGTCGGTATATGGGTCAGCGGCAAGCGTCTCTATCAGGGGGGTAGCGTCGTCGGAGTCTAACGAGAGGAATTCTTTCTTACGCCTAAGCCACTGCAATGCTTCGTTGGTAGCGATAGTATAGCACCATGCACGTTCGCTGTCGGCTTTGCGCAAATCAGCTTCGTGCAGAAAAATCTGCATAAATGTGTTTTGCAACACATCTTCGGCATCCTCATGACTGACCACCATACGGCGTATATGCCAATACAAGGGCTGATGATATTGCTTTATCAGTCTTTGCACCAACGAGGTATCATTGCCGAAGTAACCCATTGCAAATAGTTTTTAACCCATACTAAAGAGAGCAAGCTCACTTACTTATGTGTAGTTTGCCGGCTCTGTGAGCGTCGCGTCTTTTCGTCTTCGAAGATAGTGTTTATCTGCGATGGTGTGAGCACCTTTCGGAACTCGGTGTAGTACTTCTCTCTAACGTCGAGAATCTCTCGGCTCTGAGCGAACGTTTGCAGTATCCGCTTTTCTACTTCTTCGTCGGTTAGCACGACATTAGGTTCAGGCTTAGGCATATAATACTTGTTATGAATGATATGCATCTGCTTGCTATAGTCGCGAAACGTCTGTGTAAAGATCTGTGCCTGCTGCTCGTCGAGCGAAAACAGACTGACATAGCGCATCACTTGGTTCTGTACTTTGATTTGCCCTTCGGTGTTTCTATGTTTAACGGTATTTGTTTGAGCAAACATAGCTACTGATGCTGATAATAACACCGCCAACGACAATATTCTTATTAGCAGCATACCGGATTTCGGGTGTGAGGTGAAGTTGATATTACTCATGATATTGGGATTTTTCGTTTGAAGTTATATCTAATAGATGCAGCAAAGCCGCGAAAGTTAAATCGGAAAGTGATTTTTTAGTCCAAGAAAACGCATCTGAGTTACAACAAGTTAGTAGAAGTCACTCGATATAGACAGGAAGGTTACAGGAAGGTGACAGGAACAAACCCCATCTTACTTGCTGTATATCAAGCGCTTATGTTGATTTTTATCAATTTTGCTTTTGGGCTTGAGTTTCAATCACATAGAGGGATGCCGGCATTGTGATAATGGCATACAAAGATAGCATTATTTTTCGAAATAGTCGTTATTTTCTTTCTTCGAAGTGTTATGATTTGCTTCTTTGCGGGATTTTGAGTACTTTTGCACTCAAAAGAAAAAAGATAAGCCCTATGACCGAACGTGAGAAAATGCTTGCGGGCAAGGTTTACGATGCTTGTGATGCGGAGTTGCTTGTAGACCTTAACGCCACGAAAGTGCGTTGTCAGCAATATAACAACCTGGTTCCGACCGACATTGCAGCGCGCAACTCTATGTTGCGGGACATGCTTGGTCGAGCAGATGCCGACACCTTCATCAATCAGCCATTCTACTGCGACTACGGCAAGCATATTTTTTTGGGTAAGCGTTTCTTTGCCAATTTCGGATTTACCGTACTTGACGAAGCATACGTCACCATCGGTGACGACTGCTTTGTAGGTCCTCACGTACATATCTATACAGCCTGCCACAGTACGGACCCGAGAGAACGCAACACACGTCAGGAGTGGGCAGAGCCTGTGAGCATCGGCAATAACGTATGGATAGGGGGTAGCGTGGTGATACTACCGGGAGTGAGCATCGGCGACAACTGCACCATCGGAGCCGGCAGCGTCGTGACGCACGACATACCTGCCAACAGCATCGCCGTCGGCAATCCCGCACGAGTAATCAAAGACCTTTAATATAATTGAGCTTTATTCACCGATAAATTCGCGGACAAGTTTTGTAACACAAAAATTTTGTTGTACTTTTGCAACGCGAATACTGCCGCCGGCCCGAAACCGGCGTACCCGAGGTGTCAGCGAGACGAGTCGGAGCCTCGTCTCTACAAAACTTCTCTAAGCTCTAAACTTTTTCAACTCTCAACTTCTCTAAACTATAAACTTCTGTCAACGCTCAACTTCTCTAAACAATAAACTTTCAACACTAAACTCAAAAGTAACTATGCCAAATGTATTAGCCATAGTAGGTCGTCCTAATGTTGGGAAATCGACCTTATTCAATCGTCTGACGCGTACTCGTCGCGCCATTGTCAACGAAGAGTCGGGCACTACACGCGACCGCCAGTACGGCAAGTCGGAGTGGAACGGACATAACTTCTCGGTTGTCGACACCGGCGGATGGGTCGTCAACTCTGACGACATCTTCGAATCAGAGATCAACCGTCAGGTGAACCTCGCCATCACGGAAGCCGATGTAGTGCTATTCGTTGTCGACGTCAACCAAGGTGTGACTAACTTCGACATGGAAGTGGCGCACCTGCTCCGCCAGTCGAAGAAGCAAGTAGTGCTTGCTGTCAACAAAGTAGACTCCTTCGATGCTCAATGGGGTGCGTCAGAGTTTTATCGTTTAGGGTTGGGCGAACCGTTTATCTTGTCGGCAGTCAACGGCTTGGGTACGGGTGACCTGCTTGACGAGATAGTGAGCCGTTTTAACGAAGACAAGTCTGACGAGTTGGACGACAGCCTACCGCGCTTTGCCATCGTAGGTCGCCCTAACGCCGGTAAGTCGTCGCTGCTGAACGCCTTTCTTGGTGAGGAGCGCACCATCGTCACCAACATAGCCGGGACGACACGTGACTCGATATACACTCGATATAACAAGTTCGGCAAAGACTTCTACCTTGTCGACACTGCCGGCATAAGGAAGAAAGCTAAGGTCAACGAGGACTTGGAATACTACTCGGTGGTACGTTCTATCAGAGCGATTGAGAACTCAGACGTGTGCATACTGCTTATCGACGCCACTCGCGGCATCGAGAGTCAGGACCTCAACATCTTCTCTATCATACAGAAAAACAAGAAGGGGTTAGTGGTATGCGTCAACAAATGGGATCTGGTAGAAGACAAGTCGACAGCAGCTATCAAGACTTTCGAGAACTCGATACGCGAACGTTTAGCGCCGTTCACCGACTTCCCCATCATCTTCATCTCGGCTCTTACCAAGCAGCGTATCTTCAAGGTGATGGAGACCGCCATCCACGTCTACGAGAACAAAGAGCGCAAGATACCTACAGCCAAGCTCAATGAGCTGTTTCTGCCGTTGATAGAGAACTACCCGCCACCTGCAACCAAAGGCAAGTACATCAAAATAAAATACTGCACTCAGTTGCCTAACACTCAGGTGCCTACTTTCGTGTTCTTTGCCAACCTGCCTCAGTATGTCAAGGAGCCGTATCGCCGTTTTTTGGAGAACAAGCTTCGCTCGTGGTTCGACTTCTCTGGCACTCCTGTTCAGATTTTCATCCGCGCCAAATAAGTTTGACAAGGCTGTTTTCGAACATCAAGCAGCCACTACTGCCCATAAAAAAAGGACACGCAAGGTGTCCTTTTTTTGTGTTGCGATGCTACTTATCTTCCGTTTAGAGCATTGCAAGAGTCCTCGTCGTTGGCGGCAGCTTCCGATATGTTAAGAGTGGCACCTTCAAAAAGACCTCCCATTTGTGCTTTTATGCCTTCTGCCACAATATTGACTTGCTCAGCGGTGCACCATACATAAGTTGCTGCTAATACTTCCCCATTCATCAATATGTCTATCTTCCAGCATTTTTGGGAACCTTGTGGTTGAGGATCGTCGCCACCTCCACCGGGGATTACGCCATCGTTTAATTCTTCGCAGGCATCTTCATCGTTGGCTTCTGCGGGTTCTGCAGTTATGTCAACTTGTACTCCATAAGAGGCGAGTTGTTGTTTGGCAGCATCTTTAACCATCTCTAAGTCGTTTTCGGTTACCCAGACATACATAACTTGTGATTGCGGCATACCCATGACGGCGAAGGTAGCAGTCAGTTTCCAGCATTTTGCGTCAGCCTGTTGCCTTTTTTCGAGGGCTTCGCATGCGTCTTCGTCGTCGGCGGCAGCACGTTCGTACTTATATTCGACATCGGGTGTCTTGCTTGCCTGATAAGCAGCGTAAGCCATCTCGTACTCTGTCTCCCAGACGTAGTGCACAGTCTCCATGCCGCTCATCTTGATGGTCACCATCCAGCAACGATCGGTGGTGTCGTCGTATTGGCTACCGTCGAAGTCGTCATCGGGGTTGTCGTTGAGTTTCTCGCAGGCGTCTTCGTCGTTAGCATCGGCAGGCTTGTAGGTATACTTACCTTTGTAGTTGGCGTCGAGAGATACGCAGAGTTCACGTTCTGTTGTCCACATATAGCTTGTCTCTGTCGTGGTGCCGAGGTCGATTGTCACCTCCCAGCATTTCACTACGGTATTATCGAGATTGGCATACGGGTCAGTGGGTAGCTCCGGCTCGTTGAGTTTCTCGCATGCGTCTTCGTCCTTAGCATCGGCTTTTTCGTATGATGCAGTCATACCCTGAGCTGTGTAGACAGCGATAAAAGCTTTGACGTCTTCTTCGTCATCCCACATATACACGGTCTGTGAGAAGGCAGCCGACCCGTAGGTTATTTTCCAGCAAGCCTCTTCTTCGTAGTCGGGATTAAGGCGTTCGCAAGCGTCCTCGTCTTTAGCATCTGCTTCTTTGTAGCTGATGGTGGCTTTGTCGCCCACTTTCTTACGTGTTGCCTCAACAGCCAGACCTACCATATATTCTGTTCCCCAGACATACGATACCTCCGACTGTGTGCCCACTTTTACCGTTAGCTGCCAACACTTATTGGTGGTGTTGTCGAGCTTGGAAAGGTCGATTTCGTTAGGTTTTTCGTTTCCGCAAGCCGTGAACATGGTCACACCTGCAAGCACCAAGAGTGCGTAGAATAGTTTTTTCATTTTGTTGAAATTTACGTGAAACATACATGATTATCTAAATCACTGCGCAAAGGTACGCATTATTAACCATATACACAAATCTTAGGTCTGTTTTGATTAAAAATGTTCACTTTTAAAGGCTTTTTTATCTTTTTACGTCACTTCCCCACTCCACTACAAGACGGTAGAGGTTGCATCCGATGAAGTTGCCTGCCACTATCGACAGATATAGTAAAGCTATGTCGGCAGCGTTAGTCTGTAGGAAGTCAGTGGGTGCTGTCAGATAATAGAAGGCGTCGGCAATGCAGTGCGGGAAACCGCAGTGTATGAAGAGGGGTACAGCGAACAGCAGTGGTATCCAGTTGCCTATCTGCGTACCTTGTCGTGCGAAGGTGACCGCTGTGGTCATCAGTACGCCGCAGCCGATGGCGAGTACTCCGTTGCGTAAAGCGCCATTGTCAAGTCTTGCTTCGAGCAGTTGCTGTGCGTTGTCGGTAAGGGAGAGCGGCGAGCAGCGGGCTATGAGTGCTACAATAAGGCAGCCGACGATATTGCCGGCGAGGATGACGAGCAGCTCGGCACAGTCACGACCACATGCCACGAACCCCGCAGTACCGGTGAAGAGCTTGAGTTTGTAACTTACGACGGTGGCGAGTCCGAAAATGAATAATATCATTCCGAGCGTCTTACCGGCAAGAAAGCCGAAGCCGGCGACGCCGATACACACGCCGGCAAAGACTGCGGAACGGAAAATGTTGATTAAAGATCTGACAGATGCTTTCATTGTTATTTAGTGTTGTATTTGCTCCAGTTAGTAAGTCCGTAGATGCAGTTAGCACACCAGAAGGCATATTGCGCTGCCAAGCAGTAGTTACCAGCTCTGAGCCAAAGCACGACGGCAAGGACATCGATAATCAGCCATATATACCACTGTTGTCGGTAGGCAAGGGTCATGAGTATCTGTGCCACGATGGCAGGCACTGTGGTAAAAGCGTCGAGAAAAGGTTGTGAGTCGTCGGTATAGGCAGCAAGCAACCAACCGACAAGAGCAGAGAGGGCAAGTGAGGCGGCAAGCAGCGCGGCGAAAACGGCAGGTCTGAGGCTGCGCGTCTGAAGCACAGGCACTTCATCACTGCCTGAGCTATAACGTCGGCGCCAGACATAGAAGCCATAGAACTGAGAGAAGAAATAGAACACGTTGATAGCGACCTCAGCATAGAGGTGTTCGACGAGTGAGAGGTAGAGATAAGTAGTGATCTGCACGAGACCGAAGGCGAAAGTGGAGATTTTGCCTTGAGAGCATAATATCACCGAGAAGATACCTGCGATGCCGCTGACGAGCGAGAGTGCGGACATGGGAGTGAAGACAAAGACGAGCACCTGTATCGACAAGCCGAGCAGCAGGAACACCCAGTCGAAGGTGCTCCTGCCCTCTATCAGTTCGGAACGGAGTATGGCAAGTCCTGATTTTCTCATCTGCCTATTCTAAAAACTACCAACTGCCGCCGGTTAAAAACCGGCGTACCCACACTGAAGCGGTCTAACCTCTAACAGCGAAGCGGTCTAACCTCTAACAGCGAAGCGGTCTGCTGTTCCTACTCTTCGGGTTCGAAGACGAGGACGTTTTGCAGTTCCCAGGTACCGCTTACCACTACACCTTCTTCGTTAGGACCGGTGGTGTAGTTGAAGCCGAGATAGATACTTTCACCTGCCCACTCAGAGAGGTCGAGGTTACCTGAAGTCTGGAAGACCCACGATGTTCCGGGCGGCACGTTGAGGGTACCATCTTCGTTGACGTTCCACTTGAGTTCGGTCCATGTAGCTTTGGTGACGTCGTCTTTATAGTCGGTCGACACCATGACATGACATTCCTCGGTGAAGTTAGTAGCTTTGTTGAAAGCTTGGTCGAAGACGAGTTGCGGTTTGACAGCTTTCTTGAGTTTTATCTCGGGTGATATGAGCCACGTGTCGGCTTGATAGCTTGCGCCATCTTTGTAAGCTGACGAGCACATGCCATAGGTGGCAGAATAATACCAAGTATAGGTCAGTGGTTCTTGCAGACTGACGTTCTGAATAACGAAGTTACCTTGTCCGTGTGCGATGAACGGTTCGAACAGATACGTCGAGAGGTTGGCTTTCCATTGGTCTTTCATCTCGAACGACATCACTTCGCTTGCCAAGTCGGAGTTGAGCGACCATGCGTTACCGTCGAAGGTGGCTTCGGTAATGGCATTTCCGCTCTTACCCTTGTATACGACAGCGAGTTTGGTGTCGGCTGTGGCATAGGGGAAGCGCTGCTTGAGGTAGATGGGTAACACCAGCTCAGGCTCTGATATATTAGCGGCACCGATAGCTTGGTAGTCGGCTTTGGTGAGTGCTATGATGTCGATTTGGTCGTTGACATAGGCTGAGAACTGTCCGTCGGCATACTGATACAGATACGTCAGCTGGTCGGTGAAATGCACGATGAACTTGTTGCCTTCTTTTTTGAAATAGGCGTTGACATACTGCTCCAAGGTGTCGGGTATCTGCTCGACGGAGGTGAGCTGAGTGGGCGATGTGAAGTCACGAATAGTACGGAAGGAGTTCATATACGCCGGTTTCTCAGCCAGCGTATTGTATGTCACCTCGCATATCGTACCGTTAGAGAGTTGCGGATACTTGGCAGCGAGGAAAGCCGGTATGAAGGTCTCGGGCACGATGACGGTATCGGCAAAATACTTGCGTGTACCGAGGTCTCGGAGTAAGAAATATACCGTTGAATCTCCTTCTTCGGTGCCCATAGCAAGGGCAGTGGCTATGTTAGTGGGGTTAGAGGCTATAGCCGAATAGTCGCCAGCAGTGAGGGAGTAGTTGAAGTTCCGAACGTCGGTGATGGTGGTCTGATAGCCCAACTGTTGCTCGAGATAGTAGTTCTCGCACGAGGCGAAAAACAGCATGAGCAGAGGTAATATATATAACTTTTTCATATTGATGGAAATTAAGATGTTAGACCGCGTTGCTGTTAGAAGTTAGACCGCGTTGCTGTTAGAAGTTGAGTTTGAGTTTTACGTTGAAGGCGCGTCCTTGTGAGAAGAAGAAATATACGTTGTCGGCATTCACCTCGGTGATGACTGTTGAGATGTTGGTGGGGTTGTATGCCTTCTCGATATAAATCTGGTTGAGCACGTTAGTTACGTTACCCGAAATGGTAGCGGAACATTTGCCGAGTGGGAAGGAGTAGCTTGCTCTCAGGTCCATCGATCCTGAGGTCGGTATCTTCCATGCCTGGTTGAGATACATGGTCTTTCCGAGGGAGAGGTTAGAGCCAGAGAAGCTATAGTATGCATAGTTGCGGTCGTAAAGAGTATATTCGGCACCGAAACGGAACCCTTTGAAGGGGTTGAAGGTGAGTCCGAGGTTAGCCGTGGTCTGCGCCGAGCC
Organism: uncultured Bacteroidales bacterium; assembly: GCA_946185835.1. Lineage (GTDB taxonomy): Bacteria > Bacteroidota > Bacteroidia > Bacteroidales > Paludibacteraceae > Colicola. The sequence goes on from CAMHKW010000036.1 coordinate 8,853, forward strand.
TCCTACTTTGATACCTTTCATATTGACCATAGCCCATCCGTGGTCTTCGGCGCCGATAGTGGTGATAGCGCCATCGACGGTAAGCGGGTTGCCGAACTTGTCGTATATATATCCTTTGACGTTTTCGCTATCCCATTGCCAGTCTCCGACCGAGAGCATGGCGTTAATCTCGAGCCATTTGAGTGGTCGTGCTTTGAGTTCGAATTCGAGACCCATGTGTCGAGCATTCACACCTGTCATGTTCATGTAATACTCGGTCTGTGCGGGGTCGCTCAGTGTCGACGACTTAGTCATCGTCTTGTCGATCCATTCGGTGAAATAGCCGTTGACTTGCAGGTTGACATATTCGTTGTGGAAGCCGTAACCTATTTCCACACTTGCCACTTGTTCGTTCTTAGCGTTGATGTTAATGGCGTTGGAGGTCTGTGCCGACATGAAAGCGCCATAGGAGAACTTAGGAGCTCGGCTTATGTATCCGGCATTGAGGAAGATGTTATTGTTTTGGTTGATGTTGTAGTTAGCACCAGCCTTGACGGTACCTCCGGCGAACGAGAGCACGTCGCTTTTTTGGTCGTTGTAGTAGAAATGTCCCACGCGCCAATATGATGTTAGCGATACCGACCCGCTCAGGAACGCCGACCATGCTCCTTTGTTATATTCGGCTTGTCCGAATAGTCCTTCTTGCATTACATATCCGTCGTAGTTGCGATACACTACGTCTCCCACTCCGAGTTTCTGATACCTCCAGTCGGCATTAGCTGCATTGGCATTGTTTTCAGCCTTTACGTTGCCACGCGAGGAGTCGATGAAATAGTCTCCTCCGAGCAGGTCGCTGACGACGGCGTTGTGCATACCTTTATAGTATCTGAGGTCGAGTCCGCCGTAGAAGTCGATGCAGTCGAGCCATCGGTTGGTGTATGTCGAGACGGCGCCTATCCAGTCGTGGTGGTTTCTGCTCTCCGCGAGTATGAGCTTCGAGCCGTATTCGCTTTTGGCATTGATGGTTTGTATAGCGCCATAGTCGAATGAGCCGTCGTCACGGCGGAACTTGGTGTTGAGCACACCATAGGAAGCGCCGTTGAAGTCGCTATAGCTTACGGTCTGCTCTTTGCCGTCGGCATCGATATAGGTATTGAAGGCGCTTGCTTCGCCCGTCATGCCGTATCCACGTCCGATAGAGGCGTACAGCACTGTTGAGAGCGACGACTTATAGTCTATCTGCCAAACGTGGTTGAGCGAGAGTTGGGGTTTATGGTAGACGTTGTAATCGGACGACTTGCGGTTGCCGTAGTTGTCGTAGCCATAGGTCGGGTTATAACGTGTGAAATGCATGCCGTCGGACATATACTGCTTTACTTTGTTCCACTCCGCCATTGTCAGAGCGCCGTAGGTGTTGGCACGCTGGTAGTGGTGTTGCGGGGCGCCGAATACCGAGAACGAGAGTTGATGTTGGTCGTTGATGCGTTTGGAGATATTGGCGAAGTAATTATACCCTACGAAGTCGGTCCCTTGTACGTATCCGTTACCCCACGTTCTGCTGCCTAATACGGTGATAGCCCATCCGTTGGACATCAGTCCGGTAGACACCGAGAACGACACTTTGTTGTATCCGTCGTTGCCGAGTGCATAACTGAGGCTACCTCCTTTTTTCGAGTCGATGCCTTTGGTTATGACGTTGATGGTACCACCTACGGATGGGGCACTCACTTTTGAGGCTCCGAGTCCGCGTTGTGTCTGCATCACCGAGGTTACTTCGCTGAGTCCTTGCCAGTTGCTCCAGTACACTCCACCCCATTCCATGTCGTTCATGGGTATACCGTTGACCATCACAGCCACGTTTTCAGAGGAGAAGCCACGCATGTATATCTCCGAGTCACCCCATCCGCCACCTTGCTTGTTGGCATGCACGCCCGGTGTGTTTTTGAGCACTTCGGGGAACTCTTGTCCACCGAGCCGTTCTTCTATCTCGATAGCGGAGATCTGACTTACGGCGACAGGTGTCTTCCTTTGGATGGCTACTTGTCCGGTGATAGTGACGTCGCTCAGACCAATAGCCTCGCTTTCCATCTCTATCACTCCGAGTTGCGACTTAGCGCGCACCTCTTTCGAAGCATAGCCTATATAAGAGAGCTGCAGCACGGCATTGTCGGAGACTTTGAGAGTGAAGTTACCATCGATATCGGTCACGATACCGTTGGTAGTACCTTTCTCGACAATACTCACACCTATTAGGGGGTCACCGGTCTGCATGTCGACCACCGAACCGGTTACTTTCAGTCCTTGCGCCGACATACATAAAGCCGACAGCAAGAACAGCACAGATAGTAATGATTGTTTCATATTATTAGATTTAAAGTTGTTTTGCTATTGTAGACGTGTTTTACATCATTGTCTGCCTGAGACGTGTCGAAGCCACGTCTCTACGTGGGGATGACTCCGAGTCTCTACGAATTGCAGGGAGCGCCGGTTTGCAGCCGGCGGAAGGTTTCATAGTGCCTCACGGGATATTATTAGATTTATAGTTGTTTTGCTATTGTAGACGTGTCTTAATCATTGCTTACCTGAGACGTGTCGAAGCCACGTCTCTACGCGGGTAGGAGCGCCGGTTTACAGCTGGCGGAAGGCTTCATAGCGCCTCACGGGGCAGTTTTTATTTCTGTCCGATAAAATGCTTGTTGCACTCGAGCTGATAGTCGACCCCACAGTTGTCGATAGCTTGTTTGATGACGGGTTCCAAGATGTCGGCATAGGCACGGAAGCCATAGTCGGTGAGGTGTATGCCATCGACGGTACCTTCTTCTTCGGGTCCGGTAAGTCCCTCGGTAGTTACATAATAGAGGTTATCGGGGTTCTCGGCTTTCAGTCGTTCGTAGTTCTTTTTCCATGCTTCGTTCTTTAGTGGCAAGTAGTTGCGGAAGAAGCTGTCGTGTTTGGCATAGGGGTACATCGGTCCTTCGACCATGATGATAGGCACATCGGGTCGGAGGTGTCTGAGTATGTTGACGAAGTCGTAGGTGAGGGTGTCGCACATCATCTGCGTGCTGTTGGGTATGGGGTCGAGCACATAGCATAGCACGTTCTCGATGGTAGCCATACAGAACGCCATGTAGTTGTCCATCTTGCCTTCTCCGGAGGTGGCAAGGTTGACACATTCGAGGTTGAAGTCACGCTGTATCATTGAGGTGGCGACCATACCGGTTCGGCTGGCACAGCCACCTTGCATGATGCTGGTGCCGTAGAACACCACACGTTTGCGTCGCGGGTTCTCGACCTGCGGATACTGAATGGTAGCAGCCGAGTCGACGCCTATCTGAAACCAGTTGATACCGTCGTAGAGTGGCAGATAGAACATAAACTCGTGCATCTCGCCGTCGAGATTCTCGACATAGACCTTGCTTTGTATGCTGTCGGCTTTGAAGTCTTTCTCTATCGGTCTGGCGGTATTGACATACTCCCATTTGCCGGCATCGTTGAGGTAATAGAGGTCGGTACCCTTGATACCCGTCATAGCCATGTGCTGCATGTGGAAGTTATATCGCAGGTTATAATGCGCAGCTATACGTTTCGAGTTGGTAGCAAAGCGGATACCTATACCCGACGAATGGGTATAGAGCCACCACTGATTCTGCCGGACGCTGTCTTTCATATAAGCGGGCAGACGGTTGTAAGGAGCCTCGGTATTGCTCCAACCTTTGTTGATGATGCGGAACTCGGTGGCATCGACATAGCGAAATTCCTCCTTGCTCTCTGCCATAAGCTCAGAGAAAGACAGGAGGGTAAGAAACAGACACGCTGCAAGTTTGAAGTTGACTTTCATGATATTTGGTATTTATTTCGGGTTTTCTAAACAAACATCGGTTTTAGCGGGCGGGGACGGCCGCGCTCCATAGATGGCTTTTATTTCGGGCGGGGACGGCCGCGCTCCAAAAGATGGCTGCGAAGTTACGATTTTTTTTTCAAATGGCAAAGCCTTTCTTTCATTCCGTGTGTGGTATTTTGGTCTTTGCATTTTTTTTCGTACCTTTGCGGCTCATTTCACGAATCATCATTTCATCACTCATGACTTTTGAAGAAGAAATACGTCGTCGTCGGACTTTTGCTATCATTTCTCATCCCGATGCCGGTAAGACGACGCTGACCGAGAAACTACTGCTATACGGCGGTGCCATCCATGTAGCGGGTGCCGTCAAGTCGAATAAGATACGCAAGACTGCCACCTCCGACTGGATGGAGATCGAGAAACAACGTGGTATCTCGGTTGCCACCTCGGTGATGGGTTTCGAGTACAACGACTATAAGATCAACATCCTCGACACGCCCGGTCACCAAGACTTTGCCGAAGACACCTTCCGCACGCTTACGGCTGTGGACTCGGTGATTATCGTCATCGATGCTGCCAAGGGAGTAGAGACCCAGACACGCCGGTTGATGCAGGTATGCCGCATGCGCAAGACTCCCGTGATGGTGTTTATCAACAAGATGGACCGCGAAGGCAAAGACCCGTTCGACCTTCTTGACGAGATAGAGTCGGAGTTGGGCATCAGCGTGACCCCCTTGAGTTGGCCTATCAACAGCGGACAACGTTTTAAGGGCGTGTATAATATCTTCCAGCACACTCTCGACCTTTATACTCCCGACAAGACGCATGTCACCGAGTCTATTCGTTACGACGATGTGACTGACCCTGCCATCGACGAGTTGGTAGGCTCTCAGGATGCTGATAAGCTACGTTCCGACCTCGAGCTGATAGAAGGGGTCTACCCTACCTTCAACGCTGAGCTTCAAGATGCGGGACTGCAAGACTACCTAAGGGGCGACCTTGCGCCTGTCTTCTTCGGTTCGGCACTCAACACGTTCGGTGTGAAAGAGTTGCTCGAGTGCTTTGTTAAGATAGCCCCCTCGCCCCGCCCCGTCAAAGCTGAAGAGAGGGAAGTAAGTCCGGAAGAGCCGGCATTCACCGGCTTCGTGTTTAAGATACACGCTAACATGGACCCCAACCACCGCTCTTGCATAGCGTTCGTGAAGATATGCTCGGGCAAGTTCGAACGTAACACTTACTATCGCCATATCCGTCTCGACCAAAAGATGCGTTTTTCGGCACCTACCGCCTTTATGGCACAACGCAAGGAGACGGTGGACGAAGCTTACGCCGGCGACATAGTAGGTCTGCCCGATACCGGTAACTTCAAGATAGGCGACACGCTGACCAGCGGCGAGCTGCTGCATTTCAAAGGCTTACCGTCGTTCTCGCCTGAGATGTTTAAGTATATCGAGAATGCCGACCCGATGAAGCAGAAACAGCTTGAGAAGGGTGTCAACCAGCTCATGGACGAAGGTGTGGCACAGCTGTTCGTCAACCAAGTGACAGGCAGAAAGATAATAGGTACCGTCGGACAGTTGCAGTTCGAAGTCATTCAATACCGCCTCGAACACGAATACCAAGCCAAGTGCAAATGGGAGCCGCTGTCGATGTACAAAGCCTGCTGGTTCGAGTCCGACGATAATGAGGAGTTAGAGCTATTCAAACGGCGCAAGGCACAATACCTTGCTTTCGACAAAGAAGGACGCGACGTGTTCCTTGCCGACAGCGCTTACGTACTGCAGATGGCGCAAAACGACTATAAACACATCCGCTTCCACTTCACGTCGGAGTTTTAAGAGATTTTTTTAGGGGGCGAAATCTCGAAATCACGAGATCACGAAATCTCGAAATCACGGGATCTCGAAATCACGGAATCACGAAATCTCGAAATCTCGGAATCACGAAATCTCGAAATCACGAAATCACGAAATCACGAGATCTCGAAATCTCGAAATCTCGAAATAAAAAAGGTGCACTCCGTGCACCTTTTTTTTAGTTTATCGCGCTGAAAGTGTTTACACTATACCTTGTTCGAGCATGGCTTGTGCCACTTTCATAAATCCTGCTATGTTGGCGCCTTTCACGTAGTCGACATGACCGTCGGGTTGGGTGCCGAAGCGTACACACTGCTCGTGTATCGACTCCATGATCTGGTGCAGTCGTTGGTCTACCTCTTCGGCTTTCCAATTGAGGTGTTGTGCATTCTGCGTCATCTCTAATCCTGAGGTAGCCACACCGCCGGCATTGACAGCCTTGCCGGGAGCGAAGAGTATGCCGTTGTGCTGGAAATGGTGTATAGCATCGGGCTGGCACCCCATGTTGCTCACCTCGCAGCAGCACCAGCAGCCGTTGGCAATGAGCTCTTTAGCATCGTCCAACGAGAGTTCGTTTTGGAAAGCGCAAGGCAGTGCTATGTCGCAGGGCACCGACCATGCCTTCTTGCCGGCTGTGAACAGTGCTGACTCGGGGAACTTGTCGGACATATCTTGCACGCGATTGCGGTTGGAGGCACGCATCACAAGCATGTAGTCGATCATAGGTTTGGTGATGCCTTCGGGGATATGGCATACACCGTCAGGACCGGAGATAGCTACGACCTTAGCTCCCAGTTCGGTAGCTTTGATAGCTGCACCCCATGCCACATTGCCGAATCCGGATATTGCCACTTTCTTACCTTTGATATCTTTACCTGCCTTATGTAGCAGATGTTGCGTGAAATACAAAGCGCCGAAACCTGTTGCCTCGGGACGGAGTATAGAACCTCCCCATGTCATACCTTTGCCGGTAAGCACGCCGGTATGATAGCGCCGTGCGAGTTTCTGGTACATGCCGTTGAGGAAACCTATCTCACGTCCTCCGACACCCACATCTCCGGCAGGTACGTCTTGGTCGGGACCTATGCACTGCCACAGCTCGAGCATGAAAGCCTGGCAGAAACGCATGATTTCGGCATCGGACTTGCCCACAGGGTCGAAGTCGGAACCGCCTTTGGCACCGCCCATAGGCAGAGTGGTGAGGGCGTTCTTGAAGGTCTGCTCGAAACCGAGGAACTTAAGCATCGAAGGAGTGACGGCACGGTGGAAACGCAGTCCGCCTTTGTAGGGACCGATAGCGGAGTTGAACTGCACACGATAGCCGAGGTTGTTACATACCTCGCCGGCATCGTTGACCCAGTTGACACGGAAAGTGAAGATACGGTCGGGCTCTACCATTTGCTCGACGATCTTAGCAGCTTCGAACTCAGGATGCTGATTGTAGACATCTTCTATCGACTCGAGGACTTCTTGCACCGCCTGAAGATATTCGGCTTCACCGGGGTGCTTGGCAGCCAACTGCTGCATGATGACTTGTGTTTTCATGATTAAAGGATTTAAGGATATGTGTTATGAAGTGATTTAAGGATAAGCGTTATTTAGTGTTGCAAAGATACATTTATTTTTTCAAACCGCCAAAAGGATTTTTTTATTCTCCGTCGGTTTGTGAGGCGAGTAAGGTGACGTAGAAGATTGTCCCTTTGTCGGAAGTGCGGAAGCGGATATGTCCGCCACTGCCCTCAACTATGTTTTTCGAGATGGCAAGTCCGAGACCGGTACCGGTGGTCTTTGTGGTGAAGTTGGGCACAAACACTTTCTCTTGAATGTCGGCAGGTATGCCACGTCCATTGTCGGATATGCTGATTTCGATCTGTTGTCCGTCGGTGCCGACATTCTGCTTGAGCATGATGATGATGTCGCCGTGTTCGACGTCCTCGACTGCCTGCAAGGCGTTTTTAATCAGGTTGTTGAACACAAGAGATATCTGTTCGGCATCGGTAAGTGCGAACACGCCGCTTTGCGGTCCGACATATCGGATTGGCACGTCTTGATTGTTGTTGCTGAACAGCGAGATGACGGAATAGAGTTTGGCAGCCACGTCGACACTGGTAGTCTGCAACTCGGGCATCTTGGCAAACGAAGAGAAGGAAGAGGCGATACGGGACATGTTGTCGATTTGGTCGATGAGCATCTTAGCCGATCGTTCGAAATATTCGTCGAACCGTTCGGTCCCTCTCATGCGTTGCAGCTGTTGCAAGGTCAGCTTCATGGGCGTTAGCGGGTTGTTGATTTCGTGTGCTATCTGGCGCGCCATTGTTCTCCAAGCTCCCTCTCTCTCGGAGGCGGCTAACTTCTGTGCCGATTGCTCGAGTTCGCGTACCATCTCGTTGTAACGGGCAACGAGCTGCCCTATCTCGTCTTCACTATCGTATTGCAGATAGCTGTTATGTCGGTCGATTCGCAGCTGTCGCATCTTCTCTGACAGAGTATCGAGCGGACGTGTCAGCGTACGTGCGAGGAAGACACTGAGCAGCACGGTAAGCAACAACGCCACCACATACGGTGGCAACAGCTTGCCCAAGAAGGTGTTGAGTTCGTTGTCGAGTTCGTCGGACGAGATAAAAAGCGGTACGGCGATATAGCCTATCTGCACGTAGTTGCCGTTGTAGAACTCGGTATAGGCACACAGATACCTGAGGTCGCCTATCTGCTCATATTGCAGCAGATTCGGATTCTTCACAAAGAACGCCTCGGGGGCTATATGTTTGCTGTGCAGACCGTACTCGAACAAAGCCGGCGCCGAAGTTCCCACTATGTCGCCTGCCATGTTATAGACATGGATATCGGTCTGATAGGTATACGACCAGTCTCGCAGGTCGACATTGAGTGCCTCGGTATCACGCGACGAGAGATGTAAGGTCCAGAAATACGAGTCTTGCAGAGTCTTCTGTATATACTTGGTCTTAGCCACGAGGTCGTCTTTCTGCCTCTGCTCGTACCGCTGTCGAACGCTGATGAGCGACATGAGAAAGATATACACGAAACTGAACATCTGCAAGGCGACAAAGACATACAACATCTTCGTTCGCAGGCGCATGTTAGTAAACCCTCGTGCCTTTATCAGTCCTATCACACCCCAGCAAATGACCAACAGACAGACGAGAGCCGCTATTAAGACGTATATCTGCAGACGCGAGAGCGAGAGTTCCGTACGTCCCTGGCTATTCTCGTCGGGCACGTCGGTCAGTTTCCAAAACGAGAAGGTGCGACTCAGCTTCGACTGCTCGATAGAAGACTGCCCACGCTTCTCGCTTTGAAAGATAGTAAACAGATAAGAGCCATCGGCAGCATGAACCTCGCAGCCATCGTTGCGTTTTTGAAATGATATATCGACATTGTCGGGAAGTGGGTACGGAGGCAGGTAGGTATTTCGCAGTTGGGTGTTCTCGAAGGCATAATCGTACTTGATAGGAATCACTATCAGGAGGTTATACTCGTCAAGATGAGTCCAATAGCACAAGCAATGGGCGTTGTCGAACAGATGGTAATACCATTGGTCGTAGCGATAGAGTGTGATATGCGAGCCAGCCAACCAGCTGCTTGACCAATAGACCATCCGACGGTTGTTGTAGACATAGAACAAGATATTGTCGTCGAAATGGTTGAGGCTGAGCAGTGAATCGAGCGAAGCCTGCGCTAAGCAATAGTCGACACGAGCGATAAGCTGTTGAGCCTTCGCTGTCTGCTGCTCGATAGACCTTTCTAAGCGTGACGCCTCGTGAGACAAGTCATGACACGAACAAAGCAACAGCAAGAGCAACAATGGGGCTATATGTCTGCTTCTTAAGGACATCGGTAAAAAATGTTTCGGCATTTTGGGGATTGAGACATGCGAGTTACACCATTGTCTACTACAAATCCCGTGCAAAATTAAGAAAATATATTCAATAATGCTATAGTTTCGCTAATTTTTAGTAATTTTGCACCGCTTTTTAAGAATGATTGAGCTTACGTGTGAATGGCACATATATAAGTTTCTCTTTTTTTAAGGCACCCCGAATTTAACTTAGGCACTATTATTCTGCTTTTCTGTTTTAGGGCACATCTAAAAATTCCACGTTTTAGAGAACCCGAATATATATATATACTTATTTAACACTTTTATTCTGCTTTCGGTTTTCTCTTGGCATCTTGCTGACTTTCACGCGGTCACAATGCCCGCATTGCTCCCTTGTTCAAGCCATCAATATGCTACGATAAAATTCGAAATCAAAATAAAGCAATTTTTAGAAGTGCCCTTTACCTTTATGATGTCATTTCCCATAATATCGGCTTTTGTACTTGGAATACTCACCATCATCGACCCCTGCACGTTGTTCACCTCGATAGCGGCGATAGGCTATATCGACAAAGAAGTGAACAACAAGCGTCGTGTGCTGGTAAGCGGCAGCATGTTCGTTTTAGGCAAGATGACATGCTACTGCCTGCTGTCAATACCATTCCTGCTGGGAGCACAAACCGATGGAGTGCAACATCTCATCGAGCATTATGGGGAGCCGGTGATGGCTGTGTTTATCTTGCTATGCGGAGTGTTTATGCTGATTAGCGGACATCTGCACCATCAGCACGACCATGGTTTCTTTCACCGTATCGAGCAGAACGACAGTCGTCTGAGCTGGTTATGGGCATTTCTGATGGGTATATTCTTTGCTGTAGCTTTTTGTCCGCACCGACTCATCTATTTCGTCACTATGATCGACATCGCGCTGACGGAGGCGAGCACCTATAGTTGGCTGATACCTATCGTTTTCAGCTTGGGAACCGGTCTGCCGGTGATGTTGGTGGCAGTAGTGCTGTCGTATAGTGCATCGGGCATAGGGCGGCTGACGCAGTCGCTTGAGAAGTTCGAACGCTGGTTTAGATATATATGCGCAGTGTTATTTATCGTTGCCGGCGTGTACCTTATCTGCCACAGCTTCTCTCACCACGACCACGACGGACACGACACCGCGCATGTAGAGACGAGGCTCTGACTCGTCTCACAGACGCATGGGTACGGGGTTTGTAACCGGCGGTCAAGAACGTAGAGACGAGGCTCCGACTCGTCTCACAGAAACAAAGATCTCAACAATACCAACGAAATATGTCATTTCGCTTCAAACAGTTTTTCGTAGAAGACAGCCATTGTGGCATGAAAGTAGGCACCGACGGTGTGTTGCTTGGTGCATGGGCATTTGCGGACGTAGAGCTGTCCTCGGATCGAGCGGTTGAGGTCCTCGACATCGGCACGGGTAGCGGGCTGTTAGCCCTGATGCTGGCTCAGCGTTTTGCTCACGCCCGCATCACTGCTATCGACATCGACGCCGACGCCATAGAGCAAGCCACAGCTAACTTCGCGGCTTCGCCATGGAGCGACCGACTGACAGCCATACATACTTCGGTACAAGAACTATCGCAGCAGCCTCAACGCTTCAACCTCATCATCTGCAACCCTCCATACTACGACAACAGTCTACGTAACCCCGACCCTCAGCGGGCAGCTGCACGACATACCGACACCCTCACGCACCGTGAGCTGTTCGACTGCGCCGCCAGGCTACTGCTCCCACAAGGCAGATTTGCCCTGATAGCACCCACAGAAAGCGGACCGGAGCTGCTCGACTGCATAGTAGAGCAACAGCTACGCACGGTACGACTGACACGGGTATTCTCGAAACCGGGCAAACCGCAACGACGAATGTTATTGGAACTGCTAAAGAACTATTACAGAGTGCCGACACCAAAGATCGACGACTTCTACATCGAAAGCAGCGACTCGCCTCGCTCGGACCAATACAAAGCTCTGACTCAGGATTTCTACCTGTAAGTAATACGACATCATTTTTCCTCTAAAACCCTAATTTGGGTGCCGCTTTGCGGAAAACAGGGAAAGAGGAGAGTGTGTCAAAAATCGAAGTTGCATTTTTATTAAGTCCAAAATTACCCAAAATTATCCAAAAATTATTTATATAGTATATAGGTCAACAATTAAAGAAAATTATCAACAATTATTGATTAAAAGGGGGTGTGCCAATAGTTTTGACACACCCTCTTGAATGTTCAGGATATTTATAAGATAAACTAATTAACGAAAGGTAGCATCAGATTATGCCGTGTTCGAGGGCGAAGCGAACCATCTCGACGGAAGATGAGAGACCGAGTTTGTTGAAGA
>CAMHKW010000037.1 GCA_946185835.1 uncultured Bacteroidales bacterium
TGTTGCCTCATCTATTTCATTGTGCATATAATAAAGTGAAGATTTCAAAAACAACACATGACACATCCTTTCATAGTCAGTTTCTCCTTGATACCACTCAAAAAGAATGTCCAATATTGAGTCATTATGCTCTTTCTGAGTATTGATATTTCCAAGAATCCAAACATGCTCAGAAAGTAAATCATAATACATTTTGTCCGCTAAAACAAAGTTAGCCGTATCAAGCGTATCAATTATTTCAGAAACTTCTTGAAGATTTTCGAATTCCTTACCATTCAATGACAATAATTCTGCATCTTGAATGCTCAAGTCAGAATTAAGCTTTCTGCAGGAGGAAACTATGGCTAAAAACAAGATAAAGAATACATATAGGTGTATTTCCATTCCTCGAGTAAATAAGTATAAATTTTGTTTGGATAACTTTGTCATATTAAGTATTTTATAATTTTAACAAAAACTCAGCGAGTAAACTTTTTTCCTTGTCCGAACACAAAACTTTCAGTAATTTTGCAATGCAAAACGCTATTTACTATTAAGCGAATTTAAGTTTCGCATGTAAAAAAAAGCGAATGAAATCAGGGGATGCTATAAGTCGTGTGTGATGTAGGCGGGCGGGGTAGAGACGAGGCTTTGACTCGTCTCACAAAGGAGGAATGGTGGGACACGGCAATGCAATTGCCGTGCTTATAAAAACGAGAATGGTTATGTGGGCTGTGACATAATGCTTTTTAACTTGCGAAACTTAAATTAAGCAATAAACGATTGCTTAACGGAATGCAAAATTAGTAATAAATCGTGCTTATAAAAACGAGAATGGTTGTGCGTGCTGTGACACAATGCTTTTTAACTTGCGAAACTTAAATTAAGCAATAAACGATTGCTTAATGGAATGCAAAATTAGTAATAAATCATAAATCTCCAAAAAAAAAGAGAAAAACAAGTGAATTACTATTTATACCCTATCAATATTAACTTAAAAAAAAACTATTATGAAAGCAAAACTTTTATTCGGCATAGCGCTGATTAGTGCCATGCTTGTGTCATGCGGTGCTAACACTCCGTCAAACAGTGATCCCGTAACAGTCATCGACGATCTGGACAACACCGTTGAATATACAAGAATATATCCGGGCGAATTGCCGGAAACTAAAAATCTTTGGAGAATTATTTTAATTAGAGAACACAACAATGATGGCTCGTATAGAAGAACAACGATGGATATTATGCCATTGCGGAATGAATTTGGAGACTACTTCCCTAAGTATTTTATATCGTTCAACGACCCTGAGGCACAGTGGTTTGAAAGCGGAAAGTATTCTACCACTTTGCCTGAGAATTCGAAACATTATATTTATGGTGCAACCGACGAATACAATACAAAAAACTTTTCCTATCCCCTTATGGCTAAAAAATGCCAGATGTATGTTACCCGAACGGATATAGAAAAGAATAAGTACACCATTGACATCTATATGCAGTTCCCTGACAACCGCAACGAGTGGCTACACCACGAGGGGGTAGTAGATGTCAACGGATTCGGGAAATAGCCGCCGGTTGCAAACCGGCGTACCCGATGCCGATAGATTACCACACGAGGGTAGCTGTTAGCGGAAGATGGTCGGAGAAGGGGACACAATCGACCTCAGCTGCTTGAGGGTATAGACATGGCGAACATAAGATATAGTCGATACGTATACCGAGCGGTCCTTTATAGAAGGTATGACCTGTGGAGCGCGGGTGCGCATAGAGATATGCGTCGTTCATCGAGGAGCGTATAGTACGATAGGTGTACGACACCGGGGTATCGTTGAAGTCGCCGCACACGATAGCGGGGTAATGAGAATGCTTTAGCATTTCGTGCACCGCGCGAGCCTGCCGGTAGCGGAGAGTATAGGCGCGCAGCATCTTACCGAGGATGGTGTGCGCCTTTTGCTTTAGTTTGTCGCTATTAGGGTCTGAGAAGTCGAAGTTGTCGTTAGTGAGTTTGATTGACTCGAGGTGGTTGTTACACAGCAGGATAGTGTCAGAGTCGACCACTACTAAACAGTGGTCTGACTGGTTTGATGTCGACTCATAGGCTATTGTTTGTTTGTCAAGTAGCGGATACCGCGAGAAGACCATCATGCCATACTTACGGTTGCCACGGTAACGTTTGTAGTCGACATAGCTATAGGGATATTGGAGTGTTTGTTTGAGTTGTTCGAGCGTATATCCGTTACCTTTTTTCACGTTAACCACTTCTTGCAGGCATACGATGTCGGTATCGCTGTGTTTGATATATTCGAGCAGGTCGGCAGCGAGTGGCTTCGACGTGTCTTTCATATTGCCGTTCGCCAGCATCATAGTGTTATATGTGAGCACCTTGAGCTTATGGGTAGTATGCTGTGGCACCTTGCTCTTTTGTAGCGAGACCACAGTGTTGATTGGCACAAACGAGAGCAGTATGACGCCACCTGCCGCTATCCATGCCCATCGTTTGCGCAGCAGCAGGGCTACGAAGAAGATGGCGACAATAGCCAACAGCAGCCATTCGTAGCCCAGTGCGAGCAAAGAAGGCACAGCTGTCAGTTTGTTGGAAGGCGGTATGAAAGGAGACAGGTCGGCGAGAATCAGTGCCGTAGAGACCAACACCTCAGCCGCATAAAACAGCAACTTGAATATGTATCCTACGACTTTCACTTTCTGAATAGCTTAGATCGTTCGTATTCGGTAAGCGAACCATAGCCGTGTAGTTTTATCTTATCGAGTATCTCGTTCATCTCCTTCTCTTCTTGTGGTGTGCGTCCTGTTGTTGCCTTAGTTGTAGCATTGTCGGTTTCCGCCGAGTTGTCTGCCACAGGGTCTTGATAGTGGTAGCCTGAGAAGGAGCTACGTTGGTCTCGTTTATGGTTTTCGAACCGTCGTTTGATATTCTGCCACCAGGTCTTCAGTCGGCTGTCGGACGACATCTGCGCTCTACCGGCGCCTGTGTAGCCTTTATGGTTCCAATATAGAATAAGTAGCCATCCGAAGAGCATACCACCGAGGTGTGCGAAATGTGCCACGTTGTCGCCGGCTCCGGGTGCGATGCCTTGCCATAGTTCGAAAGCAGCATAAAGGAAGACGAAGATACGTGCCTTGATGGGTATGGGGATGAACATAAGGAACATCTCAACATCGGGGTATAGCCATCCGAAGGCGAAGAGTATGCCGAAGACGGCACCCGAGGCACCGACGGTGACTCCGGGCGTGCCGGTCAGAAACCAGACGGCTTGCTGCACGAGTCCGGCGCCGATACCGCATACTAAGTAGTAGATGAGAAAGCGTCGACTACCCCAACGCTGTTCGAGCACGGGTGCAAACATCAACACAGCGAACATATTGCAGAACAGATGCCAGAAACCACTGTGCAGGAACATGTAGGTTAACGGTTGCCATAGTCGAAAATAAGGCGTTCCGAACTGAAAAAGACCGCCTATGGCATAGAGCTGAATACCACGCGAACTGAGAATGGTGTCGACAAGCCATACGACGACATTTGCCAAAATGATATACTTAGTGACTTGAGGCAGGGAACCGAAATAACTACTCTGATTGGACATAATAGAACTTTATTGGTGTGTATATACAATAACAAAAAGCATGCAAAAAATGTAAAGATTAGAAAAAGTTAAATAAAAATACGTATTTCGTTGCTAAAAAATTTGTTGTTTCAAAATAAAGACTTATCTTTGCGGTTGGAAAAGGCTGAATGGGTGCTATATGCCAAAATGGCATGTTGTTGCCCGCGGGCTTAAATTAAACGTTTAATTAAAAAACTATTTACTATGAACAAAGCTGAACTCGTTGCTGCTATTGCAGCAGAAGCAGGTCTGTCGAAAGCAGCTGCCCAGAAAGCATTGGAAGCAGGCGTTAGCGCTATTGCAGGTGCACTTAAGAAAGGTGATAACGTACAGTTGATTGGCTTCGGCACATTCGCTGTAGCAGAGCGTGCTGCTCGTACAGGCGTTAATCCTGCCAACGGACAGAAGATTGCTATACCTGCAAAGAAAGCTGTTAAGTTCAAAGCCAGCAAGGCTATCGAGCTTTAATCAGTGTTTTTCTGCAAAAATAGGGACGAGTGATTGTCCCTATTTTTTTTTGTGGGATTTCGGGATTTCGAGATGTCGGGATGTCGAGATGTCGAGATCACGGGATGTCGAGATCACGAGATGTTGAGATGTTGAGATGTCGAGATGTCGAGATGTCGAAATCATTAAAACATGTATCATTAAATCAATGCCATCAGAAGTCGACGCTTGCGAGTTTGCCTCTGTAGACGTCGGAGTAGACTTCGGATAGCGACTGTCCGCCCACGATATAGATATAGCTGTCGAGGTCGGTGAACATCGAGTGCCGATAGCGTGGTTTATATGTGTCGGGCAGGTGGTTTTTGGTGGAGTCGACTATCTCCCATGTCATGCCTTCGTCGAACGACTGCAGGATGTCGGAGGTTAGTAGTGTGTTTTTGTCGTCGATACCTCCTGTGAGCAGCAGACTTTGGTTATATTCTATCAGTTGAGCTCCGGCGATACAGCCGAAGTCGTTTTTCCCGACTGTGTAGTTGATCCATCTGACGCCGTTGTATGATACTTCGGCACTCCAGCGCGTGTTGAGTATTTTGCCATTGCGGTCGTAACCGCCGATTATCAGTGCTCTTTCTCGGAAGCTTATGGAGTGGAAGGTGGTAGCGGCGTAGTCGGAGACGGGGAAGTTGACGGGCAGAGTATCGGTTTCGACCGTCCACTGATAGCAGTCTTCTGAGGCAGCGAGGTGATAGCTGTCGTCGGTAGTGTTTCTCACTACCATCCAGAGGCTGTCGGCGAAGCTGAAGAGTATGTTTTTCATCTCGTAGCCGTCGAGGTTGGTGAGAGCGGGTAAGAAGTTAGTGCCATCGACAGAGAGGTAGAGATCTTTTCCGTCTTTGCTCAGGCATGCGACGATGTCTTTATGTACGGTTGCGGTACGTACTGCGAAGTCGGTTGTGATATTAGATGCTTGTTTACTCCAATTTGCCCCTGTGGCAGAGCTAAAGGTTGCGGCATTGATGCCGTCGTTGACATAGAGGAACAGTTCGTCCCAAAAGCTTAGCGTTTGCCTATCGCCAAAGCTAAAGTCGTCGGCTGCCGGCGCCATTTGTTCCCAAGTATAGAGGTCGGGGTCAACCTTATGCACGTTGACGTAAATCTTATACCACCGCTGCGTACTGAGGTCGGCGCTTACGACGAAGAGTCTGACGGGTTGTACGGTGAAGTCGATGGTGTCGGTTCCGACCAGCGAGATGGTGTCGTTGTCGGTATATACCACTGCGGCGGCTGGTGTGGCAGTAAAACGGAAGTATGCGACAACCGAGTCGAGTCGCGTACCGTAGTCGATAGAGTCGATGTTGTATACTATGCCGGTGTCGGCAGGCTCTTCGATGGTAAAGGTGGCGGAAGCCAGCCCGGGCATGCTGTCGTTACGTGCAAACGTAAGGCTCGACAGTTTTGCCTCTGACGACAAGACCGTGGTTGTTGTAGTGCGTGTCTGACAAGAAAACGCCAGCACGCAGACCATTGCAAGCAAGATGAAAATTATAGAATTAGGTTTATTCATTTCTTAGTAGCTTGATTTTGTTAATTTTCGCAGACTTAGTGCGAAATACAGACTTCAAAAAATTATATGTTTGATTTTCGTATTTAACATATTTGTAGTATCTTTGCGATACGAAAGGGCAGTTTTATAAATCCCCCAAAATATTTTGATGCCATGATACTTCATTATAACTTGACCAACCTTCTGGACATGCTTCCTTGGCGTCGTTTGAAGAAGCAGAAAGACCGTGTTCGCGAGCATGTTGCTCAGCGTCGTCGTATTCTTGAGAAGTCGACAGCGTCGGAGCTCTCTGAGCAGATAGTGTCAGCCGTGTCGTTGTTGCCTGAG
This sequence comes from uncultured Bacteroidales bacterium, assembly GCA_946185835.1. Lineage (GTDB taxonomy): Bacteria > Bacteroidota > Bacteroidia > Bacteroidales > Paludibacteraceae > Colicola. The sequence continues at coordinate 5,941 of CAMHKW010000037.1, forward strand.
TTTATTAACTCACATACGGTGATGCTATATTACCCTATTCACCGTGAGGTAGACCTTTTGTCGTTGGCACGTCAGTTTCCTGACAAGATATTTGTGTTACCGGTGACCCATCGTCACAGCATCGAGGCTCGTCTTTACTGTTACGGTGACCGTCTTCATCATGGCAGGTTTGGCATTCCTGAGCCTAAGGGTCCGGCATATCGTGGTGAGATAGACCTTATTCTTGTTCCCGGCATCGCTTTCGACACTCAGTGCAACCGATTAGGCAGAGGAGGTGGTTACTACGACCGTTTTCTTCGTAAGCTCCATTCCGCGTTTAAGATAGGTGTGGGTTACGATTTCCAATTGTTGGATACAGCCTTGCCGGTATCCGGTCATGACCAGCGTGTCGACATGGTGGTAACCGAGAAGCGTCAGATACGTTGTTGATTGTGGCTGACAGCCTATTGTCTTAGTTAAATGGTATGAGCGGTTGCTGTTTGCGCCGCTCTTTCTCTTGTTTGTCGGTTTCGGCGCTTAGGTGTTTTTCTCCTGAGCGGTAATAGTAAATGACGCCATATTGCTTGCATCGGCAGTAGCGCTCGTAGGGTAGCAGGTCTTTAAATTTTTCCTCCACTTGGTTCCATATCTCGAGGATGAGCGCATCGGCTTGCTGACGTATCTCGGTCATGTCGCCATAGATGCGGTCTACATTCTTCTGGCGTATCTGCTGCGAGATCTGATATTCTTTGAAGATGTCGTAGTGCACTTGCACCTTCGAGATGGTAGGGTTATAGATAGGGAATCCGCCTTGCTTGGTTCGTTCTTGCTCTCCTTCGATGATATTTTGTCCCCACACGAGCAGGTCTTCTTCTGAGCTCAGGTCGGGCAGTATATGGTTGTCGGGGTCGAGTTTGTATAGCAGTTTCTGTTCGCGTTTGATATCTCCACGTATGACAGCGAGGTTGAGCACCTGGATGAAATGTGATATATACATACGTGCGTTTTGCACTACGTGTTTGTATTTCTTGTTGGCAGCCACCTTGGATTGGAAGTTTTGGTGATACTGCGCCACACGGCTCTCGAAGGTAGGCAAGAAACGTCGGATCTCGTTGTTAGTCTTATAGGAGAGCACTTGCTCGTTGTAATCGGCTTCCGACTCTTTTTGCGCTGCCGTTTGCAGAGCGAAGAGTCGAGCTTGGTCGGTATTTGGTAAGCGGCGGTAAGGCATGTGAGAAAGTGGTTAGAGAGTTAATATGTTCGTTGTGCAAGTCGGTCGGCGAGGTGTCGCAGTGTGGTTTTGTGTTCGTCAGCAGCATTTACGAGTTCGAGTTCGCTGAGTGCGAGCCGAGTGTATTGCTGTATTTGGTTGAGCGTGATACGTTCCACACCTAATTGGTCGTAGATGTCGCGTACTGCTCGGTATTTGCTTTGTCTGCTTAGCTCGGTATTGGTCAGAGCCAGAAGCAGTTGTTGACGTTGCTTTTCATCGGCTCGGTGATATGCGCTGAGCAGCAGATATGTCTTCTTACCCTCCCAGATATCGCCTCCTATCTCTTTGCCGAATGTTTGTGGATTGCCATACACATCGAGCAGGTCGTCCTCGAGTTGGAAGGCGAGTCCGAGGTTGATGCCGAAGTTATAGAGCCGCCGGCAGTCAGCGTCGTCGGCATGTGCCATTACGGCTCCGATTTGCAACGCCGAGGCGATGAGCACCGCCGTCTTACGACGTATCATTTCGATATATCTGTCGATGGCGGTACGGTCGGCGAGGTTGACGAGTGGCTCGTGCTCGAGATCCATGTCGAGTTGTTGTCCTTCGCACACACCTGATGCCATGTCAGAGAACAGCCTTAGCACCTTTGGTAGCAGTGAGGGTTCGACATATTGAAGCTGTTTGTACGCTTCGATGAGCATCTGGTCGCCTGAGAGTATGGCAGTGTTGTTGTCCCAGCGGACATGCACTGTTGGTCGTCCGCGCCGCATGGGTGCGTTGTCCATGACGTCGTCGTGCAAGAGGGTGAAGTTATGGAACAGCTCGATGGCAAGAGCCGTCCGCAAGACCGACTCGTTGATAGGAGCTCCGTACATACCAACGGTAAGCAGCAGTAGTTGGGGTCTGAGATGCTTGCCGCCCGACTCGAGTGCATAGCCTATCGGTTCATAGAGGTTTTGTGGGTAGCGATTCCAATCCTCTAAGTGCAGTAGGTGTTCTATGTATTGGCTGTAGTCCATTAACTTATGTATTTCAGAACGAGTCTTCGATGATGTCGGTCAGTACGTCTTTGATGTCGAGTCCGGCGGCGCGTACCTGCTGTGGTATGAAGCTGGTGGCTGTCATACCGGGTGTGGTGTTGATATCCATCACCTTAATGACTCCGTCTTCGATGATATAGTCGGTACGAATGATACCATGGCATCCGATGAGGTCGTATATTCGCAGGGTGAGTTGTTGCACCGCTGTTGTCAGTTCGTCGCTGATACGTGCCGGCGTTATCTCATCGGACTTACCGTTGTATTTGGCATCGTAGTCGAAGTATTCGTTGTGTGTGACCACTTCGGTAAGAGGGAAGGCGACGGTCTTGTTGCGTGTGCGGTAAACGCCGCAGGTGACTTCCGTGCCTTTCATAAACTTCTCGATTATCACCTCATTGGCTTCAGCAAACGCCTTGTCGACAGCTGCTTGCATAGCTTCTATGTTTTTCACCTTGGTGCAGCCGTAACTGCTTCCGCCGGTGTCGGCTTTGACAAAACATGGCAGCCCTACCTTCTCGACTATCTGCTCGGGTGTCAGTTCGTGAGATGAGCGCAGTCGTATGGAAGGAGCTATGTCGACTCCAAAGGCAGCAAGGAAATGGTTACAAACGTACTTATGGCAGGTGAGTGAGGCGGCAAGCACGTTGCAGCACGAATATGGTATGCGCAACATGTCGAGATACCCCTGCAGCTGTCCGCTCTCGCCCGGAACGCCATGAATAGTGACATAGGCGTAGTCGAACTTGAGTTTGTTGCCATTCAGGAGGAACGAGAAGTCGTTTTTGTCGACATCACACACTGTTCCATCTTGGAGGTGAACTGCCCAGCGCGTACCATCAAGCACCACGATATAAGGCTCGTAGCGCTGTTTGTCCATAAAAGAATACAGACCTTGAGCACTTCTAATCGAAACGTCGTGCTCACTCGAATCGCCACCTGCAACGATAGCAATTATTCTCTTCATAATAGTTATTGGTTTAGGATTGATGTTTTAATAGTTGTCGGGTAAGCACGTCTATTCGCCTACCATCTCAAAATAACGCCGCAAATTTACAACTTTTATTTCTAACACGCAAGGATAATCGTGAAAAAGGTTATATGCGAAGAGCGTGGTCGCTTTTATTTGAACGCCCATTCTCCTTAAAGGCGTGGCGACTGCAGAGCCTTAATTACCTATTTTTTGAACCGCTGATTTTATGAACCGCAGATTATTTTGAACCGCAGATTTTACAGATGGGACAGATTATTACAGATTTTTATATTGATGCTGACCGCCAATTACAAACCGGCGTACCCTCTAACTTCTAACAGCGAAGCGGTCTAACTTCTAACAGCGAAGCGGTCAATGAAGTCTATCTAACTTCTAACAGCGAAGCGGTCTAACTTCTAACAGCAAAGCGGTCTAACTTCTAACAGCAAAGCGGTCTAACTTCTAACAGCAAAGCGGTCTAACATCTAACAGCAAAGCGGTCTAAGTCTAACAGCCATCAAGGCGGTAGCCTTTGTTTCGGATACTGACGATTTTAAGGTTGCTGTCAGCGAGCAGACGTCTGAGTCCGCTGATATAGACATTTAGCGATCGGGCAGCGAAGACGCTGTCGTCGTGCCATAGTCGTCGCAGGATGGTTCGCTTGTCGACCAGTCGTCCTCTGTTAGTGGCAAGCAGTTGGAGTATGCCTGCCTGTCGGTATGAAAGGTTATATGACTTGTCGTCGCAGGTGAGAGTACAGGTGTTGGTGTCGAGCAAGCACTGTCCGAATGTGAGTGTTGCGTCGTTGTCGTGGGTGACGTCAAGGGTACGTAGCCAGCTTTGCAGCTTGCATATCATCACATCGACGGGACAAGGTGACAGCACATATTCGCTGCATCCGGCTCGGTATCCCTCGACGATGTCGTCGCGTTCGTTGCGCAGCGAGAGCAGCAGTATAGGTATGGCATTGTTGTAGTCGCGTATGTCGCGTACCGTCTGCAGAGCGACAGCACGAGCATTGTTGGCATCTATGATGCAGATGTCGTAATGCTGTTTACGCAGTCGTTCGACGGCTATATCGGAGACAGAGACGCTGTCGACACGAAACTGTCGTGCCGACAACGTCTCTGCCAGTAGAGCCGAGTAGTTGACATCTTGCGAGAGAAGCAACAGACGTGGAGTGTCGACTACCATACTATAACTGCTTAAGTGTAGCAAGCAAGAAGCGGTAGAACTTCTCGACGGTTGGGATGTTGACTTTTTCGTCGGGCGAGTGTGGGTGTTTGATGGTAGGTCCGAACGATATCATGTCCATGCCCGGATAGTTGCGACCGATGATGCCACATTCGAGTCCGGCATGGATGGTGATGATACGTGGTTGCTCGCCGAACTCTTGTTCGTAGATCTGCTTCATGCTATGCAGTATAGGCGAGTTGACATTAGGTTTCCATCCGGGGTAGGAGCCGTCGAATTCGACTTTGGCGCCTGCGAGAGCAAAGCAGCTGTCGATGATCTCTTGCAGTTCTTGCTTGCGGCTCTCAACCGACGAGCGTGTCAGGCAGCATATCTCGACCTTACCTTCGGAAGTAGTGACCATGGCGAGGTTATTGGATGTCTCTACCACGTCGGGCATCTCAGGTATCATGCGGTATACGCCATGTGGGCATGCTACGAGTGCATGAACGATGGAGTCGCGCAGCTCGTCGGGTATGATATGTGCGGGTGTGGGCACCTGTTCTGCCAGGACGCATATATCGCCATCGACACCGGCGTATTCTTGCAAGAAGAGGTCTTCGTACTCTTCAGTCAGCCGTATCACGTCGTCGACAGCGTCGGGGGCAACGGTGATAACAGCCTCAGCCTCACGCGGTATGGAGTTGCGCAGCGATCCGCCGTTGATAGAGCTTAGACATACGTCGTAGTTGGCGATGGCGTCTTTGAGGATACGGACGAGCAGTTTGTTGGCGTTGGCTCGCTGGAGGTTGATGTCGCAGCCTGAGTGTCCGCCTTTGCAACCTTTGACGGTGATTTTGATTGCGAGGTCGCCTTCGGGTGCGGGTTGTTCTACGAAGCCGAATGTGATGTTGGCATCGACGCCACCGGCGCAGCCGACATACAGTTCTCCTTCTTCTTCGGAGTCGAGGTTGATGAGTGTCTTACCTCGTAGCCATCCGCCTTTGAGTGCGAAGGCTCCGTACATGCCTGTTTCTTCGTCGACGGTGAAGAAAGCTTCGATAGCGGGGTGCTTGATGCTGTTGTCGGCAAGAATAGTCATAGCGGTGGCGCATCCTATGCCGTTGTCGGCGCCGAGAGTGGTGCCGTCGGCTGTTACCCATTCGCCGTCGACGTATGCGCGAATGGCGTCTTTTGTAAAGTCGAAATCTACTTCGCTATTTTTCTGCGGCACCATATCCATGTGTCCTTGCAGTATCACACCGGGATGACTCTCGTATCCTTCTGATGCAGGTTTGCGGATAAGCACGTTGCCTATCTCGTCGCGTTCGGTCTCTAAACCGAGAGACTTACCGTAGTTATACAAGAAGTCGGAGATGGCTTGTTTGTGTCCCGAAGGACGGGGGATCTGAGTGATGGCGTAGAAGTTTTTCCACAGCTCAGCTGGTTGAAGGTCGAGTAGCGTTTTCATATCGTTTTGTTTTTTAGGTTGTTTTTAATCGTCGATTGTCATTTCTCCGCAGAGTGAGCGTTCGAGCAGTCGTCTGACTTCGTCGGTGTCGTTTTCGTTTTCCCCGAGCAGATACATCATCTTGGTGAGCAGTGCTTCGGTGGTGATGTCGTATCCGCTGATGACGCCGGCAGAGAGTAGGTTGAGTGAGGTGGCATATAGTCCCATCTCGACTGAGCCTCGCGTACATTGTGTCTTGTTGACTATAATCACGCCGTTGGCTGTTGCCTCGCTGAGAGCGTCGAAGAGCCATTTGTCGGAAGGTGCGTTGCCAGAGCCGAAGGTCTCGAGCACTACGCCTTTGAGTCCGGGTATAGAGAGGATAGCTCGCACTGTGGTCTCGCTGATGCCGGGGAAGAGGTGTAGCACCACCACGTCGTTACAGATGTGTGTTCTGAGTTTGAGCGGCAGCCGGCTGTCGGAGTAGTGGACGAGGTGTGGGAAGTAGCGTATATGCACTCCGGCGATGGCGAGAGGGTCGTAGTTGAACGACTTGAAAGCTGCGAAATGCTCGGCGGATATCTTAGTTGTTCGGTTGCCACGGAAGAGTCGGTCTTCGAAGAAGACGGTGACCTCCGGCACAATGGCATTGCCGTCATCGTCTTTGGCAGCTGCTATCTCGATGGCTGTCAGCATGTTTTCCTTAGCATCGGAGCGTAGCACGCCGAAGGGCAGTTGCGAGCCGGTGAAGACGACGGGCTTATTGAGGTTCTCGAGCATGAAACTAAGCGCGGAGGCGGTGTATGCCATGGTGTCGGTGCCGTGCAAGACGACGAAGCCGTCGTAGTGGTCGTACTCGTCGTATAGTATCTGTGCCAGCTTCGACCACATCGGGGGGTTAACGTCAGACGAGTCGACAAGCGGCTCGAAGGCTTGCACCGAGAGGGTGACCTCGGCGCTGTTGACATCAGAAAGAAATGTTTTGAACGTCTCGACATCGGCAGGCATGAGTGCGCCGGTTCGAGAATCTCTGACCATAGAGATAGTACCACCTGTGACAACAAGAAGCACCGAAGGGATGGTATTAGGCTCCATAATAAGAATGATTTTGTTCTACAATGAAGGTTTTTACTGAAGCGGGGGTTTATATTTTCGACGCGTCAGTATAGTCTTTAGAAGTTCATAAAATAGATACCTGCCCGTACGTTCCATCCGTCGAAGCGTCCGTGGCGTTCGATATCGAGCAGGCTGTTGTAGCGGTCGTTATATGGGCTGATGATACCGAAGTCGTATCCGGCACGTATGAAGTAATTTTGGAACTGCACACCTCCTCCTACTGACCATTTGAGATTAAACTGTCGGTAGTCGCATTGCGAGTCGAGGTCGGTGTCGTAGTCGAAATAGCTGTCGGACACGCGTGTCACCTTCTGGTCGTATGTCCGCGAATAGCTATTTTGTTTGAAGGTGAATAGGTATTCGAATGCCGGTCCGGTATAGACGATGACGTAGGTCTGTTTGGCTATTTCGAACTTATACTGCCAGTCGATAGGCAGTTCGATAGACTGCATGACATACTGTCGTCTGGTCTGCGGATACTTAGTCAGTCCGCTGCCGTCTTGCCATGCGGTATAGCGTGAAGCCACGTTGTAGTTGAGAGCTAAAGACACACCAAATCCCTTGATGAGGGTAGCGTCGTAGACGAGTCCTACACGCAAGCCGTTCATTGATGTCACATTCGACAGTTTCTTGGGTTCGGCAGCTGTTGCTTCGCGAAGCAGCGGACGTTGAAAGCCTATCTGCATGCCGAAGTGCTGCATGTCGTCTTGAGCAAACAGAGTGGCGCACCATGCCAGTGCTAACCACATAAGCATAAGTTTGTGTTTCATTTATTGTTGAGTTTTTAGTTTTTTTCTATAGGTCTATATGATATATACTTTCTAATTATTTGGCGCTTGTTCTTTTTCTGTCGTTATTTTTTTTGTTGCGGTCGGTGTTGGCGTTGTTATCGGCAGCAGAGGCTGTCTGTACGGCAGCTTCGGGTCGTTTGGTCCTTTCTGGTTTGAGGAAGACGTCGCCGGGTTTATAGGGCCGTTCGAGTTCTGCCCAGAAGAAGGAGCTGAGGTGTGCGTCGGCATCTGAGAGTTGGTCTAAGGGGTAGAGCGAGCCGGAGGTGGCGGTGGTGAACACCACGCGGTCGATTTTCTTGTCTTTGATATAGAGCCTCACGTAGCTACTCTCGGTACGATTCATGCCCACAAACGAGCCGTCGTCTTCTTTGGGGAAGACAATGGTTTGTGCATTGCCTTTGACATATATCTGTCGTAGTGCACCATCGTCGATATATCCGAATAGTTCTTTGCCTGCCAGTTGGTCGAAGCGGATGGTTGACTCTTGCTGCACGGCGATGGCGTTGCCTACGCCATGGAGGTAGTCGACTTCTCCGTTTTTGATATATAGTGTGAGTTGGTCGGCAGACATCTGACTGTCGTCGTTCCAGCAGACGGGGTTGCCTGTCATCTGCATGGTGGAGTCTTTGGAGAAATAGACGAGCGAGTCGCACACTGCCTGTACGTCGTATCGATAGACACGCACTCCGTAGTAGGCTTTCACCAGATGATATGAGGTGTCGCGCCATACGGTGTCGGGTGCCTGCGCGGTGAGGACGCTGTCGACGAGGATGCTGTCGCGTGGCACGAGAGAGAACAGACGTTCGGGCACCTTGATAGTGAACAGCGTGTCGGCATGCATATAGGTGTAGTCGTCTTTGCTCCAGTCGACGAGCAAGGCGCTGTCGGTGGCAAAGCCGTATTCTTCATTCTCGTAAGCCTCGCAGTAGTTGCCATAGAGTGTGATCTTCTCGACGGTATCTTTCATCTCGATATTACCCATTGCCTTGCCGATGCCGTCTTGCTTGTCGTAGTAGATGGTGTCGCCGGTGAGTGACTGTCCGTCGACGTTGTTGACCACCGAGCGGTCGAGCAGCATCGAGTACTCGGTCTTGGTGTTATACCAGCCACGAGTAGAGAAGATATGCGTGTCTTCTTCGTAGATGATATCGGTCGGACCGACGAGGTCGGCTACGTTCGACGAGGTGTTGTAGTACAGCGAGTCGGCGCTGAGGGTGAACTTGTCGTTGACGAGGTCGACATGCTGTCGGAAGACGGCTTGGTTGTCGTAGGGTGTATATTGTCCCCACTCTGACTTAAGGACGTTGAGTGAGTCTTCGATGGTGCCGCCGTTGAAGTACCAGGCGATGTCACGTTCGCGGTCGTAGTTGAGGCTGTCGGTAGAGAGGATGGTGGAATAGTGCTCAAGACGTACGTTATGTCGGAGTTTGGCAAAACGTCGGTTGCCGTCGTAGTAGAGCACATCGCCATAGCCGCTGAGTGTGTCGCCCTGCACGAAGCGTACATGTCCGAAGGCGTCAAGCGAATTGGTCTTCTCGTAGAAATAGGCGCTGTCGCAGTACATATAAGCCGAGTCGTGCCGGAAGACGACGTCGCCACTGAGCAGCTGAGCATCGGGATGACGCTGCTCGTCGAACGAGAGTGTCCGGCAACGTTCGAGGTACACCATCGTCTGCCGCTGCGCCATAAGGCACAACGGAGCTAACACCAGCAATATGGCAACCGCGCGGCGCATGAGAGATTTTATAGAGGTTTTAGAGGTTTTAGATTTCTATTCTTTTATCCATCCCGGATAGGCGAAGTCACAGCCTCGCCAGTCGGGTTTGATTTCGATATATGTCTCTTTTTGTTTCTTCTGAATCCATTTGTCGATGAGTTCGTCGGCGAGTTTGTTTTCGTACATCTGCCGTATGACTTGGTAGTCGTCGACGAGGTTAGCCTTGTGCACGCCGGTTTTAGACTTTAGTTTGACGATAGAGCACACCTCTTTGTTCTTGGTTTGGTCCATCATGATAAAAGGCTTCGACATCTCTCCTTCGCTCATGTTATATAGCTGCTTAGCCACTTCGGAAGGCAGGTCTTGGAACTCGAACTTACTTGCACCGGTCTGCGGGTTCATCATCAGTCCGGCGTTCATGTGTGTATCTTTGTCTTGCGAATAGCGTAAGACCGCCTCTTCGAAGGTGATGGTGCCGTCGTTGATGAGACCTTCTATTGAGTCGAGCAGTTGCAGAGAGTTCTGCTTGTCGATATTAGAGACGCGCGGGCGCAGCAGTATATGTCGGCAGTTGATACGTTCGCCACGTTTCTCTATCAGCTGAATGATATGGTATCCGTATTCGGTCTGCACTATCCTTGAGACGCGTTTGGGGTCGGTGAGGTTGAAAGCCACCTCTGCGAACTCGGGCACGAGTTGTCCTTTGCCCACGAAGCCGAGTTCTCCGCCTCGTTTGGCGCTCTCTATATCTTCGGAATAGAGTCGGGCGAGCATGGCGAAGTCGGTGCTTTGCGAGTTGACGCGTTCGGTGAAGTCACGCAGTGTCGACTTCACACGCTCGGTCTCTTCGATAGGCACTTTCGGCTCGAAGCTCAGTATCTGCACCTCGACCTGTGCCGGCACCATAGGTATGCTGTCGGCGGGTAGCGAGTTATAGAAACGCCGTATCTCTGCCGGTGTGGGTCTGATGTTAGCCGTCAGCTTCTGTCGCATCTGCTGAATGATCATCTGCTGACGTACGGTGGTCTGCAGTTCCTCTCGTATCTCCGACGAGGTCTTGCGGAAGTATTCCTCCATCTTCTCTTTAGAGCCTATCTGCGAGATGTAATAGTTGAGTTGCATCTCGACCTGATGGTTGACTGTCGACTCGTTAGCGGAGATAGAGTCGAGTTCTGCCTGATGCAGGAAGAGCTTCTGTATGGCGAGCTGTTCGGGGATGACGCAGTAGGGGTCGCCTGCTATCGACTGCTGCTCGTACTGGGCACGCAGACGCTGTTCTTCGACCTCGCTGAGCAGTATAGCCTCGTCGCCTACTATCCATATCACTTCGTCGATGACGGTCTGAGCACGACATACCCACGTCGTAGCTAACAGCATCATCATAACATAGCATATTCGTTTCATATCTTATTGATTTCTGATTTCTTATTTTTGATTTCTCGGGATTCGGGATGTCGGGATACCGAGATGTCGAGATGTCGAGATGACGAGATCATGAGATATCGGGATTCAACTTTCAACTTCCTGTTGATTTCTTCCATTTGATGTATGTAGTCTCTTCGAAGTCACGCAGGAACTGTGTCTTACGTTTTTCGATGAGCATCTTTTTGATTCTCGACTCGGCATATTCGTAAGGCATCTGCTCGCCTACGAGTCGTTTGTCGGTTGCATAAACCATGTAGATGTTGGTGGAGTCTTCGTACGAGATGAGGTTATGCTTCTTAAGCTGTTTGAGTGCTTCGTCTTCTTCCATCGGCACCTTCACCATGATTTTATGCAGCGGATACCATTCGTCGAAGAAGACCTGATATCCTGAGGCGAACTGATAAGCATAGTGTTCGATGCTCTCTATCTCGTTTTGTGCATCGTCGAGCCATCGCAGCAACTGCTTGCGGTCGGGTGCGGTGATTGGCAGTACGAGGAAGATACCCTTTACGATGTTCTCTTCGAGTTTGAGCATGTCGGGCTGACTCTCGTAGTAGTAGAGCAGCGAGTCGGGCGAGATGTCGGTCGACATACGCTGTGCGAGCATCAGCTGCTCGTATTGGAGCACGTATAGCGAGCGTCGATAGTCGTCGACGAGCTGCTCGATGTCGTTCTGTGTGCCGAGCTGTCGGCGAGCGTTGTCATACAGCAGGAGCTCGGTAGCCCACTGCTTGATAAACTGCTCGGCAAGACGGGCACTGTCTTGCGGCGAGGTGGCAGTACGCGTGACCGGACGAAGCTCGTCGGCATAGAGGATATGGTCGCCCACAACCGCCACCACACCCTCGGTAGAAGGCTTGCGCTTAAGGCGGGAGACGACACTGTCGACATATTCGCAGCCCGAAAGCGAAAAGACGACTGCCGCCAATACGATATAAAAACGAGGATTCATATTTTCTTGTCTAAGAATTTTCTATTGGTCATCAACTGACAACAATTATTCATCAATCTCTACTTTCCCACATCGGATAATCAGTGATTTATGAATAATTAACGGATAATTTATTGTAATTTCTGTTTATTTATTTACAAGAATTATAATGAATTAACCATAAATTTGTCGTTAATTATAGTTTTTTGTTGTCAACAGAGATAAATGAGGACTCTGAGTAATTCTGCTTTATGAGTAAATCTGCTTTATCTGATTAATCTGCGGTCTTTTGCTGTTAACGAATGACGCCTATTTACTGTTGGTCTATGAGGTATGCTTATTGTTGCTACAAAAAGTTTGCCATAGTTATCGGCTCAGCTTATAGTGGTGGGGTTTGCCTTGTCCATTCATACAGCCGTTGTTGTCGGATTTGTGTGAGCCTACATTGTTTGAGTTCTACCTTTGGAGCCATCACTCCCTGCCCTATTGTCTGCTCGCCGACCTCGACATGCAGTTCGTCGTATATGTCGGAGTCGATGATATGCTGCAGCAGTCGTGCTCCACCCTCGACGAGCACCGAGTGTATGCCTCGGCTTGCGAGGTCTTCGGTGATATGACGCCAGTCGGTGTCGTCAGAATAGACGATGGTAGGTGCCTCGTCGGAGAAGATACGACTCTCGGGGTTGAGCCGATGGTGTCGGTCGAGAGTGACACGTATGGGGTTACGTCCGCTCCAGTGGGTACAGAGCAGTCGGGGGTTGTCGTTTATCACCGTCTGCGTACCTACCATGATGGCCATGTTCTCGGCTCTCATGCGGTGCACTAACCGTTTCGTCAGGTCGGTAGAGACATGTAGCCTTGGCTGTTCGCCTTCGCCCTGTGGCAGATACGCCATAAAGCCGTCGGCCGTCTGTGCCCACTTAAGGATGACGTAAGGGCGATGATGCTTATGCAGACATATAAAACGTCGGTTGACCCATTGGCAGTGCTGTTCGAGTACACCTGTGACCACCTCGATGCCGGCATTGCGTAGCTTCTCGATACCTTTGCCGGCCACTAAGGGATTGGGGTCGAGACAGCCCACCACCACTCTCCTCACGCCGCGACGTATGATGAGGTCGGCACAAGGCGGCGTCTTGCCATAATGGCAGCACGGCTCGAGGCTGACAACCAAGGTGTCGACCGCCACTCCCGGAAAACGTAGGTCGTGGTCTGCAAAAGCACAACGCTCGGCATGCGGACCACCATAAGGGGCGGTGAAGCCCTCGCCTACGATGACGCCATCTGCCGACACAAGGACGGCACCAACCATCGGATTGGGAGCTACATAGTACTCTCCCAACCGAGCTAACTGAAGGCAACGACGCATGTATTTTTCCATCTCACACATTTTTCGTAACTTTGCAGCGGTTAATAATTTTGTTTCCCACGGATAGGACGGATTTCTGAATGGTGGATTTCTGAATAAAACACCACATCAAAACACCACTATATCAATTATCAATGTCACCAATAGTCAGTTACATACAGTCCGAACTCAGCGGTTTGTTCAGCGGTGACGAGCTGCGAGACCTCACTATGTGGATAGCAGAGGAAACCAGCGGACTGAGTCGCACAGAGCTAATAGTGGGCAAAGATACTACATTTTTTTCAAACAATAAAATAGATAGCATCATCGAGCGCCTAAAAAAAGGTGAACCGCTTGCCTACATCGTGGGATATTGCGACTGGCGCGGACTACGGCTTCGGCTCAACCACTCCACCCTCATTCCGCGTCCGGAGACTGCCCAATTAGTTGACCTTGTGACGAATAGCCACAGCCAGCAAAGGTTGCGCGTGGTCGACTGGTGCACCGGTAGCGGCTGTATAGCCTTGTCGCTGAAACGCGAACGCCCACAATGGGACGTCATCGGACTCGACATCAGCACCGACGCCATCGACATGGCACGTGCCAACGCCTCCGACAACGACATCGACGTGAGCTTCGAGGTAGCCGACATGCTAAGCGACGTGAGCCGCTACGAAGCCGACATCATAGTCTGCAACCCGCCATATATAATGCCAAGCGAACGGCAGACGATGACGGCATCAGTACTCGACTGGGAACCGTCGGCAGCATTGTTCGTGCCTGAGCACTCGCCGCTGCTTTTCTACCGAACACTGGCTGAGGCACATACATGCCGACAGATGTTTTTTGAAATCAACCCACTACTGGCAACCGACATGGTGACCATGCTCGAAGACATGGGCTGGGGCGACATACACATCTTCAACGACTACGCCGGCAAACAGCGGTTCGTCTGCGCTACCACCAAACTTTAACCTTGTTTGTCTACTAATCGAACTAATTTTCTTTTGGTCATCAACTGACAACCATTATTCATCAACCTATTTTTCTCACATCGGATAGTCAGTAATTTAACCTGTTGGCGGAATTAAATAAAAGTGTTCTTTGACTTAAAATAATTACAA
>CAMHKW010000038.1 GCA_946185835.1 uncultured Bacteroidales bacterium
TAATAAGGTAATTAAATTACTCATGTTATTCAGAATTTATATACCATCACCGATGTTCTGATTAGTAGTAACATGCCATCCTAATGTCAGTAAGCGACGTAGTGTTTTGCTAAGAGTTTTCATTGTTGCATTTTTTTAGGGTTAAACATTTTGTTCGCAGCACGTGGCGCCGTTGTGCCTTGCCATTATCGTGAAGACAATGTAGGCGTGGAAAATTTTCGGTTGCAAAATTACTACAACACTTTGTGCTACGCAAGTCTTTTGACGAAAATATGCTTAACAAGAGCGATGGGTAAATGCTTGTTTGTCAGTGTGAAATTATTTGACGAGTGTTTTTTTGTTTTACAACATTGTCAAACTTATCTCTCGGCGTTGTATAATGAAACAAAAACACCCTCTTAACCGCAGATTTGCTTTCGCTGCAGATTTTTTTAACCGCAGATTTTGCAGATGGGGCAGATTACAACAGATTTTTTCTCTGTCAGATGTACCGCATCTCCTCATAAGAAGAACAAACGTTAATCCGTGGGAGAAACAAAAAAGACGGCAGAAAGCGTCCTTCCTGCCGTCGAACTTATATATATCCGTGGTGGTTTTATCAACCGTGGTGGTTTTATCTTCTTCTCACAGTGCCTGAGGTGCTATTTGTCGAGCGTGATGAGGTGCTGCTTGACGCCGACTGTTGCGCTTCCGAGCGGGTGGCTGTTGAACTGCTTGTCGACTTACGTGAGCTCGAAGTGCTGCTATTCGACGAACGTGTAGCATTCGACTTGTTCGACGACGAGCGCGAAGAGGTGGCGTTTCCGCTTGACGAAGAGCGTGTGGTGGTAGTCCTTACCGTTCCGTTGCTGTTGACTCTGGTTCGTGTCGTAGTCTGAGTCGCTGTCCGTGTAGTAGTGGCAGTGCCTGTCGAAGCCTGCGAGTTACTACGCGAAGTTGACGAACCTGAAGTGGCAGTGGTGGTCGAAGCCTGCGAGTTGCTGCGCGAAGTAGACGAGCCCGAAGTGGCAGTGCCAGTCGAAGCCTGCGAGTTGCTGCGCGAAGTAGAGGCTCCCGAGGTGGCAGTGCCTGTCGAAGCCTGCGAGTTGCTGCGCGAGGTAGACGAGCCCGAAGTGGCAGTGGTGGTCGAAGCCTGCGAGTTGCTGCGCGAGGTAGAGGCTCCTGATGTAGCTGTGCCTGTCGAAGCTTGTGAGTTGCTGCGCGAAGTAGAAGCACCTGAAGTGGCCGTGCCAGTCGAAGCCTGCGAGTTGCTGCGCGAAGTAGACGAGCCCGAAGTGGCAGTGGTGGTCGAAGCCTGTGAGTTGCTACGCGAGGTAGACGAGCCCGAAGTCGCCGTGCCTGTCGAAGCCTGTGAATTGCTACGCGAAGTAGAGGCTCCTGATGTAGCAGTGCCTGTCGAAGCTTGTGAGTTGCTGCGCGAAGTCCCTGAAGTGGCAGTGCCTGTCGAAGCTTGCGAGTTGCTGCGCGATGTAGAGGCTCCTGATGTAGCCGTGCCTGTCGAAGCCTGCGAGTTGCTGCGCGAAGTCCCCGAAGTGGCAGTGCCTGTCGAAGCTTGTGAGTTGCTGCGCGAAGTAGAGGTGGTGGTCTGCGTCGAAGCCCCGGCAGCTATGCGCACGTCGCGGGCATTGCTGACACGTTGTGCAGTAGTACTGCCGGCGGGGGTATAGGTCATGCTCGAGGTGCGCGAGGCAAACGAACCGCTCGGGTTCGAGTTGCGGTAGTCGTTGCGCGTAACGCCACTACGCAGCGTCTCGTACGACGAGAAGTGTATCTGTTGCGGGTAGCTCACCTCGTGGCAGTATTTGCTGTTGCTCACGTAGGTGTGTACGTATGCCTGATAATGCCCTAAGTGCTGAGGTGCAGGTTTGCCGTAGTACGATGGGAAATGATTCCAGTAGTAAGGCGACGACCACGGTTTGTAGGTCGGACGAAGGAACGGGTCGTATAGCGGTGGACGACGGACGAACACGGGCTGCACGATATAGCGTGTGCCATAGACATACGGGTCGCCGATAATCTGGCAGTAGGGCGACTGATAACCCATCTCCACGACTATGGTGGCTACGTCTTGGAAGACATTGAAACCTAAAACCGACTGTATTACGAACAGGTGGTTGTAGCCGTTGACCACTTCCATCACTCTGAGGTAGTCGACATAGCCGTCGCGGTTGAGGTCGAGGTTCGAAATCATGTATTTCGACGAGTTGAGTATCATCTCGAACTCTTCGACTGTCGACGACTGGGCAAAGGCGGCAGCCACAGCCTCAAGGTCGAGGTAGAGGCAGATGTCGCTCGTCACCGAATTGACTTGTATGACGGTGGTTGTAGGCTGACGATGAGCAGTCTGGACGATAGTGGTAGTGGTGGCAGGTGCAACGTATGTGGTTGTTGCTACCGCCGGTGTGGTACGCACTACGGTCGGGGTGGGGTCGGATGCCATGGTGAGAAGTGTGGTGATGCAGCTCGAGAACAGAACCGCTGACATCGCAACAAATAAAAGACGAATCGTTTTCATGATTATTATCGGGTGATTGGTTTGTCAAAGTATATAGGGCACATAACAAATCTGTTTTACCTATTTGTTTTGGTTGCGGGCTTGGACGACCGCACTCCAAATTATCGCTGCAAAGGTACGTAATTTTATTCGAACAAGCAATAATTTCATCATTAAAGACAATAATATTTGTGTGTTTTAGAAAAATGTCGTATCTTTGCACCCGCTTTTTGAAAGCAAGTAAATTTGTCATTGTAGTTAATGTCGGCAACGGCAGTTGCTGCAAGGGCAACATGGTTTAATTTTAATTCTTTATTTGTCATGTATTTGACTCCTGAGAAAAAAACTGAGATCTTTGCCAAGTATGGCAAAGACGCCAAAGACACCGGCAGCGTTGCAAGTCAGGTAGCTTTGTTTACTTTCCGTATCCAACACCTCACCGAGCACCTTAAGCTCAACCAGAAAGACTTCGGTACAGAGCGCGCTCTTACCCATCTGGTAGGTAAACGTCGTCGTTTGCTCGACTATCTGAAAGCAAAAGACATCGAGGCTTATCGTCAGCTCATCAAAGACTTGGGTATACGTAAGTAATCGAAAAGGCTCCGCAGAGCCTTTTTTTATATATAGACGCTATATACCACCTAAACGTAAATGGAACTAAATAAGTTGTGTGTGGTGTAGGCGGGTGGCGAGGCTTTGACTCGTCTCATGGAGGATGATGATGTGGGGCACGGCAATGCAATTGCCGTGTTTATAGAAACGAGAATGGTTGTTATTTCAATAGATACTTTCTAATTAAAAGCATGCAAGTCAGAATCGACAAAAGTTGGCAGCAGGTGTTGCAGTCTGAGTTCGACAAGCCGTACTTCGAGTTGCTTACCGATTTCGTTAGGCAGCAGTATCGTACGCGTGAGGTCTTTCCGCCCTCGCGGCTTATCTTCGCCGCCTTCGATGCCTGCCCTTTCGACAAGGTGAAAGTGGTCATCCTCGGACAAGACCCATACCATGAGGTCGGTCAGGCACAGGGGCTGTGTTTCTCGGTGCCCGACGGTGTGCGTGTGCCGCCTTCGCTGCTGAACATATATAAGGAGATATCCACCGACCTCGGTCGGCCGTCGGTATGCGAGACGTCACAAACAGGTCAGCCCGGATTGTCGGGTAACCTGATGCGCTGGGCGCAGCAAGGAGTGTTGCTGCTCAATGCTACTCTTACGGTGGAAGCACATCGTGCAGGTAGTCACCAGAACAAAGGGTGGGAGGTGCTGACCGATGCCGTCATCGAACAGCTCTCTAAGCAGCGACGCAACCTCGTCTTTATGCTTTGGGGGGCATACGCACAACGCAAAGCCTCCTTCGTCAGCACGCGCGACCATCTCGTGCTCAAAGCAGCACACCCCTCACCACTGTCGGCTTACAACGGTTTCTTCGGCTGCCGCCATTTCTCGAAAGCTAACAGCTACCTGGTCGAGCACGGAATAGAACCCATAGAATGGTAGCCAATAAGCATCACGGCTACAGGCAGTAGCTAACTTTTTACACTTTTTCTTTTCTTATATGAGAAAAAAATGCTAATTTTGCGCGTTATTTCGTTTTCTCAGACTCGCATTATTTCGTTTAATAATACTAAAATATCTGTACAATACTAATGAATCCTATTGTTATAGCTCTGATTGCTTTGGGCGCGACAGGCTTATTGGCAGCCGTGCTGCTGTATGTCGTTGCTCAGAAATTCAAGGTAGAAGAAGACCCACGTATCGACCTCGTTCAGGAGGTGTTGCCCGGTGCCAACTGCGGCGGCTGCGGCTTTGCAGGCTGTCGTGCTCTTGCCGAGGCATGCTGCAAGGCTGATACCCTCGAAGGACTGCTCTGTCCTGTTGGCGGACAAGAGACGATGGCTAAGGTGGGCGATATCTTAGGTTTGGCGCCTGTGGCAAGCGAACCGATGGTAGCTGTGGTGCGTTGCAATGGTACGTGTCAGGCACGTGCCCGCAATAGCGAATACGACGGCACTCGCTCGTGTAAGATCGTCAATAGTCTGTATGTGGGCGAGACGGCATGTCCGTTTGGCTGTCTGGGCTGTGGCGACTGCGTGGCTGCATGTCAGTTTGGCGCTATCAGCATCAACCCCGAGACCGGACTGCCCGAGGTCGACGACGACAAATGTACCTCGTGCGGTGCCTGCGTCAAGGCTTGCCCGAGACATATCATCGAGCTGCGTAAGAAAGGACCGAAAAACAGACGTATCTTCGTCAGCTGCGTCAACAAAGACAAGGGCGCTATTGCTCGCAAGGCATGTCTGAACGCCTGCATAGGCTGCGGTAAGTGCGAGAAAGAGTGTAAGTTCGACGCTATTCATGTCGAAAACAACGTGGCATATATCGACTTCACAAAGTGCCGTATGTGTCGCAAATGCGTTGCTGCATGTCCGACCGGCGCTATCCACGAGCTCAACTTCCCTCCCAAACCTGCACCCAAACCGCAAGAGACGGAAGCACAACCGGCAGCTGCACAACCGCAACCGGCTGATCCTAAGCCACAGACAGTGGTGGCACCTCAACCCGCTGCTGAGGCTCAACCTGCAGCTCAGCCTGTAACTCCCGCAACCGAGTCAGCAGCCGAGTCGCAGCAAGCTGTGACACCTCAGCCTCAAACCGAAACGAAAACAGATAACGTAAATACAGAAGACTGATGAATACATTCTCAATAGGCGGTGTGCATCCGCAAGACAACAAGCAGTATTCTGCACATAAGAAGATAGTAGAGGTGCCTCTGCCGCAGAAAGCTATAGTGCCTCTGTCGCAACATATCGGTGCCCCCGCCAAACCTATTGTTGCCAAAGGCGACAAAGTGCTCGTAGGACAACTCATAGCCGAGGCAGGAGGATTCGTGTCGGCTAACATACACTCGCCCGTCAGTGGTACCGTGACCAAGGTCGACACCACTCTCGACGCATGGGGTATGCGAGTGCCTGCCATCTTCATTGACGTCGAAGGCGACGACTGGATTAGCGAGGCCGACCGCACACCCGCTGTCAACCGTATCTGCAAGCTCGAGCCGCAACAGATAATAGAAAAGGTGAAAAACGCCGGTATCGTAGGCTTAGGCGGCGCATGCTTCCCTACACATGTCAAGCTCATGCCACCTCCGGGAAAGAAAGCAGAAGTGCTCATCGTCAATGGGGTAGAGTGCGAACCCTATCTCACTTGCGACCACCAACTCATGCTCGAACACGGCGAAGAGATAGTAGTGGGAATACAGATACTGATGAAGGCATTAGGCATAGCGCGAGCCGTAATAGGTATTGAGAAAAACAAGCCCGACGCTATCGAAAATATGCGTAAGCTGGCTGCTCATACCCTCGGTGTGAGCGTACAACCTCTCGACCTCAAATATCCGCAAGGCGGCGAGAAACAACTCATCGATGCCTGCATCGGCAGACAAGTGCCAAGTGGGGCACTGCCCATCGAAGTGGGAGCGGTGGTCGATAACGTAGCTACCATATATGCTGTATATCAGGCAGTGCAGAAAAACATACCTCTCGTTTCGAGAGTCGTCACCGTCACCGGTAAGGAGGTGGCACGCCCCGGTAACTACCTCGTACGTTTCGGTACGCCCGTTGCCGATATCATCGACTTCGCCGGCGGTGTGCCCGAGAATACGGGTAAGATAGTGGGTGGCGGACCTATGATGGGACGCGCCATGAGCCGCCTCGACATGCCTGCCAACAAGCGCGTGAGCGGTCTGCTGCTCATCCCCGAAAGCGAGGCAAGACGGACCGACCCCGCTAACTGCATACGCTGCGCTAAATGCGTAGGGGCTTGCCCTATGGGGCTCGAACCGTACCTGCTTAGCAAACTGGCTTCACTCTCGCGCTGGGACGAGATGGAGAAACATAACGTGATGGACTGCATCGACTGCGGATGCTGCCAGTTTACATGCCCAAGCTACCGGCCGCTACTCGACTACATACGTATGGGTAAGGCTGAAGTGGGAGGATTGATACGCGCCCGCGCCGCTAAAAAATAAATGCCGATGCTGACTTATCGAGAAATAATCAACCCTTGGAACGGCATGGAGGGCTATAACTGCTACGGCTGCTGCCCGACTAACCCGTTAGGGGCGCAGATGCGCTTTTTCGACACCAACCCCGAACAGAAAGAAGGCGAGATAATGTCCGTATGGCAGCCGACGCAAAACCACCAGTCGTGGATCAACACCCTGCATGGCGGTCTGCAAGCTACACTGCTTGACGAGGTATGCGGATGGGTGGTGTTTGCCAAACTCAAAACCAGCGGAGTGACGGCAGAGATGAACATACGCTATAAGAAAGCCGTTTCGACCATTGCCGGACCGCTCATTGTAAGAGCCGAACTGCTCTCTTTCGAACACCGGCTGGCACTTGTGGAAGGGCAGATATGGGTCAAACGAACGGAACAGCGAAAGGCTGACGCCAATGTCAAACCTTCGGCAGAACCGACACTGCCTGCACCGCTGAGCGAGGACTACGAACTCGGAGCCGTATGCCAATGCAAGTACTTCACGCTCGGTCCCGAACAGGCTGCTAAAATGGGCTATCGCAAACCAACCTATGGCGACGAACAATGGACCGTAGCCGAAATACTTGAAAAGAAGATATATCAGAATTATAGAACACTCAAATAATCGTCATTTATGAATGTTTTTTTGCGTAAAAGCTTGAACGTTGTGCTCACGACACTGCTTGTTGCCTTGGGCTTTACCTCGTGCCACAGAGTAGAGTATGGGTCCCCTTATGAAGGGAAATACGGACCACCACCTACCGAATATCCTGAAGAAAACGAAGAACAAAATGGTGATAACGAATCGTCGAACACTCTTGAAGCTATTGCCGAAGAGCCGTCAACCGACAAGAAGCAAGAAAAGGATGTGAAGTAATAGTTGAACATAATCATACGAAAATAATAATGAGCAATTTTATTGTATCTCCGGCGCCACATGTACACAGCAGTGATAGTGTGCGTCGCAACATGCTAAATGTCATCATCGCCCTGCTGCCCGCTTATGTGGTGTCGCTTATAGCCTTCGGCTGGGGTGTGTTGATAGTTACGGCTATCAGTGTGTGCTCGTGTGTGCTCTTCGAGTATCTGATCACGCGCTATGTGCTTCGTCAGCAACCTACCATTGGTGACCTCTCGGCTCTGCTGACGGGTCTGTTGCTGGCTTTCAACCTGCCGTCGAACCTGCCTTGGTGGCAAGTGGTGATAGGAGCATTCGTGGCAATAGTGATAGCCAAACTCTCGTTTGGCGGACTTGGACAAAACATCTTCAACCCCGCTCTTGTAGGTCGCGTATTCCTGCTTATTGCCTTCCCCGTGCAGATGACGACTTGGCCGCTGCCGAAAGGCTTTGCTACCTCGTATCTTGATGCTACAACCGGCGCTACCCCGCTTGCTACGATGAAAAACGCCATTAAGGCAGGCGATGCGTCGCTACTCGACCAGCTGCCGGAGTTGTGGGACATGACGTTGGGTATGATAGGCGGCTCGTTCGGTGAGGTGTCGGCGCTGCTACTGCTCGTGGGCGGAATATACCTGCTGTGCACCAAGACCATCACTTGGCACATCCCCGTCAGCATACTGCTCACCGTGTTCGGTGTGTCGGGGCTTATGTATGTATGCGGCATGCCCGGCGCCGCTGCACCATGGTATCACCTGGTGGCAGGCGGACTGATGCTCGGAGCTTTCTTTATGGCTACCGACTATGTCACCTCACCTATGACAGGATGGGGACAAGTGATATATGGTATCGGAATAGGTCTGATAGTGATGGTGATACGTACGTGGGGTGCTTACCCCGAAGGTGTGTCGTTCGCTATTCTCATCATGAACGCCTGCACTCCGCTGCTTAATATGTACATCCGACCCAAACGTTTCGGAGAAGTGAAGAAATAGCTTAATCGACGAATAAGACATTTGAAATAACAAGCAAGATATGGCAAAGTTAGAATCAAGTTTTAAGAATATGGTGCTCTCGCTCACCTTGGTGACGCTGTTTGCTGCCGCCGCACTCGGTGGCATGTATATGCTCACCAAAGAGCCTATCGAGCAAGCCAAACAGCAGAAGCAGACCGCTGCTATCGCCAAGGTGTTGCCTCCTTATCAGACGCTCAGCGAACCTGTAACGACCGAACAGATGGTGATATACACTGCTTTCGACGCTCAGGGCGAGAAGGTGGGAGCCGCCGTGCAAACCGAAGAAAACGGCTTCGGAGGTAAGTTCAAAATCATGGTCGGCTTCGATGCGCAAGGTCGCATCTACGGCTATGAAGTGCTCGAACAACAAGAGACGCCCGGCCTCGGCACGCACATGGTGGAATGGTTTAAAACCGACAAAAACGACCAGTCGATAATAGGCAAACAGCCCGCACAAGCTAACCTCACGGTCAAGAAAGACGGAGGCGAGGTCGATGCCATCACTGCGGCTACTATCTCGTCGAGGGCTTTTCTGCTGGCAGTGGGTAAAGCGTACGCTGCTTTTGAGCAAAATACTCAAGCTTCACCAACCGATGCTGCAAGCGGAGCAACGGCACTATGCGCCGACTCTGCCAACGTGACAGCCGATATCGCCGCCGAGGTGGCAGAAGTCGTAACCGATACTATCAACTCCAAAGTAGAATAATATGAATAAAGGACTCAAGACACTCACCAACGGAATCTTGCGTGAGAACCCCACTTTCGGATTAGTGCTTGGTATGTGCCCCACGCTTGCCACTACGACATCTGCCATCAACGGTATGTCGATGGGCTTGGCTACACTCTTCGTGCTCGTCTGCTCTAACGTGGTGATATCGCTACTCAAAAACCTCATACCCGACAAAGTGCGCATACCGGCTTTCATCGTCGTGATAGCTACTTTCGTCACCCTCGTGCAACTGACCATGCAGGCATACCTGCCTGCTCTGTACGAGACACTCGGACTATTCATCCCGCTGATTGTGGTTAACTGTATAGTGCTTGGTCGTGCCGAAGCTTTCGCTGCGAAAAACACAGTATGGCTCTCAGCTCTCGACGGATTAGGAATGGGCATCGGCTTCACGCTCTCGCTTACCGTGCTTGGCGCTATACGCGAGCTGCTCGGTGCCGGCTCAGTCTTCGGCTGGCAGGTCTATCCCGAAAACTACGCACAGCTGATTTTCGTATTGGCTCCGGGTGCATTCATCTGCCTTGCTTACCTCATGGCTGCCATGAAGAAAGCAATGAAATAATCATTCACCGACTAATTTCGCATAACTATGGTTTACTTCCTGATATTCATTTCCGCGATATTTGTCAATAATATCGTCTTCTCGCAGTTCCTCGGAATATGTCCGTTCCTTGGGGTAAGTAAGAAAATAGATACCGCCATAGGTATGAGCGCCGCCGTGGCTTTTGTGCTCACTCTTGCCACCGTGGTGACCTACCTGTTGCAGAAATACGTGTTAGAGCTCTTCCATGTCGAGTTCTTGCAGACCATCTTGTTCATACTCGTGATAGCAGCTCTGGTGCAGATGATAGAGCTTGTGCTAAAGAAAATCTCTCCCTCGCTATATCAGGCATTAGGTGTGTTCCTGCCGCTTATCACCACCAACTGCTGCATCCTCGGTGTGGCTATCATGGTGGGTGACGGCACGTGGGTGTCGAAGATACCGGGAGCCGAGTCGGGACTGCTGCAAGGCACCGTCTTCGCTTTCGCCACAGCCTTAGGCTTCGGACTGGCACTGACGCTGTTCGCCGGCATACGCGAGCAGCTTTCACTCAACCGCGTTCCCAAAGCTATGGAAGGTACGCCTATAGCACTGCTGGTGGCAGGTCTGCTCGCCATGGCTTTCATGGGCTTCTCAGGGGTAGTGTGATAAGAAAACACCATGCATCAATCTCCGCTCAGTTGGAACTCAAGGTAATAGCATACGCCCGCAACGGCTACGTAAGTAAGTTTGGCATACCCCGGCAGTCGGGGTGTGCCCCTTCTGTATTAACTAAGATAGTCTTCGAGCCCGAATACAGAGTGCGCGAAGCCTTGCGCGGCATCGAGCAGTTCACTCACCTGTGGCTGATATGGGAGTTCTCGGCTGTCAGCGCACAAAAGCCTAAGGCAGGCGACGGTGCTGACGCGCCGACGCAGTGGTCACCCACCGTCCGACCGCCACGCCTTGGCGGCAACACCCGAATGGGGGTGTTCGCTACCCGCTCGCCGTTCCGACCTAATAGCATCGGACTCTCGTCGGTCAGACTCGAAAAGGTCGAAGACACGCCCACCGAAGGGGTGGTGCTATGGGTGAGCGGAGCAGACCTGATGAACAACACTCCGATATTCGACATCAAACCCTTTGTTCCTTATACCGACAACCACCCCGACGCCATCGGAGGCTTTGCCCAAGGCGGACACGACTATCAAACACCGGTGGTCTTTGCCGAGGGCATCACAGCCGACATCCCGCCCGACATGCTAAGGCAACTAACCGACATACTTGCCGAAGACCCGAGGCCACAGTATCATCGAGACCCTAATCGAATCTATGCTTTGCAGTTTGATAAGTACGAAATCAAATTCAGGGTTGAAGACAAGGTGTATGTCGAATCGATAGATTATGAATAATTTGTAAGCGAGTGTGTGAAATTGCAGAAAAAATGTTTTGTGGTTTCACATATTTTTTTTAACTTTGCGTGCTGATTTTAGTACAAATTGAAATAGTATCATGAAAAAAGTCTTAGTTTTTCTTGTTGTGCTGTGTCTTAGCACGTCAATGCTTTTCTCACAAAGCTATGGTATCGAAATCAATGGTTCAAAAGTCGTAGCTGCCACTCATGTAGATGACTACGAGGGCTTCGAGCAGCATCTGGCTCATGTACAGCTCGCAGCAGGTGACGTGTGCAAGCTCATCAACATCTCCGAGTGTCAGACTTGGATGGTAGACCTCAATCCCGCTTCCGTTTCCGCTTTTACAGGCGGTAAGTCTGCCGGTAGCATTACATGTACTACCGCAGGTTGCTACGACTTCTACATCAAGCTCCAATGGAAACAAGATGAGTTGTATATAGGTCCCGGCTCTAACTGCAGCGAAGGCGCTGACAGTCCTTGTGGTGCCGTGACAGAGGTCTATCTCACCGGTAACGGCACATGGACCGGCGGAGCAGAGTGGGACGAGAAAGCCGCACTCATGACAGACGGCACTATCTCTTTCAAAGACCTGCCTCAAGGTACATATAAATTCAAAGTCACTAACGGCACCTGGACTCGTAGCTGGGGATATTCGGCTGTCGACGCTTCGTGCAGCACCAAAGGATATACAGCCGACAACGATGGTAACGTGGTATTCAGCATCTCTGCTCCTGCCGACGTTACCATTAGTTTTACCGGGCAACAGAAGATATGCCTGACCGTAAGCTGCTGCATGCAAGAGTCGTACGCATCGGCTGTGCCCTCTGAGTGCGAAGACGTGCTGCTGCAAGGTTTCTATTACGACAGCTATAAGGACGATGATGCAGAACGTGGTACCGACCTCTACGGCAACACACGTTGGAAGACACTCTTGGAGCAAGCCGGAGAGATAGGTGCATACTTCGATCTGATATGGTTGCCGCCAAGCGGATATGCAAGCGGAACGGGTTATCACCCACGGCAATACTCCAATCAGAACAGCGACTGGGGAAGCAGAGCCGACCTCGAAAAACTGATAGCCGAGCTGCATAACAGCGGCACCAAAGTGGTAGCCGATATGGTGGTCAACCACCTTGAGGGCATGACGAGCTGGTGCGATTTCGCAGTGCAAGATTTTGGTGTGTATGGCACATTCGAGCCGGACGGCTCTTATATATGCAATACCGACGAGATAAATATGCCGGGCACTAAAGAAGACGCCGGCGACTGCTGGGGAACAGCTACAGGACCTGCTGACGACGGACCTGACTACGACGGCAAAAACGAAGCTAACTACGGTGCAGCGCGAGACCTCGCTCACGACTCGGAAAAAGTAAGAGAGATGTGCCGTGCATACGCCAAATGGCTTATCAATGAGATGCACTACGACGGCTTCCGCTACGACTATTGCAAAGGCTTCCACGCCTCACATATTGGCGACTATAACGCAGCCGCAGGTGCTTACATCTCGTTTATGGAACTATGGGCAAGCGTAGGAGCTATACAGCAGGCTATCAACGATGCAGCAGGCAATACCATGTCGCTCGACTTCCCGGGTAAGTATGCCGCTTTCAACGATGGTATATGTGCAGGTAACTATTTAGGATGCAAGGGTAGTGGTATGCTTGGTGCAGGATTGAGTAAGTACGCAGTCACTTTTGTCGACAACCACGATACTTTCCTACGCGATAACAACGAGTTTGGAGGAAAGGGTAATTCTATGAAACCCTCACTCAAAGACAAACTGCTGCAAGCCAACGCCTTTATGCTCTCGATGCCGGGTGTGCCTTGCGTCTTCTACCCGCATTGGGTAGCACACAAAGATGCTATCAAAGCTATGATCAACGCCCGACACCTCGCCGGAGTACATTCCGAAAGCTCTGTCACCAAAGAATCGGCAGAGAATGGCGGATACCAGTGTACCATCAACGGTAAACACGGATTCCTCGTTCTGCAATTAGGAAACAAAGCTACAACCACACCGTGGGATAGCAATCTTAAGCTTGCCGCTAACGGCAACGGATATTCTATATGGCTGAGTACCACCGCTGATGTGGCTCCAGGGCTGATAGTCACCCAAAGCACTTCTTTCGAAGATAGCGAAAATGGTATCGATGTTACTATCAAAGCAGTAGGTGGCAGCGGCGATGCAAAAATATACTACACCACCGACGGCACCACACCTACCACCGCGTCGAATGTCTATACTCAGCCGCTGAACTTCAAAACCACCACTACACTCAAGGTTATAGGTGTATGTGGCAGCGCTCAATCACAAGTGCAGACATATACATATACCTATCGCGAACCGCTTGCAAGAG
This sequence comes from uncultured Bacteroidales bacterium, assembly GCA_946185835.1. Classification (GTDB taxonomy): domain Bacteria; phylum Bacteroidota; class Bacteroidia; order Bacteroidales; family Paludibacteraceae; genus Colicola. The sequence goes on from CAMHKW010000038.1 coordinate 13,471, forward strand.
GTATACGTGTCAGATTCGACAAACCGGACGAGTGGGACAAAGTGTATTTCTATGCATGGCTACCCGGTGTTGACGAACAAGGTAATGTCACCTCCACCAACCTGATGGGAGCATACCCCGGACGACGCATATATAAAGACGCTGAAGGATGGTTCTCTTACGAGTTCGACGCTTCGCTCAAAGAAGTACACTTCTGCATCAACTCAGGTGACGATTGTGGCGGTATCAACGTACGTTCGAACGACCTGGTAGCTGATTACGACGTATGCTATCAGTGGAGAGAAGGAAAAGAAACAGCCAACTCCGAAGAGGTTCAGGTAGAGTGTGATGTCGAACTTAATCCGCAATTCGACCTTGTCATCAGCCCCGAGTCAGGATTCTTCCGCGACCTCGATGAAGGACTCGACGTAACAATCACTGCCGTGGGTGCAGAGAACGCCATGATATATTATTCTACCGACGGTACGGAACCGACAACGGCATCGCAGTCAGCTTTCGGAGCTGTCACCTTCAATGTCAAACAGACAACCACCGTGAAGGCTTATGCCGTGCTCGACCAGAAGTCAACACCTGTCTACACCGAGACATATCAGTATAAAGCACCGCAAGAAGGAGCAATAACTGTCAAATACCTCAAACCCGAAGAGTGGACGAATTTGTATCTGTATGCCTTCACTCGTGTGAAAGTAGGAGGTACGTACAAAGATACAGCATACCCGCTCGATGGTAATGCCGCCAACACGCGCTGGCCGGGTATGAAATGGACTGCAAAAGACGGCGACTGGTATACATATACCTTCCCCGAAGATGTAAAAGAGATATATGTCATCTTTACTGAAGGCAACCAGAAGCCGCAGACACAAGATATCTTCCTGACAGAAAACACATGCTACATTTGGAACGCCGACTGCTATAGAGCCGTCGTCAGTCCTAATTGTGATGGCCATATCGACGACTCTGCCGTCGAAAACATCTTAGACAACGACATGCCGCAGTTAGACCCCACGCAGCCTATGTATAACGTGCTCGGGCAACCTGTCGGAGTCGACTACGAAGGAGTGGTAATTCAAAATGGTAAGAAGTATATACAATCAAACAAATAAAAGAATACTGATATACCATGAGACGTCTGAGTATTTCATTAGTAATGCTGGTCTTTGCGCTGACAGTCGGCGCAAAGACTATCTATCTCAATACCGGCGGGTCGAGTTTGTGGAACCAAGCCGGTGCCGTTTTCTTCCTGCATTCGTGGGGTAGCGCTGAGACCGACCTGCAGTTGACACTCGTCAGCGGCGACGTCTACAAAGCCGATATCCCAGATGCCAACAGCAGTATCATCTTCGTTCGTATGCCCTCCGGCTCGACCACGCTCGACTGGGCAAAGAAATGGAACAAAACAGCCGACCTCACCATCCCCGCCGACAAAAACTGCTATACCATCACCGGATGGGGCGACAACGACGGTGCGTGGTCGACCTATGGCAACGGAGGAAGCCAAGGCGGCAACGAAGGTGGCAATGGTGGCGGCAACAACACCGAATACTCGACAGCAGTGCCCTCGCAATGTACCGACGTCATGCTGCAAGCCTTCTACTGGGAGTCGCAGAAAGGCGGACAGACAGGCGACAACTACGGCAACACCAAATGGTCTACGCTGCTTTCGCAGGTCGACGAGATCAGCCAGTCGTTCGACCTCGTATGGCTCGCACCGCCTTCGGCATCGAACGACGGAATGGGATACCTGCCCAAGCAGTATACCAACCTCAACAACAACCACGGCTTCCGTTCGCAACTCGTACAACTCATCAACGCCCTGCACGCGGGTAACACCAAAGTGCTTGCCGACATCGTCATCAACCACAGTGCCAACCGCAGTTCGTGGTGCGACTTCGAACAACTCAACTTCGGCAACTACGGAACCATCTCGCCTCAGTCGACATGGATGACCAAAGACGACGAGGGCGCAAGCAAATGCTCGGCGGGTGCCAACAACGACGACGGACAAGAGGACAACCGCAACTACGGCGCTGCCCGAGACTGGGACCACAAGAACGCACAAGTGCAGAATATGTGCAAGACGTATCTTAAGTGGCTGATGACAGAAATAGGCTTCGATGGCTTCCGCTACGACTACTGCGTCGGATACCACGTCTCGCATGTGGGCGACTACAACGCTGCCACTAAGCCGTACTTCTCTGTCATGGAGTATTGGAACGGCGACCCTGCACGGCTCAAGACACGTATCGACGAAGCCGGCAAAAACACACTCGTCTTCGACTTCGCTAATAAATATACGGCTCTTCGCGACGGTATCTTCCGAGCTAACTACAACAACTGCCGCAATGCCGGACTGCGTGGCAAAGGCTACAGCAAGTATGCCGTCACCTTCGTCGACAACCACGACACCTTCCACCGCTCCGACAGCGAAGACGTGATGAACAAACGCGACGGCTCGTCAATCAACGACGCAAGCGTCATGCTGCAGTGCAATGCATATATCCTCGCACTTCCCGGAGTACCCTGCATCTTCTACCCGCATTGGGTTCGCTACAAGACGGAAATAAAAAAGATGATACAAGCACGCAAGGCTGCCGGCATACACTCGGAAAGCACGATGACCTCAGAGGAGGCCGGTAGCAACTACTACCGAGCTACAGTGCAAGGCAAACACGGACAAGTACGACTGCTACTCGGCTCCGCTGCTAACGATGCCGCACCCGCAGGCTTCACTCTCGCCTCGATAGGGGCTAACTACGCGATGTACTATACGTCCACACTATCGGACGTAGAACAGACACAAGCTGCCGAACAGACACTGCAAACAAATCAACCCATGTATAACGTGCTCGGACAACGCGTCGACGAAAACTACAAAGGTATAGTAATACAAAACGGACATAAGTACCTGCTTCGGTAATTTTGAAATCCCGATATCTCGAAATCCCGAAATCCCGAAATCTCGAAATCTCGAAATCCCGAAATCTTGAAATCCCGAAATCTTGAAATCCCAAAATCTCGATATCTCGATATCTCGAAATCTCGAAATCCCGAAATCCCGAAATCTCGAAACTCCCGAACTCCCGATATCCCGAAATCTCGAAATCCCGAAATCTCGAAATCCCGAAATCCCGAAATCCCGAAATCCCGATATCCCGAAATTCCGAAGCCTCACCATTAAGCAATCAAAAACCAAAATTCAAATACTGCCTATGAAAAAGATTTTTACCATGTTTCTTGCTATTGCGGGAGCTCTCTCGCTGAGTGCAAAAACATTCTATCTCAAACCCAATGACAATTGGAAACAGGCTGATGCCAAGTTCTCGATTTACTATTTCAACAACGAGAGCGACAATGGTTGGACTGCATTCATGACCTCGGTCGATGCCACCACCTATTCTGCTGACGTGCCCGACAACTACGGCAACATCATCTTCGTGCGTCACAACCCTCAAGCTGCTGCCCCGGGTTGGGAGAAAGACAACAAATGGAACCAGACCAACGACCTCGCAGTGCCTACCGACGGCTCCGACTGCTATACTATTGCCGAAGGAGCATGGGACAATGGCGATGGTAGCTGGTCGACATACTCACAGGGTGGCACCCCCGGTGGAGGCGATCCCAATCCCGGCGGAGGTGGTAGCACGCTCGAAGGCAACCCCCGCTACTATTGGAAAGGTTTTGTCGACGACCAACCTATCGAGCCAACCGACGCTACTCTGTTCGTCAATGGTGAGGCCGACATAGCCTTCTCATCCGCCGCTTATATCTTCGTGCTCTATCAGGTCGACAACTACGACGGCGTACAGTATATGGCACCGCAGTACTACGACGACACCAATACTCATGCACCACTCACTATCGACGGCGTCAACGCACAAGGCGAGAAGATATACGAGAAATGGAAAGTACCTGCAGGCACTACCAAACTCTATCTATACGACAACGGCGACGGCTCGCTCGAGATCTCGTCGCAACCCATGCCCGGTAAGCAACCCGCCATACCCGGCGGCGCGCAACAGACCGACGCACTCAAGAATATCCAGTTCTCAGAAGACATGCCTATGTATAACATCCTCGGACTACCCGTCAGCGACGACTACGAAGGCATCGTCATACAAGGAGGACGCAAGTTCATGAGAATAAAAAGGTAATTAGCAGAAAACGACAACTGTTAGATACACAATTTTTAGTTAACTTTAATTATTAATACCATGAGAAAGAAACTTTTCTATCTGATTGGTTTGTTTCTTGCAACGTTCGCTCTGAACGCTAATGCAACGATTCAAATCACCGTGAAGAAAACCACCATGTCTCCGCTCTATCTGTATGCGTGGAACGATGGTGGCAATGTACGTGGTGAATGGCCCGGCACTCTGATGAAAGAAGAGAGCGATGGAACCTACACTGCTACGATGGATGTGAGTTCGGTGAATATCATCTTCACCGACAATGCCGGACATCAGTCGAAAAACATCGAAGGGCTCAAAGAAGATGCGTGCTTCAATGTCAACGCTGATGGTACCTACACACGTCTCGACTGCACAACAGGAGATGAGTATGTTGAGCCGACACCGACGCCTACTCCGACAGGTGACGTCTACGTCATCGCGGGCAACTCAAAAGCCCTGTTGGGAGTAGAGTGGAACGGTTCTGCAGAAGCTAACAAAATGACCGTTAAGGACGGCGTTGCCACCCTCGTAAAAGAGAATGTGACTCTCGCTGCTTCTACCTATCTTTTCAAAGTAGTGAAGAATGGTGGAACATGGATACCCGATGGCACAGGTAACGACTCACAACTCGTTATTGCAGAAGATGGTATCTATACTGTAACGTTCACCTATAAGATCGGCGAAGCCGCCGCAACAGCCACTGCCGCAAAGACCGGTTCGGCTGTAGTAGAAGTGGTTTACACCATCGTTGGCGATCAGCTACTGCTTGGCTCTAATTGGGACCTCAACGACGCTGCCAACGAGATGAAAGAAGTCAACGGACTCCTCACCCTCATCAAGAAAGACGTCAGCCTCAAAGCAGGTGAATATAAGTATAAGGTAGTGGGCGACCACTCGTGGGCCATCCAACACCCCCAAGTAGGCGACAGTTTGCTCAAGATAGCTGCTGATGGTACATACGATGTTACCTTTACTTACGACAAGAAAGTGGCTCTCAATGCTACCGCCGTTAAGACAGGCGACTTAGAAACACCGAAAGTAACCTACACCGTTACCGTCCCCGCAGGCACTCCTGCCGTATATATCGTAGGTGCATTCAACAGCTGGAAAGAGTTCGTAGCCATGACTAAGGTTACCGACACCGAATATACCGTCACCATCGAGACCAATACTCCTAATGGCTACAAGTACACTTGCGGTGCCAACTGGGCATACGAAGAGGTAACCGCCGAGGGTGCTGCCGTAGCAGACCGCAACTGGTCAGAGAAAGACGTAGTAGCTAAGTGGAAAGCCGTTCCTTCAGAAGCTAAGGACGTAGTCTACACCGTAACCGTTCCTGCAGGCACACCTGCCGTATATATCGTAGGTAACTTCAGCAATTGGAGCGAGTTCAAGGCTATGAACAAAGTTAGCGACACCGAGTATACTCTCACCATCAAGACCGATACACCTAATGGCTACAAGTATGCATGTGGCGACAGCTGGGACTACGAAGAGGTTACAGCCGAAGGCAACGCTGTAGATAACCGCAACTGGTCAGAGAAAGACGTAGTAGCTAAGTGGAAAGCCGTTCCCGGTGGTCAGCAGCAAGAAGACGTTTACGTCATCGCGGGCGACTCAAAAGCCCTATTGGGAGAAGAGTGGAACGGCACATCTGAGGCTAACAAGATGACCGTTAAGGACGGCGTTGCTACCCTTGTTAAAGAGAAAGTAACCCTTACTGCCAAGACCTACGAGTTCAAGGTAGTGAAGAACG
>CAMHKW010000039.1 GCA_946185835.1 uncultured Bacteroidales bacterium
TAACAAACCGATTGGAAGAATCAAATATGCGCTGGTTTAATTCCGCCAACGGGTACCAATATCAAAAAAAACACTTAAAATTTGCGTATTTGAAAAACTTGTTGTACTTTTGCACCCGCTTCCCGAAAGAGTAACGCGGCTCGCTACGCGATATCTCAATCGCGAAGACTCTGCGGCGAGGTAGCTCAGCTGGTTAGAGCGCATGATTCATAATCATGAGGTCCCCGGTTCAATCCCGGGCCTCGCTACACAAAAACGGCAGACTTCAAAGTCTGCCGCTTTTGTTTTCCGATAACGTACTTCTAATCACGACATTACAGCTTCTTTGTTAAAAACATATCTAACGCGCATAGACTCAGCGCGTTACACATGTTTTATTCCTGTCACCTTCCTGTCACCTTCCTGTCATCTACCTGTGAAGATTCGTATGTGACTCAAACAGTGATGGTTCCGGCATCCCTTAAAGCCGAAAATCAGTCGGCTTTTATTTGCAAATCAGCCAGCCGTAATTGGCTTTCGGAGTCGACTTTATCCACGACACTCCTGCCATACCGTTGATAAACAAGAAGAACAAGAACAGCACTATCGAGAAGATATTGCCTAAGATAGAGAACAATAATATGCCAGCAACGCTGTAGATGACCCAGTATATCCACGAGTCGTTCTTGCGATAGATAAGCCAGAAGTTAGCCAACACCGATGAGGCTATCATCACGCCGCTGATGAACTTAACCCAGAAGCGGTCACCAAGCGCCTCCTCACTCTTGGGCAACAGATAGGTGCCCACAAGATAGTCTAAACCTACTATCGCAGCGAACACAAGCAGCGACAGTAGCATGCTTTTCACCGACAAGAACGACGGCTCAAAACGCTCCGTCTTGCCCTCCTTCTGAGGCGTCTGCTTCCAATTGATAATAGACTTCACCTGGAACGGTATGAACACCAAGAAGTATAGCGCCACGCTGTCATAATACCGCACCGGACTGTCACCTAAGCCTTGCAACAAAAACTGTATACCCAGCAAAGCTGACATACATATTCCGGCGTAAAAACCCGTGTAGTTAATCGGATTCCTGATAGTCAAGATGTAAGCTACACCGATCACACTCGCAGGAATACCTACTATCCAGGCCGCATCATCAAAATGCAACAACTGACCCTTCAGAGACTCTACAAATGTCTCATCGAGCCATAAGATACCCAATAGAAATGAGTACATAAAAAGAGAAATGCCAAGGTTCTTGACAGTAGCAAGCCACAGCTTCTTCTCTTGAGCAGTCATGTCTTTCATAATATTAGAGATTTTGGTTATTATAAAGAGATTTTGGTTATTATAAATGGTGTTTTTCTATCTGCTGATACTACTTCGCGTTTCAGCTGATACTATATCTCGAGAGCTTCTATCCTCGCTGCTATACCTCCGGTTCTGTTATCTCTTTGCCTTTGCAGAAGCGGTGCACAATCTGTCTGTCGTCGCCTAAATAAATATACCTCTCCAAGCGGTGCGGCAGACTATAGTTGTCGTGATTAAGCTCCTTGTCGTCGATGACGAGTGCATCGAAGTCGTAACCCTCTTCGAAGCTGCCCACTTTGCCGAAGAACTGACCTGCCGACTTGGTGGCTATCCAAAACGCTTCCGAGAGAGTCAAGAACGGTTTGCTCTTGTCTTGGCAATACTGCATCTTACTTATCTGTATGGCATAAACAATCATCTTGAAGATACTCAAGTCATGACCACCGCTGATGTCGCTACCAAGCCCCACCTTCACTCCCTCGTTGAGGAACGTGCGTATCGTCGCCATGCCGGACGAGAGGTTGAGGTTCGAGGTCGGACAATGTGCTACCATCACGTCGTGCCGTTTCATCAACTCAAGCTCCTCGCCGGCTGTCCACACACAGTGTGCCATGATAGTGGGCGTCTGACCAAACAGCCCGTATCTGAGGTAGGCGTCACCGTAGTTACGACTCTCGGGCTCGAGCTCTGCCACCCAGGCTATCTCGTCGCAGTTTTCCGACAGGTGTGACTGCACCGGCAACTGATACCGACGTGCTAACTCGCCTAAGGCTTGAAGCATCTCAGGTGTACACGAGGGTATAAAACGTGGGGTGATGATAGGTCTGACAAGGCTGCCGGGACTGTTGTACTCGGCTATCAGACACTCGTTGTCGCGTATGGCATCGGCTACCGTCTCCGTCAAACTCTCCGGACTATTGCGATTCATGTCTACCTTACCTACAAAAGCACCCATGCCTGCTTCTTTGAACAGGTTCATCAGTATGCGCGTGCTTTCGCAGTGGATGGTGGCAAAACATACGCTGCGCATCGTACCATGACGCCATAGCTCACGTACAAACCGACGATACATACGCTCTGCGTACTTGGTGTCAGAATAGCGACTCTCCTCAGGGAAAGTGTAGCTATTCAGCCATGGTAACAACTCCAGGTCCATGGCGATACCCTGATTGCGAAACTGAGGAGCATGGACGTGCATGTCGTTCATGGCAGGAATGAGCAGACGGTCGCCGAAGTCGACAACCGGCATGCCGCTTAACTCTTTAGGTAATGTAGAATATACCCCTTGCACGATGCCGTTCTCTACGACAACGTATCCGTTTTCTATTATCTCGAAACGTTGTGGCTGAGGGGTGAAGACGATGTGTGCTTTGTAGATGTTCATGGTATTGTTTTTTAGTTTAATATGTCGCCGTGTTAGATAAAGATGGTTAGATAAAGATGCCTATTGACCTTTCCACGAATTGTTAATGTGGCACCTTGTCAAGGAAAGGTAAGAACACTTTGCCCTTGTTCGGGTCTTCGTCGTAGGCCCTGAGTACCTCACTTACTCTTTTCTTGCCTGCACCGAACCTCACGCCAATAAGGACTTGTGCACTCCAGTCCCAATGGTTGATTTTCAGCTCACCTTCAGTGGCGGGTGCCTTGAATCGCATGTTGTTAAACGTACCGGCTGCCGACATCGACACCCATTCGTTCACTTCCCATGCCAAGCACAGACGTGCGGTGCCGGTCAGATAGACGGGAAAGCTGGGCTGCATCTTGTGACTGAGCAGAATGTCTGAAGTCAGCTTCTCGCCAACTAATACAGGAAAGTAGGCAGAATAAAAAGTGCGGTTGAAGAACACAAGCAGCGGCATGGCTGAGACATGAAGCAAAAACTTGCCTTGGTTGGGAGTGTAGTTATATCCGTAACCCGCACCCACTGCCACCTGATACACTTCCATATTCTGCAAACCTCCTAATCCTGTTGCCAATGCAGCGGCTTTTGGCGTGATGTCCAGATTCATATATTGCAACCGCAACAATGCCGAGCCTGCCGAGGTGCGTTGACGATAACCCTGACGTATGCCCGCAATAGGCGAGTACTTGCGGAAGTTGAAAGCAAAGAATGCCGATACTATTGTCGACTTAATAGATATGTCATCGGAACCTACCTCTTGTATAATGCCTTCGGTGTCTGAATTAAATTTCCCGTTGAGATGGGAAATCTCATTCTTGGTGAGTTCTAAGCCCCATGCCTTACCATAGAAAGAGAAGTTGAATTTCTTGTTGTATGCCCGTCTCACATCCCATGACATGCCGAAGTCAACAGCTCGATAGCCGATGTTGAAACCGAGGTCGATACTCGGCAGAGAATAAAGGTTGATGGTGGCATTGCCATACTGTGACATGTTAGCGCCGAGTGTCGAGTTGATACCCACTTCGCTATTCATAAACGACAGGCGCCAGCAGTGCTCATGAAAGCTGATATAGTTGGTGTCGATACCCTGTAGCATCATGTTCTCTATGAAGCGGTCGAGCCGATAAAAGAAAGTCTCGGTCTTCGAATACTTCGGTCGTGCAGTTCGCTCTGCTGCTTGGCAAACAAGCAGGCAGGCCGACATTAGTAATATGGCAAGGCATCGTTTCATTGTGCGTACGCAACACATAATGATTCAACGCGTCCGAGTGGTTCGCTAAAGAGCTAACGTGTTGCTAAAGTTCTGAGAGGTTACTAATATACGAATGTGTTGCTAAAGTTCGAATTTATGCTTAACACAGTCGAGTATAAATAGTGCTATCTGTTCAGGTTCAAGGTTGGTGACATTGACAACGAGGTCGTAGTTACGTGAGTCGTATCGACTCTTGTCGGCGAAGGTGAGTGTGTAGTTCTCCCTTGCCTGGTCGATGTCGTGTAATAGTTTGTCGGCTGTGCCATCGTTGATATTGAGGCGTTTGGCGATGTTGTCGCGCCTGAACTGAAGGTCGCCTACCAAGAATACTTTGAAGGCACGCGGGTGGTCGCGGAAGATATGAAAGCCTGTCCTGCCTAATATGATACACGGTTCTTGTTCGGCGATGTCCTTAAGCAAAGCCGCTTCGGCTTGGTATAGCTGCCGCGAAGTGATGTTTTGTGTGAATGTCTCGTAGTATTGCTTGTTAGCCCATGCCGTAGCTTGCTGATAAAACAGCGAGAAGTCATCCCACCAGTTATGACGTTTGGCTTTGATACGGTTCATCTCCTCTTCTGTGAGGTTGAACTTCTCTTGTAGGGCTTTCAGAATATGGCGGTCGTATATCTTGATGCCTAACTCGTTGCTTAGCATCTGAGCAATCTTGCGCCCTCCGGTGCCGAACTCGCGGCTGATGGTTATCACATAGTTGGAAGTGTTCATGTGTTTAATGTTTTATAGGTAATAATTTTAGAATGTTGCGCAACAAGTCGAGCAACTTATAAAAACAATCGCAAAGGTAAGTTTTTTTTTGCAATTATGCAAATCTGCTGTTTGCAGACATGCAAAAAAGCTGTCAGACAAGTGCTGACAGCTTTTGTTTGCGTTAGGTATCAGGTGTCGGCATGAATGCCGATATCGTCTTAGCTCTTACTGATATTGTCTTAGCTCTTTTTGCCGATATTGCTTAGCTCTTTTTGCCGGTTTTGCGGCTACGTGTCGACTTCGTGGTGGTTGTGGGTGTCGACTCTATAATCTGTCGGCATTGTTCTTCGGTCAGTGTGGCTGCCTCTGTCGACTTTGGGATCTTATAGTTGGCGTTGTTGTATTTGATATATGGTCCGTAGCGTCCGTTGAGCACTTTTATCTCACCGAAGTCTTTGATAGGCATCTGTGCCTGTCGTTTGTTTTCGATTATCATTATAGCCTCTGAGAGCCTGAGCGCGGCCGGGTTGTAGTCTTTGGGTATGGAGTAGAAGGTCTTACCTTGCTTGATATATGGTCCGTACATACCTGTCGAGACGATTAGCTCTTCACCTTCGTATTCTCCTACGGTATAGGGGTATGGTGTGTCGAATAGTTTGAGTGCTTCTTCGAGAGTGATGGTGTATATCGACTGTCCTTTCTCGAGTGAGGCGAAGCGTGGTTTTTGTTCGTCGGTGGCGGTGCCTATCTGTATACATGGTCCGCGTTTACCGATCTTAGCTATCACAGGTTTGCCGCTTGCAGGGTCGATACCCAATTCTCTGCCTTCTACTTTGCCTTTCTCTATCGAGAGAATTGAGGGGTGGAAGGTCTTGTAGAATTTGTCGACTACGTCGTACCACAGCAGTTTGCCTTCTGCGATGTCGTCGAAGCTCTTTTCCGATTGTGCCGTGAAGTCGTAGTTGAGTATGTCGGGGAACTCTTCTACCAAGAAGCTGTTGGTAGCTATTCCGAGGTCGGTGGGCACGAGTTTCTGTCCTTCGGCACCGTAGGTCTCTTGTTTGTTTTTGCGGGTTATCTTTTGGTCTTTGAGGGTGAGTACTTCGACGTCTCGTTTTTGTCCGGTGATATTAGCGCGGCGTACGTAGTCGCGTGATAGTATAGTGTCGATGATTGACGAGTATGTCGAAGGTCGTCCGATGCCGAGTTCTTCCATCTTTTTGACCAGAGAAGCCTCTGTGAAACGTGCGGGTGACTTAGAGTAGGTCTGAGTGGCTACTATCTGTTCGTCGGTGAGAAGTGTATGTTCGGCTATCTGTGGCAAGCGTGCTTCTGCCTGCTCTTCATCGTCGTCGGTCGACTGAACGTAGGCTCTCATAAAGCCGTCGAAGACGACTACTTCGCCTGTTGCGACAAAGAGGAAGTTGGAGTTGCTGATGCCTATCTCTATCACTGTCTTCTCTATTTGTGCGTCAGCCATCTGTGAGGCGAGGGTGCGTCGGCGTATCAGGGTGTAGAGTTTGCGTTCGTCGTCGTTGCTGCCTGCCGTTTGGTTTTCGATATAAGCAGGTCGTATGGCTTCGTGCGCTTCTTGTGCACCTTTCGAGGTTGTCTTGTATTGGCGTGCCTTATGGTATTGCTCGGAGAACTCCTCGACGATAGCTTTCTGTGCGGCAGCGATAGCGAGAGCCGAGAGGCTGACGGAGTCGGTACGCATGTAAGTTATCAGACCTGCTTCGTAGAGGTTTTGTGCCAGTCGCATGGTCTTCGAGACGGGGAAGTGTAGTTTGCGTGATGCTTCTTGCTGCAGCAGTGAGGTGGTGAAAGGCGGTGCAGGACTGCGGTGAGTGGGTTTGCATGTCACTTGTCTTACCTCGAACGTAGCCGAGCTGCATGCTTCAAGAAAAGCCTCTGCTTCTTGTTTGGTGGCAAAGCGGTGGTTGAGTTCGGCTTGCAGAGTGACGGCTTTGCCGTTGACATCGGTCGAAGAGAAGTCGGCTACTACACGGTATTGGGCAGTAGGAGTGAAGGCTGTTGCCTCTTTCTCTTTCTCGGCTATGAGTCGTACTGCCACCGATTGCACACGTCCTGCCGACAGTCCGGGTATGATTTTCTTCCATAGGACGGGTGATAGTTCGAAGCCGACGATGCGGTCGATGACGCGTCTGGCTTGCTGTGCGTGTACGAGGTTGTAGTCGATGTCTCGTGGGTTGACGATAGCTTGTTTGATGGCATTGGGTGTAATCTCGTGGAAGACGATGCGTTTGGTGGTGTCGGCGTCGAGTTCGAGTACTTGTTGCAGGTGCCATGCTATGGCTTCTCCTTCGCGGTCTTCATCGGATGCGAGCCACACGCGGTCGGCTTTTTTGGCTTCGGTGCGTAGCGTCTCTATCAGACGTGTCTTATGTGGGTCGATGGCATAATGCGGTGCATAGTGGTTGTTGAAGTCGATGCCGATGCTGTTTTTGCCTTCGCCTTCGATATCTCTTACGTGTCCTTGGCTTGAGAGTACGTGGTAGTCTTTTCCTAATATCTTTTCGATGGTCTTGGCTTTGGTGGGTGACTCTACTATAACAAGATTTTTACTCATGATGCAGTTGGTTTGAATTGGCACTATAGGTGTCATAAAATGTCCTTGCGGTGTCGTTGAAAAAATCGGGAACGGGTTTATTGCCCTTCGAAAATCACTAATGTTAGCGAAAAACGCTGCAAAGGTATAGCAACTTTTTCAAATTAGCAAATTTTTTTGTTTAGGCTGTCTGTTGCGAGAGTGAAAAAAAAATGTTAAATTTGCGGCGTTGTTTGGGTGAACGGCATGTATGTGTTCACTGCTAACGTCTTGTTATAAGCAAACTAACACCTTACAGTCATGGATATAGTGCTTGTTTCTATTCTCGCCCTTTGCGGCGTAGCTCTTTTTGTAGTTGAGATTTTTCTTATTCCCGGCGTTGGTTTTGCGGGGATAGCCGGTGTGTTGTGTATGGCGGCTTCTGTTTTTTGTGCATACTATTATATCGGTGCGCTGGCAGGTCATATCACTTTGGCGGCGCTGCTGTTGTTGTCGGCGGTGGCGGTATGGCTGTTCTTGCGCTCGCGCATGCTCGACAAGATGGCGCTGAAGACCGATATCAACTCGAAAGTAGACCTTCTGACCAGTCTTGATATAAAAGTAGGGGACAAGGGCGTGACTACTTCGCGGCTTGCTCCTATGGGGCGTGCCAGCATCGAGGGTAAAGAGGTGGAAGCCAAGAGTATGGGTGCTTTTATCGACCCGGGAGAAGATGTTGAAGTGCTGCGTGTGGAAGGCAATACGGTTATTGTTAGACCGGCTGCGCCTGTTAGAGGTTAGACCGGCTTCGCCTGTTAGAGGTTAGACTGGCTGCGCCTGTTAGAGGTAGACCGGCTGCGCCTGTTAGAGGTTAGACCGGCTTCGCCTGTTAGAGGTTAGAAAGTCATTTACTCGTTCTTCACTCGTTCTTCACTCGAAGATGACAGGAGTGAGAGTGCTGTAACGTTCAGTAGGCGAGTGAGATATAATGTTTTTTAATATTGAGATACAAAACCATTGTAAAATATACAAGTGGGTGAATATCTTTATATTACAAGTGGGTGAATAATAATAAAACAATAAAATCATGGAAATCTTTGAAGTTGTGCTATTAGCACTATTGGCAATCTTGTTGTTGCTGTTTTTCTATTATGTGCCGTTTCTGCTGTGGATATCGGCTATTGTGTCGGGGGTTCGTATCTCTCTGATTCAGTTGTTTCTGATGCGTATCCGTAAGGTGCCGCCTCGTAAGATTGTAGACTGTATGATAGAGGCTCACAAGGCAGGTTTGCAGGACGTGAAGCGTGACGGGTTAGAGGCTCATTACCTTGCAGGCGGACATATAGAGAGGGTTGTTCATGCGTTAGTGAGTGCAAGCAAAGCTAATATCGACCTCTCTTTCCAGATGGCTACAGCTATTGACCTTGCCGGTCGAGATGTGTTCGAGGCGGTTCAGATGTCGGTTAATCCCAAAGTGATAGACACTCCACCGGTGACGGCAGTGGCGAAAGACGGTATCCAGCTTATCGCCAAGGCTCGTGTGACGGTACGTGCTAACATCAAGCAGTTGGTGGGTGGTGCAGGCGAAGATACCATCCTTGCTCGTGTAGGTGAGGGTATAGTGTCGTCGATAGGTTCGTCGGAGAGTCATAAGTTAGTGCTCGAGAACCCCGATAGCATAAGCAAACTGGTGTTGCGCAAAGGTTTGGATGCCGGTACTGCTTTCGAGATATTGTCGATCGACATTGCCGACATCGACGTGGGTAAGAACATAGGTGCCCAGCTGCAGATGGATCAGGCAGAAGCCGACAAGAACATAGCTCAGGCTAAGGCAGAAGAGCGTCGTGCTATGGCGGTAGCGTTAGAGCAGGAGATGAAGGCAAAGGCACAAGAGGCTCGAGCTCATGTGGTAGAGGCAGAGGCGCAAGTGCCGATAGCTATGGCAGAGGCATTCCGTTCGGGTAACCTTGGGATCATGGATTACTATCGTATGAAGAACATAGAGGCTGACACCGCCATGCGAGACTCTATAGCCAAGCCCGCAGCCCCGGCTAAGAAGAAATGAGAGTAGCAGTATTGCAGTATCCTATCGTCTGGGCTGACGTGGAGCAGAATCTGTCGGAGTGGGAAATCCGCTTGCGACAGATAGCGGGTTGCGCCGATGTGGCGATGCTCCCTGAGATGTTCACCACCGGTTTCTGTACTGATTGTGTGGAGTTGGCAGAGGACTTTGCCACTTCGCCGACGATAGCTAAGTTGCGTTGCTGGGCTCGCGAGTTCGGCATGGCGTTGTTTGGTTCGCTGATGGTGAGCGAGGGCGGCAGACTCTATAACCGCGCATTCTTTGTTCGTCCTGACGGTACTGCCGACTTTGCTGACAAGCGGCATCTGTATGCCCATGGTGGTGAGGCTGAGTTCTTCGCTGCCGGGCAGGAGCGTAAGATAGTGGAATATAAGGGGGTGAAGATGTGTATGTTGGTGTGCTACGACTTGCGTTTTCCGGTGTGGAGCCGCAATGTCAAAGGCGACGACTACGACATCTTGCTCTATACCGCCAACTGGCCGGAAGTGCGAGTGAAATACTGGGATGCGCTATTGCCCGCCAGAGCTATAGAAAACCAATGTATAGTGTGTGCTGTCAACAGGGTGGGTGACGATGGTCTGGGACTGCATTATAATGGTCACTCGACGATAATAGACACGCACCTGAATCATTTAGTGCATTTCGCCGACGATGCCTGTCAGACGCAGATAGCCGACATCGACATCAGCGAGGTGCGACGATTCAGACAGCACTCACAACTGTGGAAAGATACGGACAGATTCAGTATCACCGTCTGATGATAACAAACCTAACCGATTTATATTAAACCCAAATCGGTCATTAGACCGCAATAGAGTACTTATATAAATTTAATTTTACTATTTATTTATAGTTTTATTCTTTTTGGCATCTTTTTGCTTTTCGTTCAGTCATTATGCCCGCATAACTCCTTCACTCAAAATCAAAAATCTGCTCAAAAATAATATAAACTCTAAAATAAATTCTAATGACCGATTTGGGTTAAACCTAACCATGCCCTGATTGGTGGTCAAGCCGAAAAGGGTAAAACCTTTCACCCTGATGCAAAGCGAATGGAACATAAAGATACCATCTGCAGAAGACAAGCAAGCCTCACGTCTTTTGATGGACGAGCTTCAGATTAGTCGTGCTGAGGCTGACATGCTTGTCTACAGAGGTATAACCACTTCAGATGCGGCTCGCGACTTCTTGTCTCCGAGTCTGAGTTCCCTGCACGATCCCTTTTTGATGAAGGATATGGACAAAGCCGTCGGGCGTTTGACACGAGCCCTCGACAATGCAGAGAGGATACTCATCTACGGTGACTACGATGTGGATGGCACCACCTCGGTAGCACTGATGTATCGTTTTCTGAGTACCATAACGCCGAACCTGCGGTTTTATATCCCAGACCGATATACCGAGGGTTATGGTGTTTCTTTGAAGGGTATCGACTACGCTGCGGAAGAGCAGTGCAGTCTGATTATAGCTCTTGACTGCGGTATCAAAGCGGTCGACAAAGTAGACTATGCTAAGCTCAAAGGCATTGACTTCATCATCTGTGACCACCATACACCCGATGAGAAGCTTCCGGCAGCTGTTGCCGTGCTTGACCCCAAGCGTGCCGACTGTACTTATCCATATAAGGAACTGTCGGGTTGCGGTGTGGGCTTCAAGTTGCTGCAAGCCTTTTGTCAGACGCATGGGCGTGAGCTTTCTGAGCTCATGCCATTGTTTGAGTTATTAGCGATGAGTATAGCGTCGGACATAGTGCCTATCACCGGTGAGAACAGGGTGTTGGCACACTATGGTCTGCGGCAGATAAACACATCGCCCTCTGTTGGTTTGAAAAGCATACTCGAAGTAGCAGGCATCGCCGAGGGTGAAGTGGGGATAAACGACTTAGTATATAAGGTGGGTCCGCGTATCAACGCCAGCGGCAGGATGAAGTCGGGCAAAGAGGCGGTGGAGCTGCTTATTACTCAGGACAAAGAACTTGCGCAGAAGAAGAGTGCCGACATCAACTCATACAACGAACAACGTCGAGAGTTTGACAAGCAGACGACCGAAGAGGCACTCGCACAACTCAAGCTCGACCCCGACAACGACAGTAAGACGACGACGGTGGTCTATTCTCCGGGTTGGAACAAAGGAGTGGTGGGGATAGTGGCATCGCGACTGACAGAGACATACTATCGCCCAACCATAGTGCTCACCGACTCCGACGACGAGTATATCTCGGGTTCGGCTCGTTCGGCTGGCGGCTTCGACATCTATTCGGCTATCGACTCTTGCCGCGACCTGCTCAGTAACTTCGGCGGACATGTCTATGCCGCCGGGCTGTCGATGAGAAGAGAGAATCTGGATGAGTTCAAGCGACGTTTCGAGCAGTATGTGAGCGAACATATCCGTCCCGAGCAGCGGAGACCTATCATCAACATAGAGAGTAAGATAGAGTTTGGTGACATCACGATACCTTTCTTCTCTACCCTCGAGAAGCTGCAGCCTTTCGGTCCGGGTAACCCCGTTCCGGTGTTTGTGACCTGTGGTGCTTTCAACTCTCGCAACTCGCGTCTTGTGGGTAAGCAGTCGGAGCATCTGAGGTTAGAGGTGTCGGACAACACGGGTTCTATCACCGGCATTGCGTTCGGTCGAGCTGACATGGCACCGTGTGTGCTTCGTGGCGACAAGATAGACCTCTGCTATCGCGTTGAGAAAAACGTGTATAACGGACGCTTCTCGCTCCAAATCATGGTGGCAGACCTAAAGCCCTCGTGTTAGACCGCTACGCAGTTAGACCGGCTTCGCCTGTTAGACCGCTACGCTGTTAGAAGTTAGACCGGCTTCGCCTGTTAGAAGTTAGACCGGCTTCGCCTGTTAGATGTTAGATAGAAGCGGTCTCTCCCGCGGGGTGTTTTTCCCACAGATGAGACGGATTTATAACGGATTGGACGGATATTAAAACATTAGAACATTAACTCTTTAAAACAATAATAAAGTGTATTCAGAACGTGACAATCAAGGACCGGTGCAGCGTCGCGGCAGCATCGAGGTGGTGTGCGGGTCGATGTTCTCGGGTAAGACTGAGGAGCTGATACGACGTATGCGCCGCGCACAGTTTGCCAAACAGAGAGTAGAGATTTTCAAGCCCGCTATCGACGTGCGCTATTCCGAAGAGGAGGTGGTGTCACACGACCGTCGTGCCATTCCCTCGACGCCTGTTGAGTCGTCGGGCAGCATTCTGCTACTTGCCAACGACGTCGACGTCGTCGGCATCGACGAGGCACAGTTTTTTGACATGGGTATCGTCGACGTATGTTCCGAACTTGCCAACCGTGGCATACGCGTCATAGTGGCAGGTCTCGACATGGACTACAAAGGTGTGCCGTTTGGTCCGATGCCCGCCTTGCTTGCTATAGCCGAAGATGTGTATAAGACTCACGCTATCTGCGTTCGCTGTGGCAACCTCGCATACGTGTCGCACCGATTAGTAGACAGCGACAAACGTGTGCTGCTTGGTGAGACAGAGAAATACGAGCCCCTCTGCCGAGAGTGCTATCAGAAAGAACGCTACGCTGTTAGAAGTTAGACCGGCTTCGCCTGTTAGACCGCTACGCTGTTAGAGGTTAGACCGGTTTCGCCTGTTAGAAGTTAGATAGAAGCGGTATCTCACGCGGGGTGTTTTTTCCCACAGATGTGACGGATTTTACACGGATCGGACGGATACTGATATCAAATCGTAGATTTTAGATCGCAAAATTTTCTTTTTCCGCCGGCCAGAAACCGACGTACCCACTACCCTCTAAACTCTACCCACTACCCTCTACCCGCTACCCACTAAACACCAACCCCCTCCCCACTCACCTCCCCTCTATGTTAGTCGATGTGATATTACCTGTGCCGATGGTGGGGATGTTAACCTATAACGTCCCCTTTGAGATGGCAGCCGACGCGTTAGTTGGCTGTCGTGTTCTTGTGCCGTTGGGTAAGAAGATAGAGACGGGCATTATAGTGGGAATCAGCACAGCAGAAGATGGCGACATCAGCTACCGCGATGTGGTATGCATGCTCGACGATAGTCCTCTGCTCTCAGCCCGCGACCTGCAGTTGTGGCAGTGGGTGGCTGAGTATTACATGTGCAGCTTGGGAGATGTGATGAGAGCGGCGCTGCCTGCGCTACTCAAACTCGAAAGTACCACAAGGGTAAGGCTCGAGACCGAAGATACCGACCTGCATCTCACGCCGCAACAACAAACGATATATAACATCTTGTCGGACGGCAAAGAGCATGACGTTCAAGAGATAGCTCGCCGCTTGCAGATACGTTCTGCTATGCCTGCCCTCTCGAAGATGATTAGAGCCGGCATCGTATGCACCTCGGAAGACGTAACCGACAAATACCGCCCTAAATACGAGGACTACGTTGTGCTACATACCGACCAAGACCTGCAGGTCGTGCTCGACAGCTTGAGTCGTGCACCCCAACAGCAGTCTACGCTTTTAGAGTTTCTCGAGCTGTCGCACTATGGTGAGTTGCCGGTCAGCAAGAGACAGCTGAAGCCAACGGGACTGAAGGCGTTAATAGACAAACAGATACTGTCGGTAGAGAGACAGCGCGTGGGCAGACAGCAGCAATGTGACTCTACGCAGACGTTGCACACTCTGACCGAAGCACAGCAGACGGCGTTAGAGCAGATAAAGGACTGTTTTGCAGAGAGAGACGTGGTGCTGTTGCATGGTGTGACAGGCAGTGGCAAGACCGACATCTACATGCATCTGATAGCCGAAGTCCTCGACAGCGGACATGACGTTCTCTACCTGCTGCCCGAGATAGCGCTCACTACTCAGCTCACCGACCGTCTTGCTCGCGTCTTTGGCGAGAGGATGGTGGTGTACCACTCACGTATCTCTGACAACGAGCGTGCTGAGGTATACGAGCAGGTGTATGCTGCTCGGCAACCGCTGCTCATCGTTGGAGTGCGCTCGTCGGTCTTCCTGCCCTTCCGACACCTCAGTCTCGTGATAGTGGACGAGGAGCATGAGACCTCATACAAACAGCAGGAGGCAACACCCCGATACCATGCGCGTTCGGTGGCTATTGTCCTTGCTAAGATGTCGGGAGCCAAGGTGCTGTTAGGTAGCGCCACACCTGCTGTGGAGAGTTACTATAACGCCATGATCGGCAAATACGGACTCGTGAGGCTGACACATAGATACGGCGACCTGCAACTGCCCAAGACACAAGTTATCGACCTAAGGCAGGCACGACACCGCAAAGAGATAGAAGGCAGTATGTCAGACTACCTCGTGGCACGACTGCGGCATACGCTGATAGACGAAAACAAACAAGCCATCGTCTTCATCAACCGCAGAGGTTATGCACCTTATATGCAATGCAAGCAATGTGGATACATACCGCATTGTGTCAACTGCGACATCAGCCTTACCTTGCACCGGCAACGTAATATCCTCACGTGCCACTACTGCGGCTATACCATCGCGGTGCCTGACAGCTGTCCCGACTGCGGTCAGCCACTCATCGATCGCGGAGTCGGGACAGAGAAGGCAGAAGACGAGCTTGCACGACTCTTTCCCGAGAAACAGATGTCGCGTATGGACCTCGACACCACGCGACGCAAGCAAAGCTATCAGCAGATAATAGATGACTTCTCCGCGCGACGCACACATATCCTCGTCGGCACACAGATGATAAGCAAAGGTCTCGACTTCGACGGCGTCAGTCTTGTAGCTGTGCTCAACTGCGACTCCGTACTCAATCAGCCCGACTACCGAAGTGCGGAGCGAGCCTTTCAACTGATAGAACAGGTAAGCGGCAGAGCCGGAAGAAAAGACAGACAAGGTGAGGTGGTGATACAAACCAACAATCCCGACAACGAGATACTCGGTCTCGCCGCCAAACACGACTACGAGACGTTCTATCAGCAGCAGATAGCCGAGCGGCAGCTCTTCCGTTACCCGCCTTTCTACCGACTGCTATATGTCGTCGTCAGTCATGCCGACTACCATATCGCCGACGATGCCGCACTCGCCCTTGACCTCCGACTCAAGCAGGTGTTCACACACCGATGCTCGGGGGTGGTAGTGCCTATGTTATCGCGAGTGCAGAACCGTTATATACGGCATATCATCCTCAAATTCAAGAAAGAAGAGCCTATAGCCAAAGGCAAACTCATGCTTGCCGAACAGATTCGACAGCTCCAACAAGACCCTCGCTTCAAGAGTGTGAGGATATACGTTGATGTCGACCCATAGTTAGTACAGTAAAGACCGCTACGCTGTTAGAAGTTAGATCGGCTTCGCCTGTTAGAAGTTAGATCGGCTTCGCCTGTTAGAGGTTAGATCGGCTTCGCCTGTTAGAGGTTAGACCGGCTTCGCCTGTTAGAGGTTAGACCGGCTTCGCCTGTTAGAGGTTAGGGCAGAGCTGAATCGCCAATTAAGATTGAACCTCCTCAATGAAAGGAGAATTTATGGATACTATATTAAAAGTCATAGATGCACAATATATGCATGACTACGTACTTCGTCTCTCTTTTAATGATGGAGCTGTTAAATTGGTTGACTTCTTGCCATTGGCGCAGCGAGGAATATGCACCAAACTGAAAGACATGAACTATTTCCGCAATTTCACATTAGACCCATTCACAGTTGACTGGTCAAATGAGATAGGTTTTGCCCCGGAATTTCTTTACGAACACGGAGAATAAAAAGCATGTACAACGCAAAGCAACATATCAAATCGCATGACGAAGCCACGATGCTTCGCAGCCTATGTTTTCGCACAATCATATTGTGTGCCGTGTTGCCTATGCGCAGATGAGAGTTGATAACATATTATCATACAGCATCCCCGTAGGCTCGCCCTGCGGGGATTTTTTTGTCACCACCATTTCTATGGCTACTATGATGATGTGCTTTTCATCGTACATTCGCTTTATGAGCAAGGCGTATATCTCGTTGTCTCGGAGCTGGATGAACTGATGAGTATTCTTCGCGAGGATGACTACGTCGGTATCGTTCCGAATCCCGACAAGTACATGAACCGCGATGGTGTCACCAATCAAGTGATGTTGCCCTATCTCAGTGAAGAAGACCTCTCTACCATCGAGACTCTCATCGCCCAAACCGACTGGCAACCAACAGCGGTAGTGCGCCCTAAGTCACACATTAACTAATTATAAAGCGAGCGTGCCAACCCTCTGGTACGCTCGCTTTTATTTCAGATTTTATAATCTATAACGTCACGTGTGACACTATAGCATCAACAGAAAAAGGTTTTGTGTTTGCCTTGTTGCTCACACGCCAGCAGCCGTTTCTTTCTCTCCTCTCCGTATGCGTAGCCGCCAAGATTGCCGTTTGCTGCTATGACGCGGTGGCAGGGGATGAGCAGTGCAATGGGATTGGCTCCGACGGCTTGTCCGACCGCCTGCGCAGACCGGCAACTGACCATCCGCGCTATCTCGCCGTAACTGACCGTCTCACCGTATGGAATAGCCAACAATGCCTGCCAAACGCGTTGCTGAAACATGGTGCCTCCGGGTTGGACGACAATCCGTGCGTCAGCCTTTACGCCAATAGTGGCGTTCTCCGTCTGCTTGCCTATGGTGACATTCTCCGGTTGCTTGCCCATGGTGGCATTTCCCGTTCGCTTGCCGCTGAAATAATCGTCCAACCACCGAATGGTTGCTGCAATGACAGGTATCGCCGCTGCTGCTTTTCTGCCCTCCATCTTACCTGCCCATGCTTTTTCATCTGCGAACCGAAGACCGGTCAGCACCTCTCCGTCGCTCTCTATGACAGCAAGTCCCAAGGGCGAGTGATATGTAGCGGTAAACACCATCTTGGCAAATCGGCACAATCAATACATCCACAGTAGTTTGCTGATGTCATATCCGCGGCGTCGGGCTTCTGCAAGGATGAGCACCTTGGTCTCTTCGTCTAACTGTGGCTGACGGGCAAGGATCCACAGAAAGTCATCCGAACTGCCGCCGACCAGCGCATACCGGTAATTCTCGTCTAACAGCAACACACGGTAATCGCCGTAGAACGGACGGAAGAACGACACGCGGAGCAGTGCCGGCGTGTCTGTCGTCTTGGCAACTGCGGTACTGCGTTTCTCTTTGCCGTCTTTGATGCCGGTGTTCACCACGCTTATCTTGCCGTCCTCACGCAGGCTGTATTCGGCTTGCGGCTGCGTCAGTCCGCGCTCGAAACGATGGTCAAACCGCGCAATCTCATACCATGTACCCAGATAGCGGTCCAGTTCGATACTTGCCACAGGCGTGTTGTCCACGGTCAGTTTGCCGCAACTCGCCAGCAGGCACACGGCAATGCTCAGAAAGAATGTCTTTTTCATACTCGTAATTTTGTGAATGATGTATTATTAATTTACTCAATTTTAATTCGCTTTTTACTCAAAAGTATCGAGATATTTACTCAAATCTATTATTGCCGATTATTATTTGTGCTTTCTAAAACAATCTCTCAATGTCCGTCAATAGGAATTGTTCTATCGGCATAGCTTCGCCTCCGACTACCAACTCTGTGTCAGGATGGAACTGTTCGTGGAAATGCGTAAGGCCTTGATTCATTTTTTGCCTTCCGCTCTTTACTTCTATCGCTACTAATTGACGTGAGCGTTGCAGGATAAAATCCACTTCATCACTATCATGACGCCAGTAATAGACCTTGTACTCTAAACGGTCGGCATGATTGACCAGATAAGCCCCGACCGCTGATTCCACCCATTTGCCCCATTCCTTAGGAGAGAGATACATATCTTTGAAACTCAACTGGTTATTGGCACTCAGCAAACCGGAATTATACACCTGATATTTAGGAACGGACTTGTATTTGCGTGCATCATCTGCGGCAAACTGCTGCAGACCGCATAGCAGTTTGCTTTCGTCAAGTAATTGCAGGTAATTCGCTAATGTAGATGTGTTGCCCGCGTCTTGTAGCTGTCCGAGAATCTTGTTGAATGAGAGCAATTCTCCGGAATAGGCGCAGCCCAATTGGAATAACTGTCTCAAAAGAGCGGGTTTAAGCACCCGTTTGGTAGTCAGCACATCTTTAGTGATAGCTGGTTCGATGATGGCATCTTTCATATATTTACGCCATCTTTTCTCATCATCTAGAAGCGAAGCGGCTCCGGGGTATCCGCCATAATAGATATATTGCTCAGCGCTCATACCGAACGCCTCGCGCATCTCGCTGAAAGACCAGTGTTCCATTTCTATCAGTTCGTACCGTCCGGCTAATGATTCGGTCAAACCATCTTTGATCAGCAGACGGGAGGAACCTAATAGAACGACCTTCAGATTGACGTCACGCATGGTATCTGCGTCCCACTCGGCTTTGACGACCTCGCTCCAGTTATCCAACTTGTGAATCTCATCAATCACCAGCAGAAACTCCGGATAGTGATTGAGCCTCATGGCTTGCCGGGCTTGTTGCCACACATAACTGATCCACGCCGGATTCTTGTCCGGTGCTTCTTCTGCGGTTGTGAGCAAATGAGGAACGGTCAGTTCCTGTGTCACTTGTTTCACCATGGTTGATTTACCCACTTGTCGTGCTCCGGCAATAACCTGAATAAACCGCCGAGGCTCGGCAATTCGGGACTGCAAAACAGTTGCTTGTTGACGCTTAAACATAGTGCAATAATTGAAATTCGCTGCAAATGTACAAAAAATTCTCAATATATGCAAGAAAAATTCTCAATTTGCGCCAGAAAAATTCTCAAAGTAGTTTGTCGAAATTCTCAAAGTAACACAATCAGTATTCCCAACTGTCAATCTTTTCCATTGCAGATTATTAAGATTCGGGCGTGTTGTCCTCTTTCACCTTTCAATTTCCATACCCTCTATATATAGGAAAAAAAGAGATGAAATCTATCACCTCTTTTGTAAAAAACAATTTATATCATTTAATTTGCACTAAATATGT
>CAMHKW010000040.1 GCA_946185835.1 uncultured Bacteroidales bacterium
ATCTAACAGCGAAGCGGTCTAACATCTAACAGCGAAGCGGTCTAACATCTAACAGAGAAGCGGTCTAACATCTAACAGAGAAGCGGTCTAACATCTAACAGAGAAGCGGTCTAACATCTAACAGCGAAGCGGTCTAACCTCTCACTTCGGAGCATATAGCTGTTTGAGTGTCATCTTCGAATAGGCTGAGGGGCGGATGCTGTCGTTGGTCTGCGTGATGTCGGTATGCAGAGGCTTGCCTTCTGTGAGCATCTGCCGGACGAACATGCCGAGTTCGTCGATAGTGACGGGTCCGCCTATCGACACCTCATGTCCTAAGTCGGGGTATCGGTAGATACAATACGGCAGGTTGTATTTTTTCATCTGTGCGGCGATGGCATCGGCTCCGAACACACCTGTGGAAAAGAACTGCGTCTTGCGGTAAGGCACTATCTTGTCGACGGTGCCATGGAAGAGCAAGGTAGGCGCCGGCTTGTCGTTTTGCCAACGGGGTTTGCCATTGCGCGAGAAGATAGCTCCGCTATATGCCACCACTCCCGCCGGCTTCCAGTCGTTAGGCAGTGCGGCAGCGTAGCCCAAGCCGTTGCAGCGACCATAGTCGACCATCAGAGCGGTGATGGCGCCTGCCGACGAGCCTTCGAGGATGATTTTACGGGTGTCGACACCCACCGACGCGGCATTACGACACAGCCATGCCACCGCCTCAGCGCAGTCCTCGGCTGCCATGTAGATGGCACGTTGTAAGAGCTCGATGGTATTCAGACCTACATGAGTGGCACCGCGCAAGCCCAGACGGTAGTCGATGCCCACAGCGGTATAGCCGGCAGAGGCAAGCTGACGGCAGTAGTCGGCATCCCACTTGGTATCGCGAGCACCGGCAGCGAAACCGCCACCGAAGATATGTATCACCGTATATCCGTTGTCGACCGACGACGAGGGGTGATAGACATCTAAACGCAACAACGTATCACGCTCGGCATACACATACGTCTGAGCCGAGACACCAACAACCCAACAGAGGGCGACACAAAAGAAAAGATAACGAGACATTGGTTTTTAGATATCTGATTTTTGATTTCTAATTTCTGATTTCAAATTTATAGAGACGGTCAACATGACCGCCTCTACCAAATTTACTTATCCGAAATGGGAGTATTCTGTAAGTTTCAACTACATCAGTCGTCGTCCGGTGACATCGTAGGTTTCGCCATCGCGAATGATGAGCAGCTGTCCGTCGCGGATGACTTTGGTTGCTGCCGGTTCAGACGAGTCATTGGTCTTGATTGTCGGAACAGACGTACCGATGTCCGATTTCTTCTGACGCGAGTTGACTTCTTGATACAGAGCTTTCAGCGGTTTACCGGTGTAGTCGAACCAGGTGGTGTTAGATATGATATTGCCATCTTCCCACCAGTTAGAGCCGTCTTGTCTCTCAGCCCAGCAAGTCTTGATCCATGTGCCGTTGACTTGTTGGTCGACGAAGATGGGGTCCCAATACATATATCCTAATATATTTTCGTCAGAAGCGATGGCATCGTGCAGAGCACACATGAAGTCGCGCTGTCCTTCTTCCGTCGCTTCGTTGTAGCTTCCGTTGAGTTTGAGCTGTCCTTGGTATTCGCCGCCATTACGTCCGCTGGGGCGGAATTCGGTCCACGAGTAGCCTGTCTCCATCACCATGAGCGGTTTGCCGACAGCCGTCTCCATGGCACTTGCCCATGCGAGCATACCGGTGGGGGTGTTGTCGGACGAGCCCTGTTCCGAAGCCCACTGAGGATAGTACGAAGCACCTACTACGTCGAAGTTGCAGCCGTTGTTAACCAGACTCGTATACCACGAACGGCATTGTTTGATTCCGCCATCGTGACCATAGCTGTGGTGCAGTACCACCTTCGTTGTGGGTGACACGGCCTTCACAGCGTCGTATGCGCGGTTGAACAATGTCACGGCATTGTCAAAGGAGCTACCTGTATAGCCGCCGTAGCTCACTGTCGAACCTGCCGGTGTCTGATACAGGATACCATAGTTTGATTCGTTACCTATCGAGATATATTCGGGTGTGGTGCCTTGTGCCACCAACTTCTGCATCACGTCATACACGAAGTTATATACGGAATCGCTGAGTACTTTGAGCGAGCCTGCATTAGCCCATGCGGCAGGTATTTTCTGCATGGTGGCATGACTCCAATAGTCGCTCAGGTGCAGCGAGACGCATATCTGCATGCCATGATCTTTGGCGCGCATGGCGAGGTCGAGCATGTCAGCCACTCCGGCGTACTGATAGCCTGAGGGGTTAGCTGTTGTCATGATTGGTGTGCGATAGGTGGTAGAGCCATCAACCACCGACGTGCCCGGAGCGTTATAAACGCGCAGACGTGCGAAGTTGACACCATACTCTTTCAGGATGTCGAACACGTCGCCGGCAGTGCCGTCTTTATAGCGGAACACAGCTCCGAAGTCCTCGACGTAGTTGACCATCGTGAGGTCTCCACCACGCAGGAAC
Organism: uncultured Bacteroidales bacterium; assembly: GCA_946185835.1. Classification (GTDB taxonomy): domain Bacteria; phylum Bacteroidota; class Bacteroidia; order Bacteroidales; family Paludibacteraceae; genus Colicola. Next base: position 2,504 of record CAMHKW010000040.1, read on the forward strand.
TGACGGCTGCTCGAGTGGTCGGCATAGCTCTCGTCATCGCCACTGCTCGAGACAGCGTCGAAACGGATGGTGTGTGCCGAAGCATTAAAGGTCACTTTATAAGTGCCGGCAGGCAGGGCAGCCCAGCCGTCGCCGTTGCCGGTGCCGAGTTCTACAGCATCACCGGTGGCAGTCACATTAGCGCTGCCATATCCATAAGTGGTAGCCCAGCCTTCGTTGTGAACGTCGAACTTGAAACCGTTATCCTCGGTGTTGATACAAGGTATCTCCACCGCCTCGATAACGAACACATTAGCATCGGATGTAGTGGCGAACTGAGCCACATCCTTGTCGACAGAGCAGTCGGTAGCATCGACATACACATACAGATACCAGTCGGCATATTCTATCACCTCGCCGCTGCTCGACACTTCGTCGAAACGGATGGTGTGTGCTGTAGCATTGAAGGTCACTTTATAAGTGCCGGCAGGCAGAGTAGACCAGCCGTCGCCTTTGCCGGTACCGAGTTCTACGTCAACGCCGGTAGCTTCGACATTGGCGCTGCCATATCCATAAGAGGTAGTCCAGCCTTCGTTGTGAACGTCGAACTTAATTCCCTGCCCCGGTATCTCACACGATTCGATTACGAACACATTAGCATCGGAGGTAGTGATAAACTGAGCAGCATCGCCATCTAAGCTATAATCGGTTGAATAGAAATACAGATACCATTCAGAGTATTCTACCACCTCGCCGCTTGCGTTCACAAGGTCGAACCGAATGGTAAGCGCCGACTTGTCGAACGTCACCTTATATTTACCTACCGGAAGGTTCAGATAGCCCGAAGCATCGGTTGTCTCACCTAAAGCTACGGCAGTGCCTGTTGCCGACACTTGTCCTTCATCATCAGCACTCCAGCCGTAAGCCGACTCGAACTCGTTGTTATGAACGCAGAATTTGATACCTTGAGTGGTGATGTCGCAAGAAGCGATGACAAACACATTCTCGTCGGCTGTAGCCGCAAACTGTGCAAGGTCGTCGCCGGTAGATGTGCTTTCGTCGTAAAGGTACAGATACCAATCATTATTTTCAGTTGTTGTCTGCGGCACGTCGAAACGGATGGTGAGTGCCGACAGGTTGAAGGTCACCTTATAGGTGCCAATCGGAAGGGCAATCCAGCCGGATGCGCTGTTTGAAGAAGCCAGTTCGACGTCAACGCCTGTTGTCGTTACCGATTCCGACTTCCAGCCGTATTGTGTCCATGAGCTGTTGCGCACACTGAAGGATAAGCCTTCGGTAGTGATTTCACATTCGGGTATGACGAACACATTGGCATCGTCGGTTACTTGGAACTGTCCTAAGTCTTGGCCACCACCGGTTTCTGACCATGTGTACAAATACCAGTCGGCATAATTCACCACCTGGCTTTCGTCGACTTCATCGAAGCGGATAGTCTGCGTTGAGGTGTTAAGTGTCACCTTGTAAGCACCTACCGGCAAGGCGAGCCAGCCATTGGCTGTAGTAGATGCTCCAAGCACTACGTCAGCACCGGCAGTTGAAACGTTTCCTCCGTCTCCCCAACCATATCCGCTCGTCCATGCATTGTTATGCACGCAGAAGTTAATACCCTGCACTGTGACATTACATGCCGAAATCACGAATACGTTGGCATCGTCAGTAGTTTCGAACTGCCCCAATTCAGTACCGCCTGCTTCTGACGACCAAGTGTACAGATACCAGTCGGCTTTGGCAGCCTGAGTGCTAAAAACTAAACAGAAACAGAAAAATAGCGGTAATATGAACCGCAAGAGAGAGTTGTGTGTCATGGAAAATATTGTTTTTTGTGGATATTCGACAATAATATGTTAGTTTAAGGTTAGCATTGCCATAAAAAAAACCTCAAAGCATACCAATAATGTCAGTAAGTACAAGAATAAGAATAGTATACATTTGAAAAAGCGCGCAAAGGTAGTTTTATTTTTTTTAATACGCAAATTTAATGCAGAATTTGTTGTCTCGGATGCCTCCAATTCGGGCTACAGGGGGGGTACGCCGGTTTGTAACCGGCGGGAGATATCCGGGTACATTAATTCACGCCGCCAATTGCAAATTGGCGTACCCAAAAGGGCGAGGCGGCAGGGAAGTGGGGAGACGAGTCACAGCCTCGTCTCTACGCGGCAGGTAAGCTGATATTTTTATGGTGCTATAGTTGTGTAATCGAAATATTTATATTATCTTTGCAGCTGTTTTTATGTGCAGAACATAATCGTCGCATCAGAGCTTTTGGATTGTGATAATTGCAGCGATGGCATTTGAAGTCGCCATCAAAACCAACACACACCAAGACCGACAAAGAAGTGACTTATGTACAACAATTAACAAGAATTATAATTATTTTTTTCGTAAATTATTGATTCTTTGGTGTGGGAAAGTTGAGTTAAGTAACCAAAGAACCTATAACAACAATACATACCTAAAGACACTATAACAACATAATATATGACCACACAGATTCAGGAGAACGGCAATCAGATTATTGCCACCATGAGCGGACGGCTCGACACCGCAGCTGCCATCCCCACCACCGAAGCGGTGAAGCCTTTGTTGGAAGCCTCCAACAAACAGATCATACTCGACTGCGAGAAGCTCGAGTACATATCTTCATCCGGTCTGCGCATCTTCCTTTCCATACGCAAAGAAGCAGCGGCACACTCGAGCAAAGTGATAGTAAGAAACATCAATGCCGACATCCGACAGGTATTCGTCATGACCGGCTTCATCAGTCTATTCGAGATACAATAATGGAATCGCTCGACCTACATAGCGAGTTTATCCTCGAGCAGTATCGCGAGGCTCTGCCCGTCGTCAGCCGTCTGAAAGAGATAGTGCTCAGCACTCTGCGCGATGCCATCAACAAGAACGGACTGATAGTGACCGCTATCGATGCACGTGTCAAGACCGAACAGAGTCTGGCGGGCAAACTCGCACTGAAAGGGCAGAAGTACCATGACCTGAGCGACATCACCGACATCCTCGGGGCGCGTATCATCACCTTCTATACTGACGACGTCGACCGTATCGCCGCCATGGCAGAGCAGCTCTTCGACATCGACTGGGACAACTCAGTCGACAAACGCAGGCTTCACCAACTCGACAGCTTCGGATACAACTCGCTGCATTATATCTGCCGCCTGCCCGAGTCGCTCTACCGCGACCCTGAGCAGCCACAGCTCAACCGGATACGTTTCGAGTTGCAGCTGCGCACCACCTTGCAACATGCGTGGGCTGCCATCAACCACGACACCGGCTATAAGTCGGGCGTGGAGATACCCCGCGAATACATGCGGCAGATGAACCGTCTGGCAGGCATGCTCGAGCTTGCCGACGACGAGTTCAGCCGTATCCGCACCGAACTCAACGACTACCGCCGACGCGTTCAACAGCTGGTGCAAAACGGCAAGCTCGACGATGTCATGCTCGATGGCGACGCCTTCCGCAGCTACCTGCAGGCACGTCCGTTAGACAAACTCAACAAACGTATCGCTGCCATCAACCAAGCCGAGATACAAGAGGTCTCGCTCGTGCATTATCTGAGCATACTATGCGACTTAGGCTGCAAGACACTCGGCGACGTCAACCGACTGATAACCGACAACACCGAAGATGCCTATCGCCTTGCCCGACACCAGTTGGGTAATACCGACCTCGACATCATCTCGTCGGCAGTAGGACTGCAAAACGTGTGCATCGTGAGCATTCTCAAACAAGGTGAGGGCAAGAAAGGACTCGTCCGCATGTTCGACGCCCTCAACGGACAGACACCGCAGAACGAGCTGCTTGCCGACCTCACATACACCCAAGCGGCGGCATTACCTTTTATGAAAGAACATAACTAAAAACCCACAGATATGAAACCGACACTTATCGACCTGAACGACTACGTTCGCACCGGTGAAGGTGCCAATGGTGCCAGCTACGATCACCGCACCGACCCTAACATCATGCTCAAGATGTACATGCGCAACTTCGAAGCAGCTGAGAAAGAGCTTGAGTTGGCACAGAAGGTGTATGCCATGGGCATACCCACCCCCGAGCCTGGCGACCTCGTGACCGATGGTAGCCGCATGGGAATCCGCTTCCGCCGACTGCCGGGCAAACGCTCGTATTCGAGAGCCTGCGGCGACGAGCCCGAACGAGCAGAAGAATATGCCAAAGAGTTCGCACAGCTGTGCAAAAAACTACATGCCATACACGTCGATACCACGCAGTTCGAGAGTGTGAAAGTAAGGCTCTATCAGCTGCTCGAGAAAAACCCGTTCTTCACGGCGGAACAGAAAAAGTCGATTCACGACTTCATCGCCGCCGCACCCGACACCGACTATGCCCTACACGGCGACATGCAATTCAGCAACGGCATCTTCATCGAAGAAAACGGCGTTCGCAAACCCTATTTCATCGACCTTGGCGACTTCAGCTACGGCTATTATATGTTCGACATCGGCATGGTTTACCTGTGCTGCTGTCTGAACGACGAACAGTGGACTCTCGAACAATATCACATGACCAACGCCACCGCTGCCCGCTTCTGGGACGCCTTCGCACAAGAATACTTCGGACCGGACGCCGACATGCAACAGATAATGAAAGAAGTGAAGATATACGCAGGTCTGAAGACGCTAATCATCGAACGCGACACCCACTGCCCCATGCCACAGTTCAGAGCCATGCTCGAGGGAACGATATATTGAGAATCGCTGATTTCGAAATTTCGGGATTTCGAGATTTCGAGATATCGGGATTTCGGGATTTCGGGATTCCGAGATATCGGGATTTCGAGACTTCGGGATTTCGAGAACTCTAAACTTTAAACTCTAAACTCTAAACATCAATGGCTAACAAATATTTAGACACCGATCTTCTCGACCGCGCCATCGTGTTCGCCGTCAGAGCTCACCATAACACCGAGCGGCGCGGCAAAGGCTTCCCTTATATCGTTCACCCGATGGAGGCAGTCGAGATAGTGGCAACCATCACCGCCGACCAAGAGTTGCTGGCAGCCGCTGCGCTTCACGACACCATCGAAGACACCGACGTGACGATAGCCGACCTCCGTGACGCCTTCGGCGAGCGGATAGCCCGTCTCGTATACGAGGAGAGCGACCGGCAAGACGGTCGGAGCGAGTCGGAGAGCTGGGTCGACCGCAAACAAGCAGCCATCGACCGGTTGACAGCCGCCTCGCACGATGCCAAGATAGTGGCGATGGGCGACAAACTGAGTAACATGCGAGCCATAGCGCGCGACTATGCCACCTGCGGCGACGAACTGTGGAAAATCTTCCACGTCACCGACAAGGCTCTGCACGAATGGCACTACCGCGGTCTCGCCAACTCACTCAGCGAGCTGAGAGATACGTTCGCATACCAAGAGTTCGTAAGACTAATCGACGACGTCTTTTCCGACAAATAAGTGGAGATACTATTCGACAATATCATCAACGCTCGCGACTTAGGTGGTATGAGCGGTGCCGGCGGCAAGACGATACGTCTGCGCCGCCTGCTTCGTACCGCCCATCTGCACGATGCCTCAGCCCGCGACCTTCGTCGACTGCACGACGAATACCGGCTCTCGCGGGTGTTCGACTTCCGCTCTATGGGAGAGGCACAGTTCCTGCCCGACCAAGAGGTAGAAGGTGCTACACACCACCTGCTGCCTACCATCGACATGCGTGCCGAACAGAATACAGGGCGAGCCATCCCCGAAGAGGCTTTTCACGACTTAGAACGCCATGTAGTCAGCTATAGCTTCTACCCCGAAGTGCAAGCCATGGCGGCAAACATGTACCCTTCCCTGATTCGCAGCGAGTACTCACAACTGCAATATGCTACCTTCCTCAGACTCATCATCGAGTCACCCGACGACAGCGGCGTGCTCTGGCACTGCTTTCAAGGCAAAGACCGCACCGGCTGGGGAGCCGCCTTCCTGCTCTTCGCCCTCGGCGTCGAGAGAGAAGCTATCATCGCCGACTTCGACCTAAGCAACAAAGCATACCAAACGCTTGTAGACCGCCTGTATGCCGACATCGATAGACAAGGTGGCGGCGACAACGAGAAAGCTGTGGTGTTGGCTTTCATGGGGGTGTCGACTCCTAACTTCGTTCGCACTCTCGACATCATCGACAACGAATACGGAGGAATCAACAGCTACCTCAAACAACAACTCTTTCTCGAACACGACGACATCAACACGCTCAGACATAGATTCCTATGCTAACATCTAACAGCGCAGCGGTCTAACATCTAACAGCGCAGCGGTCTAACATCTAACAGCGTAGCGGGTACGCCGGTTTGCAACCGGCGGCAACCCGATTGAGTGATGGCGGCAAAATGCAAACCACAGTTGCGAAAATTGCACATTTGAAAGATATAGCGGCTTAAGACTTGCATATCTTTAGAATTATCACTACTTTTGCAGCGAGTTTCAACTACAACACGGCTAACTTCTAAAAATAATATTTTTTTAAACTTAACGATTATGAACATTTCTTGCTCTGAATTTCGCCAGCGTGCGTGGGACGCACTGGCACAGTCGAACGGTTATTGGTATGCAGTATTGCTGCTACTGATCGTCATCGCCATTTCTGCTGCTTTGGGTAGCGCCACTGTGGGTTTTCTGGGGTTATTAGCCCTTCCGATGACCTATGCTTACAACGTTGAGATTCTCAAGCTCGACCGCGAGCTGAAGGTCCCCGTTATCGAGAACCTGTTTACCATCTATCGCGACAACCTCCTCAAGGCGTTCCTCGTACCTTTCCTTAAGACTCTGTTCGTCTTCTTATGGTCGTTGCTGTTTGTTATTCCCGGTTTCATTATGGCTTATGCTTATTCAATGGCTATCTATATAGCTCACGACAACCCTGAGATGTCGACAATGGATGCCATCAAGAAGAGTAAAGAGTTGATGCGTGGTCACAAATGGGACTTGTTCGTACTCGACCTCTCGTTCATCGGCTGGATACTGCTTGCCTGTCTCACCGGCGGTATAGGCTTCTTCTTCCTGCAGCCTTATATCGACACCGCTCATGCTGAGTTCTATCGTGAGATATCAGGCGCTGCTCCAAACGCCGCCCAAGCACCGGAAGTATAATAAGCAGCCTTGCTTGTGTTAACGACAGCAGAGACACCTTGCGGTGTCTCTGCTGTCGTTATGAGGGGAGGTGATGGCTTTCGAAATCTCGAAATCTCGAAATCTCGACATCTCGAAATCTCGACATCTCGAAATCTCGACATCACGAAATCTCAACATCACGAGGTGTCATCAATCTAACAGGCGAAGCAGGTCTAACCTCTAATCCTCTAATCCTCCATGGGTCTGCCGAGGGCGTCATAGAGTTTGCTGTCGCGCTCGATGAGTACTTGGTTGTCGCGTATGAACTTACGTGCCGAGGTGGTGCTCACCTCGGTCTGTTCGCCTCGTTGTTGTTCTACTTGTGTGCCTGTTCCGCTGTTGCGTAGCACTCGCACGAGGAAGCGGTCGGTCAGGTTGCCCGCCTCCAGAGTGACGCTATAGTCGTCGGTCAGCAGGTCGGTGCTGACATCCTCGTAGGTGTCGAAAAGCTCTACGCTCACCACGTCTTGCATTATTCCCTCAATGCCATTGGGTGTGTTTCTGCCCGCAAGCGAGAGACGGTATTGGCCGGCGGCATCGGTCTTTACGCCCACAGGTATAGCGTTTGCCATCTGTTCGACAGGCAAAGCCACGGAAGCCAGACTGTCAGCACCGCTTATCACATAGATGTCGGGGGCTGCGCCGAAGAGTTTAGGCAGGTCGGCATCATAGTCGATGTCGTCGGTATAGCTGCTGCCAAACAACAGATATGCTTGGTCGCTGCCGCCGTTGCCCTCGAGACGCAGACGGAGGTCTACACTCATGCCGTTTTCGCTTTCAGGTGCTGCTATCGTCTGATTCGGTTGGGCAAACACCATAGTCTGTGTCTGAGCTGTCTGTACGAAGAAAGGCGTGAGAGCCGACAACTCGGCTTCGGCGATGGTAAGCTGTCGGAAGTCGCTCAGGTCGGTATTAGGTATGGTAGCATAACGTAGTGAGGTATTCGTCAACGTCGTCAGATAGGGGTTAGCCACGAGGTTCCATCCGCTGTTGGTCCATTCGCCGGTGCCATCGTCTGTCCATGGAGTGAGTTCGGTGCCGGTGGTCTGTGTGGCGAGGTCAAGCGGCATGCGTACCACTGCCATTGCCACCGCAGCGGGTCGAGCGGCAGACAGCGAATAGCCTATGCCGGGTGTGAGCTGCGTTGCCGTAAGCGTTTGCCAGCTGTCGACAGTGCCCGTCAGAGCACGCTGTGCTCCATCGTAGCTGCGCAGTGTCAGACCCGCCATGGCATCGGCTGCGGGGTAGTCGCGATAGCTGATACCACTCACAGTCACGGGATAAGGAACAGCGACGGGGTACGAGGCTGCCTCGTCGACGACATAGTCGAAATAGGCATGTTCGACGGTGAAGGTGGCATCGTCGGTGACGAGAGAAGGCATGCTGTAGCCTGAGCGTGCCATGCCGAGTCCGCCACGCAATATCATGTTAGTGAGAGCGAGGGTGCCCTTGCTGAGCTGCACCTTGCCCGCAGGATATATCTCGAGCGAACGCAGCTGCAGGCTGCCGGCATAGCCGGTGAGGTCGGATGTCAGCGAGGCACCGGGCAGCACCACGACATCGGCTGTGGCAAGCTCGGTGGCATCACCCAATGCCGACATGTCTACCACACCATCTATCAGGGTCGGGATAGTCAGCATCGTCTGCCCGACGATAGTACCTGCCGTCTCCCATCTGAGCGTCATCGTCTTGCCGGCATAGGTGGTGAGGTCGATGTCGGGCAGAGTGATATGTACGCTGTTAGGCGCCACGACGAGTCCGCCGGTAGTGTTGGCATACACCGTCTCGAGCTCAAGTGCCGGTGTCAGCAGGTCGCCTATCTTCACCACTACCGATGTTGGCAGTACCGAACCTACGATGTCGACCCACAGTCCGTCGGTCTGCCACTCTGTAGCCACCGCCTCCACCGTTGCAGGCTCGGCCGGCAGGGGTATGACGAGCGACGAGCGTGCAGGCGTGAGGTAGGTGTTGTCGGACTTAGGCAGTCCGATGACGACAAGTCGCTCGGAGGTGTTGCTCACGTAATATATGTTACCGGCGGGGTCGAAAGCCACATCGTTGGAGTTGGCTCCTAAGCCCGAGGGTATGTCTGTCTTCGTTATCTCGAAGGCGGGCGTGATAGAGCTGAAGGCTCCCTCGTCGGTATAGCTCACGTTCCAGATGCTGATTTGCGTGTCAGAGGTAGTGGCAAGCCGTGTGCCGTCGGAGCTGACCGCCAGACCGCCGTTGCGGCTGTTGTCGAGCAGCTGTTCGCCGCCGGTGTTGTAGTCGATGACGCCATTGCGAACATGTATCATAGAGGGTTCGAGCGAGTTCTCGGCATAGCGGTTCTGCACTATCCACCATCCGCCACGGCGGTCGGGTGCGAGGTTGAGGGTGAAGTTCACTATCGGGCTGCCGTTAGCTGCGTTGCTGAATTCGACGGCTGAGGGTCTGCCGTTCCATGTCGTCGCTGTGCCGATGTCGTAACGTAGCATATTACCTGCCTTGCTTCGGAAGAGGTAGTCTTCGTCCATGGTATAGAGCTTCGTCTGCTCACCCGAGCCTATCACGCGGCATGCCGAGATAGAGCCGTGTATGGTGTCGGTGCCGTTACGGCTGATGCCTGAGCTGAGTCGTGTTCCGCCGAACAGCTCGACGAAGTCGCCCGTGATGCCTCCGGCGGGTGTAAGCCAGATGCCGGAGTGTGCATCGCTCCAGTCTGTCAGGAAGACGCGTCCGTCGTCAGCCACAGCCAAGCGGAAGGGGCTGTTGCCATTAGAGGTGGAGTTGTTCCAGCTGACACCACCGGTATAGGCGCTTTGGTTGAGGGCGTTGAGACAGGCGTCAAGGGCATAGAGGCCATTGGCTGTGGTGCGTCCGGCAGAGCAGGTGCCGCTCTTGGTGTTGGTCACATACACTCGTCCGAAGAACTCACTCTCGGGGTTGCTGTCTACTGCCACTCCAAACGGGCGGTAGAACTGGAAGGCTTCGCTGTCGTCCGACAGTTTGGTGATGGCGTTGATAGGTCTTGCCGTGACGTGTATCGCCCACGTGAGGTGGTCGTCGGTCTGACGCTCAGGCCAGCTTATCTCGCTTAGGGCGAGGGTGCCGCTTCTAAGTCCTTTCTCTTGCGCTCCGAACGACTTAGACTGAATGACCTTGCCTTCGTATAGCAGCTGCAGCGTCACGTCGGTGGCGTTCTCGTTGAGTCGGTAGCTGAAGGTGTAGGTGTCGTCCAACAGCGACATATTGAGTTCTGAGGCGTAGATATTAGCGCCGGCCATGCCGGTAAGCACCTGCGTATGTGTCGATTCGTTATATAACGCTGCTGCATACTCGTTGCCATAGCGGTCGAGCGGGCAGACAGCCACTGTCATATCTTCGAGGTTGACCACGCCGCTCATGTCGAAGCTCTTGCCATAGCATATAGCCAGCAGGTAAGCCGACGAGGCGAGCGCCTGTGTCTGACTGCCGCCTTTGGGATAGGCATACAGAGAGAAGCGCTCAGCCGACGCATGTTGCCACGTCAGTGTCTTCCCGTTCAGCTCGAGGTCGGTTGGTGCTTCGAGGTCGGTAGCCTCGTACCACGTCATGGCAGGCGGCAGTGCCTGCTCGGTGTATACGGCGGTGAGCTTGCTCGTGAAGGCGTCGTTGGTCTGTCCCATGCGGAACAAGGCAGCACCGGTGATGGTGTTGTTGGCGGTAGCGGCAGCACGGTTGGCAGCTATCTGGTCAGCCACCTCGCTGTCGTTGCCGGAGGCGTTGATGGCGGAGTACGACTGCGAGGGGAAAGCCGGACGACCGAACTTGGTTGCCACTGTCGACCACCAATCCGTGAGAGCTATATAGTCGTTGGTCTTATGACCTATTTTCCAATATATCTGCGGTGAGATATAGTCTATCGTCCGGTCTACGAGCCATTGTACCGGTTCTGAATACTGACCGTTATACTGCCAGTCGTAGCCCGACGGTGCGGGGCTCTTGCTTATCCCGTACTTGTCAGCCACCGCCTGCTCCGTAGCTGCCACTCCGGGAGGTGCTACGCCGAAACGCACCCATGGCTTGACAGCTTTGATGGCGGCATTCACTTCGCGTATTAGTTTGTTGACGTTTTGTCGCCGCCAGTCGGCACGGCTGAGACCGTCGGGGTTATATGCCTCATAGGCAGCCTGGTCCATAGCGTTGGTGGTTTTACCGTTGACGTAGAAGTAGTCGTCGAAGACGATGCCGTCGACATCGTATTTCGATATTATATCCACCACGATGTTGGCAATGTATGTTCGCACTTCGGGCAGTCCGGGATTGAGGATGACGGTGTCCGGCGTGGCATCTCCGTAATAGAGCAGCCAGTCGTTATGTTCTTTGGCGAGGTCGCCTGTCAGGGTGTTGCTATAGGTGCCTGTACTCGACGAGTAACGTAGCGGGTTGAGCCATGCGTGCAGCTCCATGCCGCGTTGGTGTGCTTCGCCGACAACGAGGGCGAGCGGGTCGTACGATGGTGCTGTGCCGCGTGTCCCCGTCACATACTTACTCCATGGCTCGTAGGCTGACTCGTACATAGCGTCCGCCATACCACGCACTTGGAAGAGCACGGCATTCATGCGTGCCGACTGCATGCGGTCGAGCAGCGTGGTCAGGTTCTGCTTCTGCGTTGCCACTACCGTTGCCGACGTGCCCATCGTCAACGGCCAGTCGAGAGCCCATGCTGTGGATATCCATCCGGCACGCCACTCTCGTTTAGGAGCCTTGCCCTCAACGAGTTCTACTGTCTGCTCGACAGTCTGGTCCTGAGCCTCGAGGTCGGTGGTGCTAAGCCTCCAGCGTGTGATGTCGGTTTGTCGACAGAGGGTGAGCACCAACTCGTCGCCGTCGGCATAAGCCGAAGCCATCATATATGCGGCATCGGTAGCAGGTATGGCGAGGTCGGGATAGAGTGTTTTTATCAGCGTGGCAGAAGCCAAGCCGGCTGATGCCTCGTATATGGCCACTCCGAGGTTGTCGGTGCCGAAGGGTGTGACATAGAGTATATGATTCTGATACGTGACGAACGAGCCGCCTGAGGTCTGTTGCGGCAACGACGTGTATTCGGTCTTAGTAAACAGCGAACCGTCGGTCTGCGTCATATTAAGCATAGTGGGGCACAGGGTGGCACTGTTAATCAGAAACTGCGTGTTAGAATAAGGTGAGGCTGTCAGCTCGGCTGTTGCCCATATAGTGGAGTCGCCAAGGGTGTTGCCTGTCGAGTTGTTGTTGCGAAGTGCGCTCACCGAACTGCCGCTGAAGGTATACTGCATCGGGCGCAGACCTGCACTCTGCAGACTATAAGCGATAGCAAACACTCGCATCTGCGATGACGTCCCCGTAACAGCCATCTTACGTCCTATGGTAGCGTCGTACATATTGGCGGAGCTGTTGCTTTGGAACAGCAGCTCAGGTTCGGAGCTGCTGTCAGCCCACTTATATACCTTCCAATAATAAGTGCCGGCGCTGACGGTATGTTCCTGCGTGCAGCCGAGAACTACACCGTCGTCGGTCAGGGCTATGTCGCCTAACATCCTCTCGGTGTTGGCTGACATACTGATGCCGTTGGTGCTCAGCTCCGTTATCAGCGCGCCGCTGTTGGCATCGACCACTAAGACTCGGCTTTCGTCGGTGAGCACGTATAGCTCGTCGTTGTGAGCCAAGACGCGACGTATCGTCTTGTCGGCAAGGCTGGTGGCGGGATTGCTGCATATCAGCGTGTCGTAGAGCATACCGATAGGGCTTACGGTGACGTCGTCCATGCCATCGCCGCTACCTGCGCCGAGGTTGACGCGGTTATAGGTTATGGTGTTGGCAGTTACGGTAACGGTCTTGCTGACCGAGGCATGGTTGTCGGCAGCACACTGTACGGTATAGGTGCCGGGGGCTACGTCCCAGAAGGCGTAGAAGCCGTTGTACTCGTCGTCGCAGGTATAGGTAGCTATCACGTTGCCGCTGCTGTCTTTAAGGCGCACCTTGGCTCCGTTGAGCGGCTTGTATACATCTTTGTCTTTAGCTAACTGATAGAGGGTGTAGCTGTTCATCGTCTCGGTGTCGTCGCGTACATCGCCACATACTACACCCGTAGTAGGGGGTGTGAGCTGAGTGTAGTAGTCGCAGAAAGCCTGCAAGAAACGATAGGCTTCGAGTTTGCAATAGTCGGCGTTGAGCAGTCGGTGAGCCTCAGGCTTGTAGTCGTGGAACTCGCCTTCGCTAAGGTAGCCGGGGATGGTGAGATACGAAGGAGAGATGACGGTATAGGTGGTGTACGAATAGATACGTTTCGAGGAGCTACCCCACCATGTCATCTCGTTGGCAGACATACGCGTCCATGCATATTCGGCAGCTATCTTGGCTTCTGAATACAGATACGACGTCGCCCAGTCGCCGGTGCCCGCCTTACCGGTGAGCATTAGCAATAGGTAGTTGGTAGCCGAGGTGGTGCTGTTGCCCGAAGCGTTGGAGTGTATCGACAGGAAGAAGTCGGCTTTCTGCGATGCCTCACGAGCGATGGTGCTAAGCGGACGGTCGCCGATAGTGTTGGATATACCGGTGTCATCACGGTAGCCGCTACGATTGTCGGTGCGTGACATATAGACCGTAGCACCGGCTGCCTGCAACATATCACGCAGATACAGAGCCTTCGTCAGGTTAGCCTGCGACTCCCAAAATCCGTTTTGGTCGCCTGCGGCATGGTTGATAGTGACGATATTGCGGTCGTTGGAGTTATAACCGCCGTGCCCCGGATTGAGGTATATCTTAGGGGCTGTAGCATAGCTGCTCAGCGAAAACAGCAAGGCTATATAAAGTAGATGTTTCTTCATGGCGTATATTTTTGAGGGGAAAATCGGAATACCGGAATGCCGGAACACCGGAATACCGGAATCCCAAAATACCGAAATCCCTTTATTTTATGCTCATCCTGACGAGTTGTCCGTCGTTTTCGAAGACTATGATATTGCCGGCGGCGGTGGGGTTGATAGCCCTCTCGTAGCCGGGGGTAGGTAGCACCTGGAAGTTGCTACCGTCGGCACGCACTGCCACTATCCTGCTCGACGTCATCTGATGTCCGTCGTCTTCGTCTTGTTGCCCGACAATAAGGTCGTTGCCTGCCCAGCAGGGAGCAGCGATATAATAACCTAAGTCGGTGACGTTGTTGCCCTGCAGGTCACATACGTAGGTATGACATTTGTCGTCGACAGCCATATATACTATCTTTTTCTCGTCAGGCGAGAGGCTTGCCCATAGGTAGATATTCTTTCCATTGGGGTTGAGCACACGACGTATGTTGCCATCGTATAGTACGAGGTCGTCGTCCTCGACCGCCACCACATAGCGGTGTTGCACCTCAGCGGCTTTGGCAGACAGGCTGACACGTCGAACGGTACTGCGCTTAGCTATGTTGATCCACTTACCTGAGAACCGATACCTGTATAAGTCACGCGAGGGTTGGTCGAGCGCATACTTTCTGCCGGTGTTTAAGTCGGTGGCAAAGAGCTCATGATAGCGCAGATGGTCTTTGTAACTCTGCGACGAATAGGCTACCACGTCGCCCTCAGCCGAGAAGATGACATCCGCCGAGGAGTTAAACTCCGGCGACACCAACCATTGTTTGCCTGTAGCGAGGTCGACGACATCGAGACCTGCCGTGGGGGTAGAGTACGCCAAACGCTGTCCGTCGGGACTCAGCCGCGGACATACTCCGTCGATGCCGAGTGCCGACAACTCCACAACCTGCAGCTGAGCCGAAACGGCAGTTGCCAAACAAAGAAAGACTACGAGAGTGAAAGAACGATTCATGGTGATATAGAGTTTAAAAGTTAGAACGCTGCGACGATGGGGACTGACAGCGTAAACGTCGTGTCTGTCCACCGGTTACCACGTTACGATCGTTCGTAGCAAGGCGGAGATAAGAAACAGGCGTACCCGCTGCGCCGTGAGATATTAGAACGCACAAAAATAAAAATATTTTTTCATTCTCGCAAACGTTTGTCAAAATATTTACAACATTAGTTAACCTTTAGCTAACACCATTGCATAAAAGCGGGCAGAAACAATATATAACAAATACAACAAAGGACAGACACAAAGTCTGTCCTATACTACGGGTACGCACTCTAAACTGTAGCAAAGCGTCCTCGCACTCTCAACTTTTCTCAGGCAGATACTGCCGGCATACTCTACTATTGAACTCTCGGCGTTCGCGGTCGAACAGCCAGCCCCACTTGCAGAAATAGCGAGCGAGATTGACGACATGTATCCACGTCATACGCAGGCTCTTATACGACGCCTGTTCGTGATTGTGTATCACGCTGACTTCAGGGTAGAACAAGGTCTGATACTTTCGATGCAGCCGACGGGTGAGGTCGATGTCTTCGGGATACATGAAATAGCGCTCATCGAACAGTCCGACATCGCGCAAAGCCTCGGTGCGAAGGAACATAAAACAGCCCGACAGATACGGCAGGTTCATCACCTTGTCGTATCCGCTATCCCACAGCTCGAAACGCCGGCGGCGGCGAGCCGTCAGTCGCTCAGGCAGAAAACGTCTGCCAAACAAGTCGAGTGGCGTGGGTAGCAGTTTGCACAGACGCTGCAGCTCCCCATTGGGATAATACACCTTGGGTGAGAGAAGGGCGATACTCGGGTCGGCGTCAGCCACTTGCTGCAGGCGGCTGAGGGTCTGTTGAGTGAACTCGACATCGGCATTGACGACAAGATGATAAGGCACCCCGTCTTGCAGCGAGCATCGGAGGGCTATGTTATGAGCCTTGCCATAGCCGAGGTTGGTGGGCTCATGACGGTAGTCTACTCTGTCGGCATGCTGCCGTGCAAAAGCCTCCAACTCAACATCCGACGATGGAGAGTTGTCGATGAGGTACAGACGATGAAGTCCCGAGAGTTCGGCACTGACCGACAGAAGCCGCTCTATGTCGGCACGACGCGTCTGATATAATACTACCGAGATGTTGTACATGGGGTTAGACCGCTACGCTGTGAGAAGTTAGACCGCTACGCTGTTAGAGGTTAGATAGAATCGGTATTTCCCACGGAGGGTTTATTTCCCACGTATGGGACGGATTCCTAAATTTATGAATAATTTTTGGCTAATTAATTATAATTTTTGTTAAAAAGACCACTACGCTGTGAGAAGTTAGACCGCTATGCTGTTAGAGGTTAGATAGAATCGG
>CAMHKW010000041.1 GCA_946185835.1 uncultured Bacteroidales bacterium
GTTTTATTCATCGGAAATGTTTATATTTGCGAGCCTAAGTTCCGTTTAGACCGCTGCGCTGATTAACCGCATACATTTTTATGCACCATAACGTATTTTTAGGTTTTATAAGTTGCTTGTTTGCAATGTATTACATATCCTTAACAGGTAGATGACAGAAACATGACAGGAAGGTGACAGGAGCGAAGCGGGTTTTACGCGTTGAAATACACAACGTTAGATTGATTTTTAAACATAGTCGGCCGTTAGTGGATACGTGCCATAAAAAAAGAGTGAGCCATGTATGGCTCACTCTGTGTATACTGAGGGGCGCTGTCTTAGCGCAGTTCCGTTCCTAATACGTTATAGGTCTTACCATTGCGGAGGATGATGACTTGTCCGTCGCGAACGAGTTTCTCTATCTGAGTGTCGTTGGTTTGTACACTTTCCAAGCCTGCCTTAGTAGCGTCGTAGATAATCTTGAACTTCGACCCGTTGACCGACTCTGCCTCGAGGGTGACAAGCAGGTTTTCTCCGTCGGGTCGCAGGTCGAGATATCCGGTTTGCAGGTAGTAAGATGTTGTCCAATAGTCGTCTTCGATGAGCCAAACGAACGAGTAGTCGTCTAACTTCTCGTTACCGCCTTGTGAAGCCTTAGCAAAGCCTACGGCTTCTTCATCGCTGAACGGGTATCGTCCGGCAGGTTCTTCGCCCTCGGTAAGTACAAGTACCTGAGCGTGATAAGGCTCAGCATATAGATGAACGACATAGATACCGTCGCCGAGTTGCTCGAATCCGTATTCTTGAGCATAGATTTCGACGTTGACAGTCGTTTCCGGTTCGTCTTCGAACGAGTAGCCGGGATCTTCGTTGCCGTACTCACCTATCTGTCCGACATAGTTCATTGTGATGGTAGAGCCGTTGTATGACTGAGCATTGAGTGTAACGACATAGTCGTCGTTTTCGTTCGTGGCGATGGTTACGCTACCGCTGACAAGGAAGTAGGAATAGAGGTACATACCTTCTACGTCATGTACCCATACGTAAGAATATTCGTCGTAGGCAGAGTAGCCACCGATAGAGGCGGCGATGGTATTGTCGTCGGCACTGAAATCGATGGGGAAGGTGCCGAGAGGTATCTCGTTAGCGGTAGTATGAAGCAATAGTGAGACGACGTAGGCATCACCTTCGCGGAAGCCTAAGATAAAGCCCTCACCGCCATCACCGATGGTCATGTAGTATCCATGTTCGGGGTTGATGATGACATTGGATACTTCTGTCGGTTCGGCATCGTAGGTAGGTATCGATCCGGGGTCGACATACTCGTCGATGGTGCCGGTGTATGCTATCTTAAGCGACGAGCCTCTTGCCGAGGTGGCATCGATAGCAACTACGTATTCGTCTTTCTCGTTTTTCGATATCGTCACGCTACCGGCAGTAAGATAGAGTGTGTAGTCGATTAGTTCTTCTTCGTTATAGGCATAGAAGTAGGAAGCCTCATCGCCGAAGGGTCCGCTGCCGAGCGACGCCATGACGGTGTTTTTCTCTCCGGTGAGATTGATGGGGAAGGTGCCGGTAGGTATCTGCTGTTCGTTGGTCACGACGTATATCACGGTCTCGTATTGTGTACCTTTGAGCAGCTGTATCAGATATCCGGCTATAGCTTCGTTTTCGTAGTCTTCTACGACATAATAAGTGGCGGTGTCGGCCTCGAAATTGAGGTTGACAGCCTCAGCCGGCTCACCGTTGAAGTTATAGAGACTTATCTCGCCTTCGTACGAAGCTTTGATGGTGCTACCCTTTGCGCTCTTGGCGTCGATTTTCACCTGATAGCCGGACTCTGTAGTCTTGACATCGATTGTTCCTTCCACAAGATAATAGGTATTGCCGTTTATGACAGCATAGCAATATGTTTGTTCTTCGAATATCACATCCATGCCAAGCGACTTACTTGCTGTCAGGTTAGTGATTTCTTGCTTGATGGTGAAGGTAGCGTCTTCCAGGTTTTCTTTTTCATACCATAGCTCGAGTGCAACGGTGTTGCCTTGCTCATCGGAAAGGACGATGATATGCTGATATGGCTGGTCGAATGAGACCATAAAATCACTCACATTATAGCGTTCGAGAGTAGTTAGTTTAAGGTCGAACTGACTTATCTGCGTCGGTTCGGCAGAGAGGTCGTAGTCTTCGTCAGCCACAGCTTTGCTGACCTTAGCAGCATTTTTGGCTACAGCTTTCGCCTTGCTCTGTTTGTTCATCTTCTGAGCTGTATAAGCCAAGTCATGCCCTGCCTTTGGCGACTTCAGGTTCTTGGTCTGGGGAGGCAATGCAGCACCCAGCATGCACACGCACATTGCCACAAAGAGTGAAAAAATCTTTTTCATACGCTTATATTTAGTTATTAGTACACAAGTATTTTCTTCGAGTGTTGTCCGATGGTTATTATGTATATGCCGGCGGGCAGTGCTCCGTTAAGTCCGGTGACGTCGAGTCCTGTTGCAGAGAACACGCGACTGCCATCGGGCATGAGGTAGATGGTACCCTTCGCCGCAAACACCTTGTCTAACGGCGATGGTTGTGACAGTTGCTCGACATCTACGCCGCAGTTGCAGGTACAACCGCTCTTGTCTGCGGTGTAGGAATATTCGTTCGAAGCGGTGAATAGCAGTTTGCTGATGTCGACCACTTGTCCGCGTCGGTTACCCCAAATATATTCGACAAGGCAAGGGTAGTCGATAAAGGGGTTGCGGTTGTGCTGAATACGGCTAACCTGCGCGGTGCGTTTTATCTCTTTTTCCGACACGGGGTCCATGCGGTGCCACTGCAGCAAGATTGGGTATAGCCATTCTTGGAACTCGAGGTATGAGTCGTTATCCATGGCTTGAGCCGCGTTCGAGGTCATGTCCCAAGTGTAACTGCGAAAGGCGCAGGCAATATAGAAATAGGCTCGTGCGAAGTCGCCTTTATATTCGTCGGCGGGTTCGAACACCTTGTCGGCAGGGCATCCTTCGGGGCTGGTACCGGTCTTGAAGGATCCGTTGTCGAAACCGGCAGTCTCGACGATGCCCGGGGGCAGGTTACTCTTCGAGCGGTTAGCGCTATAGTCGGCAGGCACCAAGTGATGCAGGTCTTGATAAGCTTCGTTGATTTCGCCGCCCCACCACGACTTAGGGAAGATATGTTCGATGTCGAGATTAGCGACAGCGGCATTCGGTTTTTCGGGGTCGAAATAACGAAGGTTGTTAGAATACATGTCGAGCACGAGGTTGTCGCTCTCACGTCGGTCGGTGTAGAAGAATCCTGTCCAGGTGCTACGTTCGCCGCTGCCGTAGGTGTAGCGTATCGGGCTATACACGGCCTTAGAGAGCGTCCACATCAGGTCTTCGTCGCGCGTTCCGCTGACGGCGTCGTAGTATCCGGGTTGCAGCTCCGTCCAATCGACGAAACTGATGTTATCGTTTTGCAGAGTGCCACGATAGAGTTGGCATGTGCCGCGATACTTATACAGTCGGGTAAGTATGAGCACCGAGTCGCCTTCGTTAAACATATCGGCTTCGAGCAGTTCGTCGCTGTTTGCCATCATCTTATACACTTTTATCTCGCTGTAGTCGTCGGCGATGAGCATGTCGACTTCGCCTTGCGAGGCGCTTGCAGTGCCCCGCACCACTCCTTCGACATAGAAATAGTTGGTAGTAGGTTCACCGTCTTTAAGGGCAGCAGCTGCTATCAGTGCATCGGTTACCGAATAGGGGTCTTCGGCGGTGCCGGCATGCAGCGGGTGTGAGAGCATCAGTGCCGACACATTCAGCTGTTCGGAGACAATACCTTTGGCACCGCGAGAGAGGAGGTTGAGTGTTGCGCGATAGCAGCCTTCGGCTGTAAGTCGGCAGCTTATTTTCACCTCTCCGCCTTGTGTGGGCAGTGAGGCGGCAGACTCGAGTTTGAAAGCTTCGTTTCCGCTAAGTGCTACTGCTATGTTGCTGTTTAGGTTCTTGCCGCTTACTTTTATAGTCTGCTCGGCAGTAGCCACGCCGTCGGTTGGGATGAGGTTTCCAAAGAACACGTTTTTAGGAGCACGTATCTCCGACACGCCGGGTGAGGGGTCGGGCGCCTCAATGGTTATCGACTTGAGGTAGAAGCGGTTTTTACTTGCCTTGGCGCCAGCCACCACTATGGTCTGCATTTCTGTCTCGCCGTCCATCTCGATGGTATAGTCGGTCAGTGTGGTACCACCCTTCAGTTGCACCTGCAGACCGTTGAACTCGATGACGTCGGAGTCGCTACCCGATGCCCCGCTCCATACTGCAGCTCTGAACACCAGACGTGTAGGCTGATACACCTCGCGGAGCTGCAGAGTGAGTTCGCCTTTCTTGGTACTGGTTCCAAACTTTATGCCATAGCCCGACTTGCCAAGGTATACGTTGGCAGCTGCGAGCGAGCTGAGTAGGTCTGCTCCGTCGTCGACTATCTCCTCGACAAGAGACACTGTCGATGAGTTATCGGCACCGGCATTCGACTTAAAACTGATGGTATAGGTCTCGGCAAAAGCCTGTACACACACTATCAGGAGGACGAATAGGAAAGAGTAAAAACGCTTCATGGTTCGAAAAATTATAGTGATTAAGTAAGGATTCTCATATCGCTTTGGTACAACAAAACAATAGCACGGCAAAGGTACGATTTTTTTTACTTATTTGCAAATATTAAATAAAAATATTACCTTTGCGCGCTTTTTTGCGGCAACCTTGTAAAAACCGCAACACCTGATAACCGAACAGACGGTGTCGCTTATATCATGTCACATTCAATGAAAGTAATAATAATCATTGCGGGTATCATTCTGACCTTATTAGTGATAGCTGTATTGATACTCCATCACCCATGTTTTGGCAGGCCGATGTCGTCAGCGCGTCGTCAGCGCGTGGAGCAGTCGGCTCATTATCATGATGGTATGTTCCACAACGAGCTTGCCACCCCTCAGTTCACCGGTAATAAGTCGTCGGCGAAGGCGCTATGGGAGTTTCTTACCGCTGCGGACAGTGAGCGAGTACCCCATGAGGCGCTGCCGGTGGTGCGCACCGACTTACGCTCGCTTCCTCTCGACCGCGACTGGATAGTGTGGTTCGGGCACTCGTCGTATCTGTTTTGCCTGAACGGCAAACGTTACCTTGTTGACCCGCTTTTGAAGATGGAGTTTCCGGTGACGGTGATGATGCGTCCGTTCAAAGGCACCGATATCTATACGCCGGACGACATTCCCGATATCGACGTGCTGATTATCACCCACGAGCATTGGGACCATCTGGACTACGCTACGTTGCGTGACCTTAGAGCCAAAGTGAAGCACGCCATCTGTCCGCTTGGTGTGGCAGAGCATCTCGAATACTGGGGATACGACAAGGACATCATCAGCGAGACCGACTGGTATGAGCAGCTCACTGTTAACGATGACACCGACACCATCACTTGCCTTCCTACCCGACATTTCTCCAACCGGCTGTTTGGCAGGAACCGTACGTTGTGGGCATCGTTTCTGGTCAGCAGCGGTGGCAGGAAAGTGTATATCGGTGGTGATGGCGGCTACGACCACCGTTTCCGGCGTATCAGAGAACAATACGGTCAGGTAGACCTCGCCATGATGGAGAATGGGCAGTATAACAAGGACTGGGCTTTGATACACCTCACGCCCGAGGACCTTGAGAAGGCTATAGTCGACTTGCAAGCGAAGAAGGTCTTCACCGTGCACCACGATAAGTTCGCCCTTGCCAAACACAAGTGGAGCGAGCCGGACAGTGTAGCTCGGCAGATAGC
Source organism: uncultured Bacteroidales bacterium (assembly GCA_946185835.1). Lineage (GTDB taxonomy): Bacteria > Bacteroidota > Bacteroidia > Bacteroidales > Paludibacteraceae > Colicola. The sequence continues at coordinate 5,791 of CAMHKW010000041.1, forward strand.
CGAGCGACATAAGATTACACTTCTCGACAGCAAAATAGGAGAAGTGGTATACTATTAACCCTTATCCGTTGCTCGACCGATTTGGGAATTAACAGATAAAAATGCAAATATTATGGATATCAATTTCGAAGGTATTATTTTGGGTATGGGTGCTTTTCTTTGCATAGGTATGTGGCACCCCATCGTCATCAAAGCCGAGTACTATTTTGGCACTCGTTGCTGGTGGGCGTTTCTGCTCGTCGGGCTTGGTTGCATTGCCGGCTCGCTATTTGTAAGCAACACCTACCTCTCTGTTTTTCTGGGCATCTTCGCCTTTTCAGCTCTGTGGGGCATACACGAGCTTTTTCAGCAGAAACGTCGAGTGGAACGGGGCTGGTTCCCCAAGAATCCGAATCGGGAATACTGATTTTCGGGAAATCGGGAAATCGGGATGCCGGGATGCCGGAATGCCGGGATGCCGGAATACCTGAATGCCGGAATTATTAAATCTCCCACTGTTCGAGTGTTGAGGTCAGTTGGTCGAAGGTGTGCACCTTAGCTGCTTTTCTGACCTCTTCTATTTGTCGGTTGACGGCCTCATCGTAGGTCTGTTCCGTCACGTTACGTATCACGCCGAGTGCTATAGGCAGGTCGTCGGGTTGTATGCCGGCTTCGGTGGGCTGTCCCATGAGTGCGAGTTTGAGGTGTAGTGTCGGGTCGGCGATGGTGGCATCGTGCACGAGTATATCGTCGGCGCTGACGCCATCTTGACCGATGGTCACGGCTTTGAGATTCCAGCCGTCGAGCACGAGTCCGCGGTTTCTGTCTTTCCCAAATATCATAGGTTTGCCATGTTCGAGAATGATACTACGGTCGGCTCTGGTGTCGCGGTCGGCGAGCCATGAGTGTGTTCCGTTGTTGAAGATGACGCAGTTGACAAGGCACTCTACCACGCTGGCACCTTTATGCTGATGTGCCTCAACCATACAGTGCACGGTAGTGGGCATGTCGACGTCGAGTGTCCGTGCGAAGAACGTTCCTCGCGCGCCTAAGACCAGTTCGGCAGGTATAAAAGGTCGTTCTACTGTTCCGTAAGGCGACGACTTACTGACAAACCCGCGTGGTGAGGTGGGCGAATACTGCCCTTTGGTAAGACCATAGATACGGTTGTTGAAGAGGCATATATTGAGGTCTACATTACGTCTGAGCGAGTGTATGAAGTGGTTTCCTCCGATCGCCAAGCAGTCGCCATCGCCTGTCATCTGCCATACCGACAACTCCGGGTGTGAGGTCTTAACGCCGGTAGCGATGGCGGCGCCACGCCCATGGATGGTATTGAATCCGTAGGTATTGATATAATGTGGCATACGGCTTGAGCAGCCTATTCCCGAAATCACTGCCACTTGGTGTGTCGGCACTCCCACTTGCGCCATAGCCTTCTGCAATGCCATGGTGATGGCGTGGTCGCCGCAGCCGGGACAGAAACGTACATATTGGTCGGATTTGAATTCTTGAGCTTCCATAATTGACAGGGGGTTACTGTTTTATACCTTTTACATATTCCACTATTCGTTCTACCGAGAATGGTTGTCCGGTTATCTCGTTATACTGTAAGAGAATGATATCGGGCATTTGACTTCTGAGGTATGTAGCGAACTGTCCGCTATTGAGTTCGCACACCACTATACGCCGGTATCGACTGAGCGTGTCGTGAGTGTTGTTAGGCAGCGGGTGTATGTAGTTAAAATGTGCGAGTGCGCAGTTGAGTTCGAGAGCTGCGGCATGTAGGTGTCCTTCTGTCGAGCCCCATCCCACGAGCAGCGTGTCGCTGTCGATGTTGGCTTGCACCTGCAGGTCGGGGATAGTGTTTGCCACTTGCCAGATCTTGTTGTGCCGTGCCATAACCATTGCTTCGTGGTTTTCGGGGTTGGTTGAGATAGTGCCTCTCTGCGCATCCCGTTCGAGTCCGATATTACGATGTTCGAAGCCTTTCATTCCGGGTGTTGCCCAATATCTGACGGAGGTCTGAGGGTCTCTCAGGGCGGGATTATACTTACCCCGTAACTCCTCGGGTACGGAAGCCACCCGTATGTCTTTGAGTTCGCTGAGTTGAGGTATTCGCCACAGGGAAGTACCGTTAGCCAGATAGGTGTCGGTAAGTAGTATGACTGGGGTCATATTTTCTAAGGCGAGTCTTGCAGCCTCGTAGGCGTAGTTGAAGCAGTTAGCTGATGTAGAAGCAGCTATCACCACCACTTCGCTTTCGCCGTTGCGTCCGTAGAGGGCTTGCAGCAAGTCGGTCTGTTCGGTCTTGGTAGGCAGTCCGGTAGATGGTCCGCCCCGTTGTACGTCGATGACGACGAGTGGCAGTTCTGCCATGACAGCGAGTCCGATGGCTTCGCTCTTGAGCGACAGCCCGGGACCGGAGGTAGAGGTGGCTGCCAGGTCGCCTGCGAAGGAGGCACCAATGGCGGTGCACACTCCGGCTATCTCGTCTTCTGCCTGCACCACCATGACGCCCATGTCTTTGCGAGCTGCAAGTTCTTGCATGATGTCGGTAGCGGGGGTGATGGGATACGAGCCGAGGAAGAGGCGTTTGCCGACCTTATGCGAAGCGGCTATCAGTCCCCATGCCGTGGCTTTGTTGCCGGAGATAGAGGTATAGCGTCCGTGAGGGAGGTCATCTGCCTTTTCTACATTCACCGTATTGATATTCAGGTGCAGGTTAGCGCCATAGTTGAAGCCGTCGGTTAGGACTTTGACGTTGGGTGCTATCAGTGCGGGTTTCTTGGCGAACTTACCCTCGAGGAACTCTACTGCTTTGTCGATAGGTCGGTTGAGTAGCCAGCATGTGAGTCCGAGTGCGAACATATTGCGGCTTTTGAGGACGGTCTTGTTGTCGAGTTGCAGGTCTTGCAACGATGCCTTGGTAAGCTCAGTGAGTTTGACCGGTATCACCTGCACCGACTCGGGTAAAGCCAGCTCGGTAAAGGGGTTGTCGGTTTGGTAGAGAGCTTTCTGCAGATCCTTGTCAGTGAAGCTGTCGACATCGACGATGATGATGGCATTGGGTTTGAAGTAGGAGTCGTGTGCGTTGTACACGGCTCCGGGTAGACTGAATTTCGAGCCTAAGGCGCACACTTTGAGTGCAGCGGCATTCATAGCAACCACCACGTCGGCTTGGTCGCCGGGAGTAAAGACTCCGCTTCCGAGGTTTACCTGAAAGCCGCTCACACCACCAAGAGTACCTTGCGGGGCACGTATCTCAGCGGGGAAGTCGGGAAGAGTGGAGATTTCGTTTCCGAGGATGGCTGATATCGACGATAACATATTGCCTGTAAGCTGCATGCCATCGCCTGAGTCGCCACAGAAACGTACTACCACATGTTGCATGTCTGTAGTCATGGTATATATTTACAGTTTGTTATAATTTTCAAATCTAACAGCGAAGCGGTCATTTTGAACACAAATTATAATTAATTAGCCAAAAATTATTCATGAATTTTGGAATGGCGTACCCACACACATCTAACAGCGAAGCGGTCTAAAAAAAATTCCCTTGCAAAGGTACGATTTTTTATCGATTCCGACAAATTTTTCGGCATAAGTGTCAAATACGACTTACAAATGCTGATATTATTTTGCCGTTTGTAGAAAATATATTATTTTTGCAGCTGCAAGTACAACTACGCATTAACAAAACACAAATATAAATGGACAAGACTATCTATTCGCTCGGTCTTTCGATTGGGCATAATTTATTGTCGAGCGGCATCAAACAGCTTGATTACGAGTCGCTGACAGAAGGTATCAAAGACGTTATCGAGGGCAATAAGCCGCAAGTGAGTTACGAAGAAGCACAGCGTCTGCTCAACACATTCTTCACCGACCTGAAGGAGAAGGTGTCGGCGGCACAGAAAGCTGAGGGTGAAGCATTTCTGAAAGCCAACGCCACACGTGAAGGTGTGAAGTCGACGGCGTCGGGACTGCAATACGAGGTTATAGAGTCGACATTAGGTCAGAAGCCGCGAGCCACCGACACGGTGAAGGTACACTACGAAGGTACCCTTATCGACGGCACCGTTTTCGACAGTTCTTACCGTAGGGGAGAGCCTATCTCGTTTGCTCTTAATCAGGTCATACCCGGTTGGACAGAAGGTCTGCAACTCATGTCGATAGGTTCGAAATATAAACTCTATATACCCTATCAGCTTGCATACGGAGCACGCGGAGCCGGTGAGCAGATTCCGCCTTACTCGGCACTTATCTTCACCGTAGAGCTGTTAGGCATAGAATAATGCCGACACAGAGACTGAGAACTCAGGAAATAACAATTCAACAATACAAACAAAAAAAATGAAAAAGACATCATTCTTGATTATTGCCTGCATGGCAATGATTTCGTGTTCGAACACGTACAAAGTAAAGAACATCACCCTTGAAAACAAAGCTGACAGTTTGAGCTACGCATTGGGGTACGGCAATGGCGACTATCTGGCAAACAGTGTTTACCAGAAGAAAGTTACGAAAGACGACGTAAAAGAGATGACCGACGCTATTGACAAAGGCTATTCTGACGCCGAGAAAAAGCAGTACGAAGAAGCCGGCTACAACATCGGCGCATTCATTGCATATAATGGTCAGAAAGGCATCAACAGCAATCCTCGTTGGCGCGTTAACCAGAAGATAATGTTGCAGGCTTTCACCAATGGTTTATACAACGACACCACCATTATGGATCGTAGTGTTGCCGACGCATTCTTGCGTTCGAAGGTACAAGCCTCTCACCCTGAAGAAGGTGAGCCGCTTAAGCCCATCAAGGGTTCGGTGGTAACGAAGGTGAAACCTGTAGTGCTGAAGAGCGAGCTCGACAGTATCAACTACGCATTCGGCTATCTGAACGGCACAGACGTATACAATCACATCCTCTCGGCACCCGATATCAACCGCGACGAAGCCATCAGCGGAGTGTTGGCTAACTTAGAAGAGGGACTCAAGCACCCCACCCTGCACTTCCAGGAGATGATGATGTTCACCAACTTCGGCAAGCAGCTCAAACAGATGGAAGCTAATAATACGCTTCTTGACATTGAGGGCATAAAACTCAAGTATCCTGTTTTCCGTCAGGGCTTTGTCAATGGTATGTGGGGTGACACCACCAATATCAATTCAGAAAGAGCCGGCAAATATATCAATACCGCTATGCAAGCCGCACAAGAAGAGAAAGCTGCCAAGCAGGCAGCTCTTGACAAAGAAGAAGCAGCCGATCGTATTGCAGCCGAGGAAGCCTTCCTTGCCGAGAACGCCAAGCGCAACGACATAGTAGTGACCGAGAGCGGACTGCAGTATAAGGTTGTCAGACAAGGCAAAGGTCCGCGCCCCACAGCCAACGACCGTGTCACCGTTCACTATCATGGTACGTTGATGGACGGCACCGTCTTCGACAGCTCGGTAGAACGCAAGCAACCTGCGACCTTCGGCGTGACACAAGTCATTCCGGGTTGGGTAGAAGTGCTGCAACTCATGCCCGTAGGCTCGAAATATAAAGTGTATATCCCTTACGAATTGGGTTACAACAGTCGCCGCGCCGGCAAGATACCTCCGTTCTCGATGCTTATCTTCGACATCGAACTTATCGACATCGTTAAGCCTGAGGCAGAGAAAGAATAACACGAGCGAGCAGGTAAAAGAGATGTTGTGAGTTAACTGCTCACCATCTCTTTTGCGTTATAAGGCATTTGCATTATTTAGGTAACTGATGGGCATAATAGCGAAACAGAGTGTAAGAGGCACTATCTGGACCTACTTAGGTGTGGGTGTGGGTGTTGTGACTACCTTCTTTGTGCTGACACGTTTTCTGACAGCCGAAGAGATAGGTTTAGCGCGCGTTCTTATCGACGCCGCCACTCTGTTCATCGGTTTGGCGCAATTAGGCACTTCGTCGTCGATAATACGCTATTTCCCATATTTCTCCGACCGCTCAGCAGGCGGTGAGGGCGGCACACAAGCTGACAGCAGTCGGCAGACCTCAGACCCCTATCACGGTTTTTTCTTCTGGACGATAGTGATTCCGTTCGCGGGGTTCTGTATCTTCGCTTGTATCTACTTGGCATGTAAAGTACCTATTGAGGCATACTTCTCGGAGAAGTCGCAGCTGTTTGTCGACTACTACTACATGGTACTGCCCATAGCCTTCTTCATGCTCTACCAGATGGTCTTCGAGACCTCGTCGACGGTACTGATGCGCACCGTCTTCCCTCGCTCAGTGGTTCGGGAGTTTTTAGTTCGTGTGATGCTGCTTGCGCTATACCTGCTCTACGCATTCGACGTGCTTTCTCTCAACGGCTTCGTTGTTGGGTTGTGCGTGATGTATGCTGTGGCAGCGTTGCTCAATATCTGTTACCTTGTGCTGACCGAGCATGTCAGTTTCCGCCCCGAGCTGAGTTACCCGAGTCGCGAGCTGAGGGTGTCGTACTACCGGTACACTACGTTGCTTGTGGTGTCGGCAGCGGCATCGGTGTTTGCACCTCTGCTCAGTTCGTTTATGGTGTCGGCGAAGATGGGATTAGACTACACTGGTATATACACCATAGCGTTCAACATGGCGGTGATGGTGTCGATTCCGTCGCGTTCGATGTCGGCGGTGGTGCAGCCACAGATAGCACAAGCCATGAAGGAAAACGACATGCAGCAAGCCGGGCACCTGCTACGACAGGTGTCGGTGAGCCTGATGCTGGTAGGTGCATGTATCATGCTTGCCATCTGGCTTAACATAGACCTTATATTCTATATCCTGCCTAATGGTGCCACCTATGCCGTGGCACGAGATATAGTATTCATACTATGCCTTACGCAACTGATAATAACCTCACTGAACATCGTCATTCCAACCATCAGCTATTCGCAATACTATTATTTAACATTGGTATTCTCGTTCTTACTGACGATAACGATTATTGTTCTGAATAACATACTGATACCGACCATGGGCTTAGCGGGTGCAGCTCTTTCGCCCCTGCTCAGCCATATCATATACTACATAGGTCTGCTGCTGGTCTTACGTTTTGCGGTAGGCATCAGTCCGCTGTCGAAGTCGCACGGGCTGATAGCAGTGATGATGGCAGTGGTGCTTATTCTGAACACTCTATGGATTCGGTACTTAACACCAATGATAGACAATATATGGTTCGATACGATACTACGTACATGTCTGCTGTTAGGCTCTTTTGTGGCGATAGCCTATCGTTGCCGGCTTGCACCCGACATCAACAATGCCATCGAACGATACCTGACAGCGAAGCGGTCTAACATCTGATATATGCGTTACTTTGTCTATTTCTCATACGACGGCAGCAACTACCATGGTTGGCAGCGTCAGCCCAACGGCACGAGCGTTCAGCAGACTATGGAAGAGGCATTTAGCACAATATTGTCGTGCCCTACAGCCTTGACGGGTGCAGGGCGTACCGACACGGGTGTGCATGCCGCTATGATGGTGGCGCATTTCGATGCGGCAGCCGACTACGACACAGCGCAACTCGACCGACTCGCGTTACGTCTGAACAGTTTTATGCCCGCCGACATCGCCATACGAAGGATAGTGAAAGTACAAGACACCGCCCATGCCCGCTTCGATGCCATAAGTAGGACTTACCAATACCATGTGGTCGACCATAAGGATGTGTTCCTCAACCGTTATGCGACAAGGGTTCGCTCCGACCTCGACTATAACCTGATGAACCAAGCGGCCGCATTGCTGACACAGACGCACGACTTCGCCTCGTTTTGCAAGCTGCATACCGACGTCAAGACCACCTTATGCGATGTCAGTTACGCACGATGGTCACAACTTGAGCCGGGACATTATGTGTTTACTATCACCGCCGACCGCTTTCTGAGGAACATGGTGCGAGCTATAGTAGGGACACTATTAGACGTGGGAACACATAAGATGAGCATCGAACAATTCGGCAATATCATTGAACGCCACCATCGAACAGCAGCCGGGCAGTCGGCACCCGCACAAGGACTACTGCTAACCGACATACAATACCCCGAAGAGATCTTTGCATAAACTTCTATCAACACGCACCGCCGCCGGTCAGAAACCGGCGTACCCATACACTCTAAACTATCAACACTAAACACTAAACTTCAATCGACTCTAAACATCTTCAAACCAAATACCATCATGAAAAAACTCAACTTCTTCATCATTGCTATGTGCGTTGCCAGTTTGTCGGCATACGCAGGAGCACCGACGGGCTATTATAGTGCCGTCGACAACAAGAGTGGCGCTGATGCCATCCTCACTGCCTTATTTGGCATCGTAGGTCCTCACACTACAGTAAGCTACGACGCTCTATACGAGCTGTACGAGACATCCGACAACACTGCCGATGGCAAGGTGTGGGACATGTACTCGACCTGTACCTTCGAGCACAACAAGAACAAATGCGGTAGTTATTCGAAGGTATGCCAGTGCTACAACCGCGAGCACTCTATTCCGCAGTCGTGGTTTGGCAAGGCCAAGCCTATGGTGTCGGATGCCTTCCATGTAGTGCCGACCGATGGCTATGTCAACAACCAGCGCGGCAACTATCCGTTTGGCGAATGCGCCAACGGTACACGTCTCGACAGCCGTTCGTTGGGCAAACTTGGGACGTCGACCTTCTCGGGCTTTTCGGGCAAGGTCTTCGAACCCGACGACCAATACAAAGGCGACTTCGCACGCAGCTACTTTTACATGGTGGCATGCTACTATGACCGCGACTTTACACAAAGTCCCGAGGGAGAGAAGGTATTCACATACGGCAAGAAAGCCGGACTGACGAGTTATGCCGTTAGCTTGTTTCTGAAATGGCACCGTCAGGACCCTGTCTCGCAGAAAGAACTCGACCGCAACGAAGCGATTTATGCTGCCCAGAAAAACCGTAACCCGTTTATCGACTACCCCTGCCTTGCCGAATATATATGGGGCGACAAACAAGGTCAGGCTATCAATCTTGCCGAACTTGAGAATTGTCGCACGAGCGATCCGACGGACCCTACCGATCCGCAAGACCCGCAAGACCCTAAAGAGAACAAGTTCCGCCTGTTGCCCGTCAGCGACGTTCACGAGAACTCGGCAGTGCTACATTGGACCGATGCCAAGCTCAACAGCTACACGGTAGACGTATACACCAAGTCGACAGAAGGCGATGGTGAAGAACAGGTGGACTTGCTCGAAGACGACTTCGCTGACGGGAGCAAGCACAAGACCGATGGCTACACCGCCTACAACGAGAAAGACGGCGAAGGCAACTGCATACGTCTCGGCTCGGGCAGCAAAACAGGTTCGATAACATACAGCGGACTCGACCTCACCGCAGGCGGAAAAGTATACTTCACCGCCAAGCAATATGGTAACGACCAGACTACCGTTGTCGTCACAGTAGGCTCGCAGAAGCAGGAGTTCACCCTGACGGCTTCGTACGCTGAATATCAGATGGACTTCAGCGCTACCGACGAGACGGCGGTTGTCATCTCTACAGCAGAGAGCAAGAAACGCGCATACGTCAATCATGTGAAGATTGTCAGCGGCGGCGAAGTAGTGGTAAAGACCTCTGTCGAAGGCTATCCGATGGCAGTAGGAGAGGTGCTTGAGCACCGCGTCACGGGTCTGGAGCCGTTCCAGATGTATTACTTCACCGTCACCCCCGATGGTGCCGAAGCCGAAGAGGGCGTGTTCTTCACCGAAGAAGGCTGGACGGGCACTCATTTCGTTGAGTTCACCTCCACCGACTGCTATGTTGCCAATGGCAATATCGTCATCGAAGGTCTCGAGCATAACGCTCTGCTGCAAGTGTTTGCCGCCAACGGTCAGCTACTGCTGTCGAGAGTAAGCGATGGCAGCGACATGCAACTGAGTATGCCACGCGGACTATACCTCGTGCATATAAGCAAGCAGAACAGAGTCAAGACCTACAAGGTAAGTCTGTAACGTTAGCATGGGTACGCCGGTGTAACGCATAGCGACACTGCCGCCGGTTACAAACCGGCGTACCCGATGCACAAAACTCTAAACTCTAAACACCAAACACTAAACTCTAATCACTCACGCACCCATGAGTAAAAACAACCTCATCTCACCCCAGCCGAAGCTTCACAAAGCCAACCTCATTCTCTTTATTGTCACGGCTTTGCTTGCCGTCATCAACATCACCTACTTAGCCGTTCGCAACGACAAGACATGGACGGAGATTACCTTCCGCGGCTTGCAATACGTAGCCATGCTCATCATCCTCCGCCTGCCTTATTTCATGCGTCTGAGGATGAAGATAGAGGTGCCATGGCCGCTTTCGGTGTTCATCGTCATCTTCTGTTTCTCGGCACTTGTGCTTGGCGATGGCATGGACCTCTACGGTCGTTTCTGGTGGTGGGACAAGTTGCTGCATGCCGAGTCGGGCATCATGCTGTCGATGATAGCGTTGTGGCTTATTCATATCATCATGGCAGAGAACGACAAGTACATATACCTCAACCGCTATTTCTTGTCGCTCTTCCTCGTTATGTTCTCACTTGGCGTAGGTGCTTGTTGGGAGATTATCGAGTTCAGCTACGACTCGCTGATGGGTACCAACACTCAGCAGTTTATGGCCTCGACCACGGGTTCTATCTTCACCGCCGAGGACGTTCCTCTGTGTGGTCATGACGCGTTGGTCGACACCATGGGCGACCTCATCTTAGATTTGATTGGCGCCATGATAGTGGCAATCTACGGCTTCATTCGTCACGACCGCCTCATCGAGCGATATAACGAGTTGCTTGCGGCATAGAAATAACATTTCGGTGCCCGCCAAGGCGCCTGTTATGGTGCACCACACATACTGCACAGGCACAAAAAAGAGAGTGTGTCAAAACTATATTGGCACACCTTCTTTTTTGTATTATGGAGTTTAAATGAAGTTCACAGTTTACTCCTAAAAAAACAAACAATTTTGGCAAAGACAAAATCATGATGGACTTTGCATTCTTTGCTATCGCATTCAATCTCAAGAAAATGGCTGCAACTATGTGCCATGACGTTGCATAAAGGCTGTTTTCACGGCTTTTGACATACTTTTAGACAAGGGAACAGCTTGGGCGAGAAATTTATCATAACGCTCACTGCTTTAGTTTAACCTCTGACAACTTTTAATCCTTTTTACCAACAATCCTACATAAAACAGAAAGAGGGCGTGTCTGCTTTTTGACACACCCTCTTACTTTCTCCTTTCGGGGGAAAAATCAATGCAAAAAGCAATTCATTTCTACTGACGAAAATTACTTTTTTTTATAAATTTCGTCAGTAATCGGCTGCAAAGCTACAAATATTTGAAATATACAAATATTTTTGGAACATTTTTGGTCTTTTTGAAAAAAAACTTGTGTATTTCAAAAAAAATGTTGTAATTTTGCCCTCGAAAATATTTTTTGGCACCATGGAAGCAAAACCAGTTTATTGCGGAGAATGGCAATTCGCCGATATAATCCGCCAGGAACTCGAAGGCCCGATCGGTGAAGGCCAAGTGACCTACCCCAACGGCGATTTCTTTAAAGGTTGGTTTAACCTTAGTTATCAGAGTATCAACAACAAAGCCTATACGGCTCACGGTCGGTATACCTTTGCCGACGGCGCCTACATCGACGAGGCTTGGATCGAGACCGGCACCAACAACTCGCCTTTCCCGCTCAAGGGTCTCTTCCGCGTCCATCATCCCGACGGCACGCAGTCGATCGCGATGTTCTACGGCGCCAAGAGCGGTGTTGAACTTTTCCTCACGCCCCAACCCACTTTCAAACTCTGGTACCAAGGCGAAGAACAGACGCCTGCCAAACCTCTCGAACTGGTGCGTTACGAACTGGACGAGTCCCGCGGTGACGAACTGCTCAAACTGACCGTCGTCCTAAAGGACGAAGACGGCGAATGGCAGATCATTCAGCAGGGCGGAAAGATCGAGACAAACAATTACGATAATAGCATCTACGCGCCGTCTATCGAATCCGTCGTCTATGCGCCGAACGGCGACTCCCGCGATTATTTCTACAGCGCCGTGCCAAAGGGGCTGCTGCCCTACGACGGTTACTCCGTTTTCCATAATGCCCAGACGGCGCAATGCCGCGACGAACGATGGGAGAACGGCGCGTGTATCGAGGCCAAAGAATGGGTGCGGGACCTGCGCGCCTCGACCTTTGTCCGCCTACCCCATCCCCTCGGTTATGACGAGACGATGGACGCGTTCGTCTGGACCGACGGACATATCCAATACAAAGGTCGTGAGTTCATCTACGATGGTGAGATAGCCGATAATAGACCCGAAGGACAGGGCGTCCTCGTCGGCGATGCCTACCACGATAACGCGCGTTATGAGGGCCTTTTCCATAATGGCTGCCTCGTGCCCGAAGAGTCGTTCGACGGCGAGATACATATCCATCTCAAGGCCGGCCATAAACACTGGTCCATCTCCGGCAGCAGGGACTGGGAATATACGGAAGAGGACCGCATTGCCAAACTCGGCAAACTGGACGTGCGGGGCTTCTGGAACTACGAGATCGTACGGATCACCAAGGACCTCATCGTGCTCTCGTTCTACGAACGCAAGTACTACCTCACGCCCGACCAACCCGTCCATATGTACACCGAGATCGAAGGCCACGAGTACAGCGACGGCTGCGTCTATGACGGCGACGATTACACCCTCGATATCACGTGGTTATAAAAAAGACATAAAAAGAGGAGGGTGTGTCAAAACTATATTGGCACACCTTCTTTTTTGTATTATGGAGTTTAAATGAAGTTCACAGTTTACT